>NZ_JUUO01000039.1 GCF_001074975.1 Streptococcus pseudopneumoniae | reverse complement strand
TTATCTACAACCTCAAAACAGTGTTTTGAGCTGACTTCGTCAGTTCTATCCACAACCTCAAAAAACTGTTTTGAGCAACCAGCGGCTAGTTTCCTAGTTTGCTCTTTGATTTTCATTGAGTTTTAGAACATACAATGGAGGTCGTCATGGACAATATCATCGATGTGTCAATTCCTGTTGCAGAAGTGGTGGACAAGCATCCAGAAGTCTTGGAAATTTTAGTCGAGCTTGGTTTTAAACCCCTTGCTAATCCCTTGATGCGCAATACAGTCGGTCGCAAAGTATCGCTCAAACAGGGTTCTAAGCTTGAAGGAACTCCTATGGACAAGATTGTCCGCACACTGGAAGCGAATGGCTACGAAGTGATTGGATTAGACTAATGGCAGATGAACGGATTCATGTCCTATGGGATATTTTGTTAGAATTGCACAATGGCGCCTCTCCTGAGTCGGTTCAGGAGCGTTTTGATGCGACCTTTACAGGTGTGTCAGCTATCGAGATTTCCCTTATGGAGCACGAGCTGATGAATTCATACTCAGGTGTCACCTTTGAAGATGTTATGGAGCTCTGTGATGTCCATGCCAATCTTTTTAAAAACGCTGTTAAGGGTGTCGAAGTAGAGGATACCGAGCATCCAGGTCACCCAGTTCGTGTCTTCAAGGAAGAAAATCTGGCTCTCCGTGCGGCCTTGATTCGCATTCGGAGATTGTTAGATACCTATGAGTCTATGGAAGATGAGGAAATGCTTGCGGAGATGCGTAAGGGTTTGGTGCGTCAGATGGGACTAGTGGGGCAATTTGACATCCATTACCAACGTAAAGAAGAACTCTTCTTTCCTATCATGGAGCGCTATGGACATGATTCACCTCCAAAAGTTATGTGGGGAGTGGATGATCAGATTAGGGAACTCTTTCAAACAGCTCTAATGACAGCCAAGTCATTACCAGAAGTGTCGATTAGCAGTGTAAAAGAAGCTTTTGAAGCTTTTGCGACAGAGTTTGAAAGTATGATTTTCAAGGAAGAGTCCATCCTCCTCATGATTCTTCTTGAGTCCTTCACCCAGGATGACTGGCTTCAGA
The DNA here is from genome assembly GCF_001074975.1 of Streptococcus pseudopneumoniae. Classification (GTDB taxonomy): domain Bacteria; phylum Bacillota; class Bacilli; order Lactobacillales; family Streptococcaceae; genus Streptococcus; species Streptococcus pseudopneumoniae_D. The sequence goes on along the minus strand of NZ_JUUO01000039.1, from coordinate 30,228 downwards.
TTGCAGAGGAGAGCGATGTCTATGGCTATGTTATCATCCGTCCGTCTGAGAAATGGGTTCCAGAACGTCAGCGTTTTGTTGAGGAAAAGATTGCAGAGGAGCCCGTGCAGCTAGACACGGCAGAAGGTCAAGTTCAACAAGTTATCGATACGCCAGAGGGGCAGTTCACCATTACCTTTACCCCTAAGGAAAAGGAAGCAGTGCTGGATCGCCATAGTCAACAGGCTTTTGGTAATGGTTATCTCTCAGTTGAGCAAGCTAATCTCATCCTCAATCACCTCCCTATGGAGATTACCTTTGTCAATAAAGACGATATTTTCCAGTATTACAATGACAATACACCAGCTGATGAGATGATTTTCAAACGTACGCCGTCCCAAGTCGGCCGCAATGTTGAACTCTGCCATCCACCTAAGTACTTGGACAAGGTCAAGACTATCATGAAGGGGCTTCGTGAGGGTGCTAAGGACAAGTATGAAATGTGGTTCAAGTCTGAGTCGCGAGGTAAGTTTGTCCATATCACTTACGCAGCAGTGCACGATGAAGAGGGAGGATTCCAAGGGGTGCTAGAGTATGTTCAGGATATCCAGCCCTACCGTGAGATTGACACGGACTATTTCCGTGGATTAGAATAAGGAGAAAAAATGAGTTACGAACAAGAATTTATGAAGGAATTTGAAGCTTGGGTCAATACCCAGATTATGATCAACGATATGGCGCACAAGGAAAGCCAAAAAGTCTACGAAGAAGACCAAGACGAGCGTGCCAAAGATGCTATGATCCGCTACGAAAGTCGCTTGGATGCTTATCAGTTCTTGCTTGGTAAGTTTGAAAACTTCAAGGCAGGTAAGGGATTCCATGATTTGCCAGAAGGCTTGTTTGGTGAGAGAAATTATTAAACGAAATAGATTCTTGATTTTTTACTAAAATCTTGATAGAATATTTATATTAAATCCTTGTCAGAGCAGGGATTTTTTATTGAAAGGATTTTATCATGTCAAAGAAACTCAATCGTAAAAAACAATTACGAAATAGCCTCCGTCGTGCAGGTGCTTTTTCAAGCACTGTGACTAAGGTTGTAGAAGAGACAAAAAAAGTCGTGAAACGTGCAGAGCAGTCAGCAAGCGAAGCTGGTAAAGCTGTTTCTAAAAAAGTTGAACAAGCAGTAGAAGCTACCAAAGAGCAAGCTCAAAAAGTAGCTAATTCTGTTGAAGATTTTGCAGCAAACTTGGGTGGACTTCCACTTGATCGTGCTAAGACCTTCTATGATGAAGGAATTAAGTCTGCGTCAGATTTCAAAAACTGGACTGAAAAAGAACTCCTTGCTTTGAAAGGAATCGGCCCAGCTACCATCAAGAAATTAAAAGAAAATGGCATCAAGTTCAAGTAATCTTTCTTGAGCCTTGCATTTCCGTCAAAATCTTGCTACAATAGAGCCATTAGAGGTGTTTTGAGTCCCACATTTTACAGAAAGTGGCAGTGCTGAGAAGTCCACAAATGTGTCAAAACTGGTTGCTGATGACTGAAAAATTGAAATATGAGAATAGTCTTTTTGTTTCCGTTTAGGACTAGACAGCGAGCTGCAGGCTGTACTCGAGTACGCCAAAGCGAGCTAAGGCCGTCATAAAGGAAAAACAAGAAGATAAAAGTTGCGGGCGTTGCCCGAAATTGGGTGGTACCGCGGATAAACACATTCGTCCCTGTCATGTAGATGGCAGGGGCGATTTTTATTTTGCAAGTCTAGTCAAAGGAGGTTGTCATGAAACAATCTTTCAAAACCAGCAAACTCTACTACGGTTTTCCTATCTTCATCTTGGGCTATCAGGACCAGAACTTTGGGCACAATATCACGACCTGCAGTTCCTCTTATAGTCTGGGAGATTGGTTAGTTATTGGAGTTGGTGCTGAGGAAAATGCAGCAGATCAGATTAAGTATTATCAACAATTCACCGTGAACATTCCTGATGAAAACCTCATGCTCGAGATGGAGCAGGCTGGTTTTATTAGTCACCGTGAAAAGATTGCTAAACTCGGCTTAGATTTTCAACCTTCTAAACTGACACAAGCGCCTATTTTAGAGACTTGTCCCGTCGTATTGGACTGTCAGGTGGATCGGATCATCGAGGAAGATGGCATCTGCCATATCTTTGCTAAGATTGTTGAGCGACTGGCTAATCCTGAACTTTTGGATGATAAGGGACATTTTAAAAATGAACTTTTTTTCCCAACTTACTTTATGGGGGACGGTCATCAGCGCGTTTATCGTTATCTAGATGACCGAGTTGATTCCATGGGAAGCTTTATCAAGAAAGCGAGGAAGAAAGATGACAAGAGCTGAGTTACCAGAACGATTAGAAACAGAACGGCTCGTCTTACGAATCCGTACAGTAGCGGATGCTGAGGATATCCATGCCTACGCTAGTCTCCCAGAGGTCGCCTATCCAGCAGGATTTCCTCCGGTCAAGACTTTGGAAGATGAGATTTATTATCTGGAGCATATCCTTCCCGAACGCAATCAAAAGGAAAATCTGCCAGCTGGCTATGGGATTGTCGTTAAAGGAACCGATAAAGTCATTGGTTCTGTTGACTTCAACCACCGTCATGCGGATGATGTGCTAGAGCTTGGCTATACCTTGCATCCAGACTATTGGGGTCGAGGCTATGTACCAGAAGCAGCGCGAGCCTTGATTGACTTAGGCTTTAAAGAATTGGGGCTTCACAAGATAGAACTGGTCTGCTTTGGCTACAATGTCCAAAGTCAACGAGTTGCAGAAAAACTTGGCTTTACCCTTGAAGCTCGCATAAGGGATCGCAAAGATGCCCAGGGCAACCGCTGTGACAGTCTGATATATGGTTTGCTGAAGAGTGAATGGGAGGTTTGAACTGTTCGATGATTTCGAACAGTTGAGATTAATCAACTTTCGAAAGTGAGGTAGAAAATTGGAAACAAGCCAGATTATTACTCTAATCAGTGGAGCTGGTATAGGAGCTGTACTAAGTGCATTTTTAACGTTCATAAATAGCAGCAAAAAGAATAAACTTGATTTTATAACTAAAGAGCGTTCAGAGTGGAGGAGAGAAATTAAGTCAATTATAGTTGATTTATTAGGTGGAAATAATCGATCTTCTGCAATAAAAAAGCTTGAAACACAGTTAAATCCATATGGCAGATATATCTCTAAAGAAGATAGATATAACTTTTACATGAATGATGGCCATATTTGGGAGTTGGTTGATAATTTTGATTATTCAAATCAAAATGTAAAATTATTAACTAAGTATCTAGAAATACTTTTAAAATATGATTGGGAAAGATCAAAACGTGAAATAAAAGTCGATGTTTTTAATAGTTTTATATACTTTATTCTTATTATCGGCTCTTTATCCAATTCTCTCTTAATACTCTTTAAAATAAACGATTTAAGTCAAAGTGTAGTTCTTGCGACATCCTCTTATATTATGGTAGCTAGTATATTCTATCTTGAAAAAGTTACTAGAAACTTTAAAAAAAAGCTAATACGTAATGCTATTCATATTATGCTACTTTCTCTATCTATGTATTATAGTATAGAAGGGCTATTATATTGGGTGATTCCCCATGTAAAAATGGATTTAAATAGTTTTCTTGTCACATTTTCGATATTAGTATTAATGATGAGTATAGAATTCAAAATTTTTTTAAACGCTAATGGTGAGGAAGAAAATTATATGAACCTCATTGATTATATTAAAAACAATTTAATTTAAGGAACACACACATGTCTAAACAGCTTCCACCTAAACACACTCCATCCTAGGTTGAAGTTGAACATTCCCCAAAAGGCTTCATGAAGACGTTCTCAAGAATCAAGAAGTTCAAAAGTCTCAATCTTTTTCGTTCGTAATTCCCACCACCAAACGTTGCTGCTAAACTCTACCTTGATCAAGCTTGAGGTACAATCTTCAAAGTAAACGAATCACAAAGAAACTGGGATATTCCACTAAAGCCTGTAGTTGAGTCGAGTCTATTGAAGGATGAATTAGAGGAGAAAATAGATGGCTAAAAAGAAAAATAGAAAAAAAGAATTAAAACGCCAGCAAAAGTTGGATATCAAAGTTATTTCTGAAGAAGAGACTGCTTGGACAGAAATCATGGCCAAAAATCCAACTTTTGTAGAACGTCGGACCATTCAAAATTTCGATGAACTACATACAGCAGTGATGCAATATGCTGATGAACACGGAGAGTATCCAGATGTTCAACTAATCAATTACCAACTGAAAAATAGGACTTTTGATTGGAAACAGGACCACGCTTTATTTAGAGAAGCTATGCATACTCCAAATACACAGAAGCGAAATAAACTGTTAAAACAAGTTTTAAAAATCAATCCAGATTATTTTGCTGCTGATTTCCACTTGTTCTTATCAGAGGTTGAAGATTTTGATTTGTCAACCTTTAAAAAGGTATTGGATTTTGAAACTCTAGTTTTAGAAAAATGGAAAATGAACGGCTACAATAGTTGGAACTATTTTGAAGCCCGTCCTATCCTGTCTGCTCTGATGTTTCTGATTGAGTATTACATGATGGAGAACTTCAATTCTAAGGCTTTGGAATTGGTTAACTTATACTTAAGTAAGCGACCAGAACGTTTTCCTCCAAATTTTGTCTTCTGTATGCTTTCCTTGTATCATATTACTGGTCAGGAACTAAAGGTTGAACGTTTCTATCGTGAAGAATTAAATAAAGGGAAACGGGATGATACCATTCTTATTCATGCCATCATCTCTGCTTTTTCTCAAGGAAAAATTGAAGAAGCAAGTCGGCTATTTGCAAAGTTAGTGGAAATCAATGATGAAGCTGTTGAATTCTTTATAGAGGAAGATTGGCAATTCAAGGTTATAGATATAGAAGACCAAGAATGCTATTGTCCAAATTCAGTTGAATCGTTACAAGCTAGTTTGTACCCTCTGTTTGATTACTTACTAGAAAATATTATTTTAACGAAATTTTTAACAAACGAGGCCGAAAAGTTCCGCCGTAAACCAGTATTTTCGGATCATTCCAGTATGATAAGAAGTTTATCCGAGGTATCCGATTGGCACTCCTTTATGAATGAGGAAAAAATGAAGGGAATTCGGATGGATCTTGTTCACATCTTTGTTGAAAATGGGATTCGTAGGTCTTCAGATTTCAAAAAATGGACTGAAAAAGAAGTTCTCGCTTTGAAGGGAATTGGTCCCGTAACCGTTAAAAAGCTGAAGGAAAACGGTATAAAGTTTAAAAACGAGAAGTAATTGTTTACTGAAGGGAGGAGGTGGAATTGTCTTGAATGAAATTTCTAATTTCATCCTGTATACTACACCCAATGGCCATGTTCAGCTAGATATCCTTTTACAGGATGAAAATCTTTGGTTGACTCAAAAAGGTCTTGCAGAGCTTTTTGGAGTTGAACGAAGTGTCATTACAAAGCACTTGAGAAACATTTATGATAGTGATGAGTTGGATAAGGTATCAACTTGTGCAAAATTTGCACAGGTTCAACAAGAGGGAAATAGAACTGTTCGGCGTGAACTTGAATATTACAATCTGGATGCTATCATTTCAGTTGGCTATCGCGTAAATTCCAGCAAGGCTACTCAATTTAGAATTTGGGCAACCAAGACCTTGAAAGAGTTTATCATCAAAGGTTTTGTTTTAGATGATGAACGCTTGGAAACAGAACGTCTCATTTTACGAGTCCGCACAGTGGCAGATGCTGAGGATATCCATGCCTACGCTAGTTTGCCAGAGGTTGCCTATCCAGCAGGTTTTCCACCTGTCAAGACCTTGGAAGATGAGGTTTACTATCTAGAGCATATCCTTCCTGAGTGTAATCAAAAGGAAAATCTCCCAGCTGGCTATGGGATTGTCGTCAAAGGAACCGATAAAGTCATTGGTTCTGTTGACTTCAACTACCGTCATGCGGATGATGTGCTAGAGCTTGGCTATACCTTGCATCCAGATTATTGGGGCAGAGGATATGTACCAGAAGCAGCGCGTGCCTTGATTGACCTAGCTTTTAAAGAACTGGGTCTTCACAAGATTGAATTGACTTGCTTTGGCTACAATGTCCAAAGTCAACGAGTCGCAGAGAAGCTTGGCTTCACCCTTGAAGCTCGCATAAGGGACCGAAAGTATGCCCAAGGTAACCGCTGTGACAGTCTGATATATGGCTTGCTGAGGAGTGAGTGGGAGGTAATTTGATGCATCTTTTCATCATTGGTGCTCCAGCCTCAGGAAAAATGACGATTGGTCAAGAACTGTCTCGACTGACGGATTCTACCCTCTTTTATAACCATCAAGCCATCGATTTTGCACTAGAAATCTATCAGAACTTTACAGAGGAAATGTGGGAATTTGTTCGTGGAATCACTTTTTCTTTCCTTGGAGCAAGTGCAAGAAATCAGCGATCAGTAATTTTAACTGACGTAATTGATTTTTCAAATCAGTACCAGCTGATGTATTTAAAGCAAATTCAGGATTTATTGGATAACTTTCATCAAGAGATTCTTTTTGTGGAGTTGGAAACAAATCTTGAAGAGCGTTTACGTCGAAATCGAACGGAGAACCGGTTGAAGCACAAGCCCTTGAAACGGCATATTGAGATATCTGAAAGAGAAATTTTAGAGACTACTGAAACACTTCAATTAAATTCCCAACGTCAACCTAATGAGTTGCACCACTACTTTAAAATAAATAATACGAATTTGTCTGCAGAAGAAGCTGCTAAGCAAATTCAAAATAAAATGAACAAAATAGAGAAAGGACAATCACATGTCTAAAGAACTTTCACCTAAATACAATCCAGCCGAGGTTGAGGCTGGTCGTTACCAAAAATGGCTTGATGCTGATGTTTTCAAGCCTTCAGGCGATCAAAAAGCCAAGCCTTATTCTATCGTTATTCCACCACCAAACGTAACTGGTAAACTTCACCTTGGTCACGCTTGGGATACGACTTTGCAAGATATCATTATTCGTCAGAAACGCATGCAAGGTTTTGATACGCTTTGGCTTCCAGGGATGGACCACGCTGGGATTGCCACTCAAGCTAAGGTTGAGGAGCGTTTGCGTGGTGAGGGCATCAGCCGCTATGACCTCGGTCGTGAATCTTTCTTGACGAAGGTCTGGGAATGGAAAGACGAATATGCCACTACTATCAAGGAACAATGGGGCAAGATGGGGCTCTCTGTAGACTACTCTCGTGAGCGTTTCACTCTTGACGAAGGTTTGTCAAAAGCTGTTCGCAAGGTCTTTGTGGACCTATACAAGAAAGGCTGGATCTACCGTGGTGAGTTTATCATCAACTGGGACCCAGCAGCCCGTACAGCCCTTTCTGATATCGAGGTTATCCACAAGGATGTCGAAGGTGCCTTCTACCACATGAACTACATGCTGGAAGACGGTTCACGCGCCCTTGAAGTGGCAACAACTCGTCCTGAGACTATGTTTGGGGACGTTGCCGTTGCGGTCAATCCAGAAGATCCACGCTACAAGGATTTGATCGGTAAAAACGTCATCCTTCCAATCGCTAATAAACTGATCCCAATCGTTGGAGACGAACACGCAGATCCTGAATTTGGTACTGGTGTTGTTAAAATCACACCTGCCCACGATCCAAACGACTTCCTGGTTGGTCAACGCCACAACTTGCCACAAGTCAACGTCATGAACGATGACGGAACTATGAACGATTTGGCCTTCGAATTTGCTGGCATGGACCGTTTTGAAGCTCGTAAGGCAGTCGTTGCTAAGTTGGAAGAAATCGGTGCCCTTGTTAAAATCGAAAAGCGTGTCCACAGTGTTGGTCACTCAGAGCGTACAGGTGTTGTGGTTGAACCACGCTTGTCTACTCAATGGTTCGTCAAAATGGACCAATTGGCTAAGAACGCTATTGCCAACCAAGACACAGACGACAAGGTAGAATTCTACCCACCTCGTTTCAACGATACCTTCCTCCAATGGATGGAAAATGTCCACGACTGGGTAATCTCTCGTCAGCTCTGGTGGGGCCACCAAATCCCTGCTTGGTACAATGCTGAGGGTGAAATGTATGTCGGTGAAGAAGCTCCAGAAGGTGAAGGATGGACTCAGGACGAAGATGTCTTGGATACGTGGTTCAGTTCGGCTCTTTGGCCATTCTCTACCATGGGCTGGCCTGATGTCGACTCAGAAGACTTTAAACGTTATTATCCAACATCAACTTTGGTGACTGGTTATGATATTATTCCGTTCTGGGTGTCTCGGATGATTTTCCAAGGTTTGGAATTTACTGGCAAGTCGCCATTCAAAAATGCCTTGATTCATGGTCTCATTCGTGATGAGCAAGGACGCAAGATGTCTAAATCTCTCGGTAACGGGATTGACCCAATGGATGTTATTGATAAGTACGGAACAGATAGCCTTCGTTGGTTCCTTTCAAACGGTTCTGCACCAGGTCAAGACGTCCGCTTCTCTTACGAGAAAATGGATGCCTCATGGAACTTCATTAACAAGATCTGGAACATCTCTCGCTACATCCTCATGAACAATGAAGGCTTGACCCTTGAGCAAGCAACTGCAAATGTGGAAAAAGTTGTTAAAAAGGAAGCTGGAAATGTCACAGACCGCTGGATTCTCCACAACCTCAATGAAACCATCGGAAAAGCTACTGCCAACTTTGACAAGTTTGAATTTGGTGTGGCTGGGCACATCCTCTACAACTTCATCTGGGATGAATTTGCGGACTGGTACGTTGAGTTGACCAAGGAAGTCCTTTATAGCGACAACGAAGAAGAGAAGGTCATCACACGCTCTGTTCTCCTTTACACTTTGGACAAGATCCTTCGTCTCCTTCACCCAATCATGCCATTCGTGACAGAGGAAATCTTTGGACAAATCTCAGAAGGTTCTATCGTTACAGCAGAATATCCAACTGTCAACCCAGCCTTTGAAGATCTTGCGGCTCACACTGGTGTCGAAAGTCTCAAAGACTTGATCCGTGCCGTTCGTAATGCGCGTGCGGAAGTAAACGTAGCTCCAAGCAAGCCTATCACCATCCTTGTGAAGACAAGCGATAGCGACTTGGAAGCCTTCTTTAATAGCAATGTCAACTATATCAAACGCTTCACAAATCCAGAACACTTGGAAATCGCTTCAACCATCCCTGCACCTGAACTGGCAATGTCAAGTGTCATCACAGGAGCAGAAATCTACTTGCCACTCGCTGACCTCCTCAATGTCGAAGAAGAACTGGCTCGTCTCGATAAAGAACTGGCTAAATGGCAAAAAGAACTGGACATGGTTGATAAGAAACTCTCTAACGAACGCTTCGTAGCCAATGCAAAACCAGAAGTCGTCCAAAAAGAACGCGACAAACAAGCCGACTACCAAGCGAAATATGATGCGACAGTGGCGCGGATTGATGAGATGAAGAAGTTGGTTAAATAGACACAGAAACACGGTGATGAGCCGTGTTTTTTGGTATAATAAAATCAATATTTATTGATGGAGAAAGTGATGTCTAAACACCCTCATTATGAATTGTTAAATTTGGTTGGCTACGGTCTTGCCAAGTTTGACAAGCTTTTTATAAAAGAATTTCAATGTTCTAGTAAGTCGGAGTTTTATCGCTATGTGGTTTCTCTGGGAATTGCTGAAACAACTGGAGTTGTAAAAAATAGAATGGATTTATTTGATCCTTATTTTGAAAATAATCGAAAAGGTTGGTGGCAGAAAGCTGAAGTTTACCGTTTTCGTAAAGATTTAATTGACATGATGTTTGGAAATGAAGATGTTCATAGTTATGCTGAAATCGTTAAAATGTTACTTGCTAGTGAAGGAAAGAAAACAGGCATTACTACCCTTGAAAAACCAATTATTCGAACTAAATTCAAACGTCTACAAGAAACTGGAATGGAAGCAGAAAATTATTTTATTCTTCATTTTGATAAAGAAGAAAAATTCCAAGGTGGACAGTTAACCGATGCCCGTCTTTATGGTGATGGATATGATTTCCAAGTAGATGTTCAAGAGCATTCCTACCTTGCTGAAGTGAAAGGGATTAGAAAATCTAGAGGTCGTGTCCGTTTAACTGCTAACGAATTTGAGAAAGCTAAAGAGTTTCAATCAGATTTTATTTTATCTCTAGTCAGCAACCTAGATGATATTCCAAAGTTAGTGTTAATCGATAATCCTTTAAAACATTTTGAGTTTAAAAAGAATATTACAAAAAATGAAATCATTGAATATAGAAGCTTAGAAGATTTGTATTAGTTCCCCCTTAACCTTTGACTATTCTGCAAAATTATCGTAAAATAAAGAGTGAATGATAAAATGAGGTCAGAGTCTGTTCGCTCTGGCGATAGTAGTATAAATGAGGAGAAACGCTTTGGAATTAGAAGTATTTGCTGGGCAAGAAAAAAGTGAACTATCTATGATTGAGGTAGCGCGTGCTATCTTGGAACTTCGTGGTCGCGACCATGAGATGCATTTTAGCGATCTTGTAAACGAAATTCAAAACTACCTTGGAACATCAAACAGCGATATCCGCGAAGCTTTGCCTTTGTTCTACACAGAGTTGAACTTTGACGGTAGCTTCATCTCACTTGGAGACAACAAATGGGGTCTTCGTTCATGGTATGGTGTGGACGAAATCGACGAAGAGATCATTGCTCTTGAAGAAAATGACGACGATGAAGTAGCACCAAAAGCTAAGAAAAAACGTGTCAATGCCTTCATGGATGGCGATTCAGATGCTATTGACTACAATGCGGATGATCCAGAAGATGAAGATGCATACGAAGCAGATCCAGCTCTTTCATACGATGATGAAAATCCAGATGATGAGAAAAATGAAGTGGAAGCTTACGATGCAGAAATCAATGAAATCGCTCCAGATGACTTGGGTGAAGACGTGGATCTCAACGAAGAAGACGATGAGTTTTCAGATGATGATGCTGAAAACATCGAGGAATAAAAGTTAGCTATTGACAATTGTCCTATTTTTAGGTATCATATTGTTCGGGCACCTCTTTTAGAGGTCGGGGCTCCCTAGTTCTTAGGGAGCTATTTTTGTTTTTTCAAGAAGTTATCTTCTTGTATTTTAGTTGTGAATCTGGTGCAGTCGTCCCAGATTATTCTTATTAGTAGGGTCTTGTTTTCTATGTCCCCTCGTAGTTAACAAGGCCTTGAGCATTTTAGAAAGAGGAATCTATGTCTACGAAATATATTTTTGTAACTGGTGGTGTGGTATCGTCTATTGGGAAAGGAATTGTTGCAGCGAGTCTAGGCCGTCTCTTGAAAAATCGTGGTCTCAAAGTAACCATTCAAAAGTTTGATCCTTATATCAATATTGATCCGGGAACTATGAGTCCTTACCAGCACGGGGAAGTCTTTGTAACAGATGACGGAGCTGAGACAGATTTGGACTTGGGTCACTATGAACGTTTCATCGATATCAATCTCAATAAATATTCCAACGTGACAACTGGTAAAATTTACAGTGAAGTTCTTCGTAAGGAACGCCGTGGAGAATATCTTGGGGCAACTGTTCAAGTTATTCCTCATATCACAGATGCTTTGAAAGAAAAAATCAAGCGTGCCGCTCTAACGACTGACTCTGACGTCATTATCACAGAGGTTGGGGGAACAGTCGGCGATATTGAGTCCCTTCCATTCTTAGAGGCGCTTCGTCAGATGAAGGCAGATGTGGGTGCAGATAATGTCATGTATATCCATACAACCTTGCTTCCTTACCTCAAGGCGGCTGGTGAAATGAAAACCAAACCAACTCAACACTCTGTCAAAGAATTGCGTGGTCTGGGAATTCAGCCAAATATGTTGGTCATTCGTACAGAAAAACAAGTAGGACAAGGGATTAAAAATAAACTAGCCCAGTTCTGTGATGTGGCGCCAGAAGCAGTTATTGAGTCCTTGGATGTGGAGCATCTTTACCAAATCCCACTTAATCTGCAAGCACAAGGCATGGATCAAATCGTCTGTGACCATTTGAAAATAGATGCACCGGCAGCAGATATGACAGAGTGGTCAGCTATGGTTGACAAGGTCATGAATCTCAAAAAACAAGTCAAGATTGCCCTTGTTGGTAAGTATGTCGAGTTGCAAGATGCCTACATTTCTGTCGTAGAGGCTTTGAAACACTCTGGGTATGCCAACGACGCAGAAGTGAAGATTGATTGGGTCAATGCAAATGATGTGACAGCAGAGAATGTAGCAGAGCTCTTGTCTGACGCTGACGGAATCATCGTTCCAGGTGGTTTTGGTCAACGTGGCACTGAGGGTAAGATTGAAGCGATTTGCTATGCTCGAGAAAATGATGTACCAATGCTTGGAGTCTGCTTGGGTATGCAGTTGACCTGTATCGAGTTTGCCCGTAATGTCTTAGGTCTTGAAGGAGCTAATTCAGCAGAGCTAAATCCTGATACCAAATACCCTATCATCGATATCATGCGTGATCAGATTGATGTTGAGGACATGGGTGGTACCCTTCGTTTGGGACTTTATCCTTCTAAGTTAAAACGTGGTTCTAAGGCAGCGGCAGCTTATCATAACAAAGAGGTGGTACAACGCCGTCACCGTCACCGTTATGAGTTTAACAATGCTTTTCGTGAACAGTTTGAAGGAGCAGGTTTTGTCTTTTCAGGAGTGTCACCAGATAATCGTTTGGTAGAAATTGTGGAAATTCCAGAAAATAAATTCTTTGTGGCTTGTCAGTACCATCCAGAGCTTTCAAGTCGTCCAAATCGTCCAGAAGAACTTTACACTGCTTTTGTAACAGCAGCTGTTGAAAATAGTAAATAGTAGAATAAACCTTTGAGAGTCATCTCAGAGGTTTTTTGCTTGCATATTTAGGATATGAGTTGCAAAATAAAAACATAGTGATATAATTAACATAAATAAAAAAACAGGAGGAAATCCTATGAAAAAAATTACACTATTTGGTTTGTCTCTAGCAGGTCTAGCTTTACTGGCTTTTCCACATTCAGGGCAGGCATTTGAGCTTAAAGAAGAATGGGTTGTTAAGTGTGGAGTACAGTATCAAGATGGCAAGATTCTTCGGTTTAACAATGGTCATGAAGTGGATATCAAAGTCTTGGATTTGCCAAAAACCGAGAAAATCGAGTGGACGGTTAGTCTCAATGGTCAAGATCAGACTGTCAATTTCCTAGGTCAAGAAAAGGACAAGTCTATGATTGGTGTAGAGGGGCGTTACCTGAATTTTTACGTACCTTATGGCTATAAAGGAGATATCAAGGTCGAGGCTAAGAGCGGAAACGAAGTGAAGATCTGGTCAACGAAAGTTGTGGATGATATTCATAATGATAGTGGAAAGAGAGGCTACTATCGTATTGAAGAATCAAATGATCAATACACCTACCTTGATGCAAAATGGGATTATCAAACCAAGACCTACACTGCCACCTTACCAGAGACTGTCAATGGTCAAAAAGTCTTTGCTTGGACAGACTATGATAATGGTGAGTTGAAGCTTGAAAAACTAAAATCTATCAGTCACAAATATGATGATGGAGGATCTTTTAAAGAACTTTATCCGATTGTAAAAGCAGAAAGTTGGCTAAAATCAAAGCAAAACTGGTACTATCAAAAACAAGGTCAATTAGTGCAGAAGGATTGGGTTAAGGACAAGGGAACTTGGTACTTTATGAATGATAAAGGAGTCATTTTCAATCAAACTTGGCTTTATCAAGGTAGCAACTGGTATGCCTTTAAATTATCAGGAGCCATGATTGCTAGTGACTGGCTTTATGATCAAGGCAAGTGGTACTATTTATCAACTTCAGGAGCCATGAAAGCAAGCACTTGGGTTTACGACAAGGGAGAATGGTATTATGTAAGTTCTTCTGGTGCCATGTTAGCGAATGATTGGGTCAAAGATAATGGCAAGTGGTATTATCTAGCTTCGTCAGGTAAGATGCTTCGCAATACCTACACACCTGATGGTTACTACGTTGGTAACTCAGGTGCCTGGCAATAAGAATAAGAAGTCCTTTTCCTTAAAGGAAGAGGCTTTTTACTTGCTTTTCTGCTGCTTCCTCATTTGTCTTAAAGCCTTTTTTGTGTTAAAATGAATGGTATGAAAGCTAAAAAAATGTGGATGGCAAGTCTGGCTCTGCTTGGTATTGGGAGCCTTGCCCTTGCTACGAAAAAAGTTGCAGATGACCGTAAGCTCATGAAAACTCAGGAAGAGTTGACAGCGCTTGTGCGAGACTATTTTTCAGACATGGGAGAAATTGCGACCCTCTATGTTCAAGTTTACGAAAGCAGTCTGGAGAGCTTGGTTGGTGGCGTCATTTTTGAGGATGGCCGTCATTACACCTTTGTCTATGAAAATGAAGACCTAGTCTATGAGGAGGAAGTCTTATGATACAACCAGCAAGTTTAGAAGAATTGGCATCTTTAGTAGAAAAAGATGGAAAGAAGGTCTTTCTTTTTGTAGCAGACTGGTGTGGCGATTGTCGTTATATCTATCCTGCCTTACCAGAAATTGAGAAAACTAATCCAGAATTCACCTTTATTCGAGTGGATCGAGACCAGTATATGGATTTGGCCAAACTCTGGGATGTTTATGGAATCCCTAGCCTTGTTGTTCTAGAAAAGGACAAGGAAATCGGCCGTTTTGTCAATCGTGACCGTAAAAGCAAGGAGCAAATCAACGACTTTTTAGCAGGACTGAAATAGGAGAAAAAGGAAACAATGATTTTTACATATAACAAAGAACATGTTGGCGATGTCCTTATGGTCATCGTGAAAAACAGCGGAGATGCCAAACTGGATGTGGAGCGTAAAGGCAAGGTAGCCCGTGTTTTTCTAAAAGAAAGTGGAGAAACGGTTGCTTGGAATATTTTTGAAGTTTCAAATTTATTTGAAATTGCAGAGCGTGGTCAAGTCTTTTTGACAGATGAACAAGTCGCTCGTTTGAACCAAGAACTGCAGTCGGAAGGTTTTGCAGAGGAAATTATCAATGACAAAGAGCCTAAGTTTGTTGTCGGTGAGATTGTCGATATGGTAGCCCATCCAGATAGTGACCACCTCAACATCTGCCAAGTTGCAGTCGCAAGTGACAAGACAGTGCAAATCGTTGCAGGGGCTCAAAATGCGCGTCTTGGATTGAAAACCATTGTAGCTCTTCCTGGTGCTATGATGCCAAAAGGAAATTTCATTTTCCCAGGAGAACTTCGTGGTGAAAAGAGTTTTGGAATGATGTGCAGTCCTCGTGAATTACATCTGCCAAATGCTCCGCAAAAACGTGGTGTGATTGAATTGTCAGAAAATGAAATTGTTGGTACACCATTCGACCCAGCTAAACACTGGACTGCTTAGGAACTTGTCAGTTTCTGATAGACCAGATAGAAGGAAAAAAGATGGCAAAAAATGTAGTGATTACAGGAGCGACATCAGGAATTGGTGAAGCGATTGCGCGTGCTTATCTGGAGCAGGGTGAGAATGTCGTTCTAACCGGACGACGGATAGATAGACTAGAAGCTCTCAAGTCGGAGTTTGCAGAGACCTTTCCAAATCAAACAGTTTGGACCTTTCCACTGGATGTGACGGATATGAACATGGTAAAGACTGTCTGCTTTGATATTCTGGAAACGATAGGGCAGATTGATATCTTGGTCAACAACGCCGGACTGGCTCTAGGTTTAGCACCTTATCAGGACTATGAAGAGCTGAATATGCTAACCATGTTGGATACCAATGTCAAGGGGTTGATGGCAGTCACTCGTTCTTTCTTGCCTTCCATGGTAGCAGCCAATCAAGGACATATCATCAATATGGGTTCAACTGCAGGAATTTATGCCTATGCTGGTGCCGCTGTTTACTCAGCTACCAAGGCAGCAGTTAAGACCTTTTCAGATGGTTTGCGAATTGATACCATTGCAACGGATATTAAGGTGACAACCATTCAGCCTGGAATTGTCGAAACAGATTTTTCTACAGTGCGTTTTCATGGTGACAAAGAGCGGGCTGCGACGGTTTATCAGGGAATCGAAGCCTTGCAAGCTCAGGATATTGCAGACACAGTAGTCTATGTGACCAGTCAACCTCGTCGTGTGCAGATTACAGATATGACCATTATGGCCAATCAACAGGCGACAGGTTTTATGGTTCATAAAAAGTAAAAAAATTCCTCGAAAAGTTACAAATTTCTGTAACTTTTTTTGATTTCCTGCGAATAGATAAGTAGGAGGAAGAAAATATGTATAATAAAGTTATCATGATTGGACGTTTGACGTCTACACCAGAATTGCACAAAACCAGCAATGACAAGTCAGTAGCGCGAGCAACTATCGCTGTGAACCGTCGTTACAAAGACCAAAACGGTGAACGTGAAGCAGATTTTGTCAATATGGTCCTATGGGGCAGACTAGCAGAAAGCTTGGCCAGCTACGCAACTAAAGGTAGTCTCATTTCAGTGGATGGGGAATTGCGTACACGTCGTTTTGAGAAAAATGGTCAAATGAACTATGTGTCTGAAGTACTTGTCTCAGGATTCCAACTCTTGGAAAGTCGTGCCCAACGTGCCATGCGTGAAAATAATGCAGGCCAAGATTTGGCGGACTTGGTCTTGGAAGAGGAAGAATTACCATTTTAAACATTGAAAAGTCTGAGTTGCTCTCAGGCTTTTTTATAATGTCTAAATGTGTTACAATGAACTAGTTGAAACTTTTTGGAGGTTGGAATGAGTAGAGAATATACAAGAACAATCGTCAAAATTATATTTTGTACAGTAGTCGTATTTGTTTTTGCGATTTATACTCATGTGAGTCAGACAGATCCTATTCCGGGACAAATAAAAGTTGGAGCGACTTATATGACGATGAATAGTGAATTTTATAGACATTTACATAATGAGATTCAACGCTATTCTGATTCAGAAGGTCAGATATTGTATACTCGGGATGCAGAGATGAGTGAAGAAAAACAGAGTAAACAAATTGATGAGTTTATAGAGAAGCGAGTGAATGTTATTGTTATTAATCCGGTTAAGAGTGATAGCGAGCAAATTGTAGAAGCGTTAAGTAGGGCAAAGAATTTTGGAATTAGAGTTATAGCAGTAGATAGTCAGTTGAATAATATAAAAGTTGATACGAGCATAGTTTCTGATAATTACCATGCTGGGATATTAATTGCCAAGGATTTGATGAAACGTACCTCAAATGCTCATATTCTTTTGTTAACGCACAAAGATGCTCTATCAGTTAATCAGAGAATAACTGGTTTTTTGGATACAATAAAATCAGAAGAACATTATCAAATTATCTCAGAAAGAGAAACGGTTGGTCAAACAGAGTATGCTATGACTACTGTAGGTGATGCGTTATCTGAAGGTTTACAATTTGATGCTATAGTGGCTTTAAATGATAGAGCAGCTATAGGAGCTTTAGCAGCAATTAAAGAATTGAAAGTAACTTCAAAAAAACTTATTTACGGAATAGATGGTTCACCAGATATGAAGCATTTATTAGCTACAACAGATGAAGTTACGGGAACGGTTGCTCAATTTCCATCTCATATGGGTAGAAAAGTATCGGAAACAATAGATTTATTAGTAAAAAAAGAAGAAGTTGAAGAATTATATACTATACCTGTACAATTTGTTGATAAAAATAATATAATTCAGTTTGATATTAATGGGTGGCAGTAATGAAACAGGTAAAAGGTGTCCAGTATTCTATAATTTTGCTTTTATTAATTAATTTTCTAACCATTATATACAATGGAGCTTTGTATATACAGATTACAAACTATGTAATTTCAAAGGGACAGATGATACTCTTATTGGGAGAATTAAATAATATTTCAAAATCACCTGACCAGATTTTTTGGTATTCAATTATTTTTTTTGTCGGTATTATTTTTATATCTACCTATAAAATGTATTCAACTGAGAAAAAATGGCCAATTTTTTCAAAATGGAATTTGTTTGAAATAGTATTAATGATTGGTGTTATATGGTCACAAAATCTGTCATACAATGGAATAATATTATTAGTTTTTGCTGATATATTCTATAGTTCAAGAGAGTTTCAAGACTCTGATAGTAAACGTTCTTGGATTATTTTTATTTTCTTGAGTTTTTTAATGTTACTTTTAACAGACTATGAAATCTTGTCACTATTTATAAAAGTTCCATCTCTTTCTACCTATATCCAATTTTACCCATCGTCCATACGAGGTGTAGTGTTATTTTTAGAAAATGCATTGACGTCATTAAACGTTATTATTTTCATCATCTCTTTATTGTCTTATATCCTATACGTGATTAAAGAACACCATAATATTGAGGAAGAGCTTAAAATGTTATCTAGAGTCAACACTGAATTGAATCATTACATATCGTTATCAGAGAAAATCGCTGAAGATCGAGAAAGGAAAAGAATTGCTCGGGAAATTCATGATACTCTAGGTCATGCGTTGACAGGAATTTCAGCAGGGATTGATGCTGTTTCTGTACTAATTGATGTTCATCCTATCCGTGCTAAAGAACAGTTGAAAAATGTTTCAAATGCAGTTAGAGAGGGGATAAAAGATGTTAGGGGATCATTACAGAGACTAAGACCAGGAGCTTTGCAAAATAATGGTTTAAAAGATGCTCTAATATTAATGATTAGTGAGTATGAGTCTCTATCAAAACTCTCTGTCGATCTAAAATATGAATGGGGGAATATTGATTTAGATGTTATGCAGGAAGATACTATTTTTAGGATTATACAAGAATCTATGACAAATTCTGTTCGTCACGGACATGCTAGTAAAATGAGCATTCGCTTTGTAAGTGAGGATAACAACATAATAGTTTTGCACGATAATGGAATAGGTTTTGACGACTTACAAATTGGGTATGGCTTGAAACAAATGAGAGAGCGAGTTTCTATTTTAGGTGGTTCTATTCATTTTGAAAATAGGGAAGGATTTTACACTAAAATAGTTTTTCCAAAAATAGGAGGTGAAGTATATGATAAAGGTAATGATTGCAGATGATCAGGCGTTAATTAGAGAGTCCTTGCAGATCATTTTATCAGTATATGCTGATATTGATGTTGTATCCGTCGTTGGTGATGGTATTGAAGCTATGGACAACATCATGACTGTAAAACCTGATATAATTTTAATGGATATTAGAATGCCCAGAATGGACGGAGTATTGGCTACAAAAGAAATCAAAAAACGTTTTCCAAATATAAAAATTATAATCTTAACAACATTTGATGACGACGAATTTATTTTTAGTGCTTTAAAATATGGTGCATCTGGCTATTTATTAAAAGGAGTTTCAACAGATGAGTTATATCAAGCCATTCAGACAGTGTATAAAGGTGGAGCTATGATTAATCCTAATATAGCTAGTAAGGTATTTCAATTGTTCTCGCAGATGGCACAGACCAATTTTTCTATTACTGTGAAGGAAGAGAATATTGAAAATATATCACTGTCAGAATGGAAAATTATTCAGCAAGTGGCATTTGGAGAATCAAATAAGGAAATTGCCAGTAATCTTTTTTTATCCGAGGGAACAGTGCGCAATTACCTTTCTATCATTCTTTCAAAACTAAATTTGAGAGATAGGACACAGTTAGCCATATGGGCTGTACAAACAGGTGTGACACAAAAGAATTTTTCGAAGGAAATGGATAAATGAAAGTAAAGCAATTGTTTCTAGCGATACTGTTTGTACTAAGTTGCTTGAGTTTATTTCTTATTTGGGAAAACAAGCAGATAAAGATTATTAGACTGGGTTTTTATTCTGATTCTAGTTGGGGAATTCCTACAGGGAATAACAGCTATGTACTAGATGAGGCTATTAAGAAATTTGAAGAGCTTCATCCAGGGGTTAAAATTGTATATGATTCAGGTATTCCTAAGGAGGAGTATTCTAATTGGATTTCAAGTCAAATTTTAAAAGGTTCTGAACCGGATGTATTTCTATTATCAAGCGACCAATTATCTTTATTTGCATCAAAGGGTATTTTAAAGCGCCTAAATTCCTATTTATCTCAAGAAGATGTCTCTAATTTCTATGATGTATCTTTGCAGGCAGCAAAATATGGAGATGATTTATACGGTCTTCCATATGAAAGCAATCCCATGTTGATGTGTGTAAATCAAGATTTACTTTTAAAAGAGGGGATTGAAATTCCTAAAGTAGGGTGGACACAGAAAGATCTCTATGAGATTAGTAAAAAAGTTACAAAAGATACCGATGGAGATGGAATCGTTGATCAATTTGGGATAACAGGATATAGTTGGAAAGAATCTCTAGCAGCCTTTGGTGTTACTATTTCTGAGAGTGGGATTCCTCGTATAGATTCGTCAGAAATGAAGGATGCTTTATCCTATATAAGGGGATTGAATCAATTAAACGGACGATACAAAGTAACCTATAAAGATTTTGATGAAGGACATGTGGCCTTTTATCCAATGAGTTTGGCACAATATCGTACATACAAACCTTTTCCTTATCATGTGGCCAAATATACAAATTTTAACTGGACATGTATTTCGTTGCCAACGACTAAGGAAGACATTCGTTCGACTGTAACAGATACTTCCTTATACGTGGTTTCTTCGCGTGCTCGCAATTCAAACCTTGCCGTATCGTTTATAGAATTTTTAACAATTAATCGTGAAATTCAACAAAATTTATTTAATAAGGGTCAAGGAAGCTCAGTATTACCAGAGGTAGTAACTAGTTTGAAGAGTGAAGAGTTGATGAAGAAAGGAATGATTGGTCAAAATGCCTTAACGACTACTTCACTGGATTATATAATGAAAAATTCAATTACAACTATTTCAAAAGGAATAGATTCAAAATCATTGGTTGGAATAGAAGAAAGATTAGAAGCATTATCTATGGATGAAAATAACACGGATATTGAAGGTAGTCTTATTAAGTTACAAAAAGAACTAGATATAGGAATCCTTAAATAGATATCAAGATTATTATTTCTTAAATAATACGAACATGGCAGATGTCTTTATTGACATTTGTCATTTTTTTATTGACATTTATCAATAAACTTTTGTGACATTTAACAATTATAAAGTGAAGATAAGGATGATAGAATAAAATCAATAAAAGGAGGGAAATATGAAGTATTTGATATTAGTCAGTCATGGAGGACTCGCAGAGGGATTGAAATCATCTCTTTCTATGTTTGCTTCGGATAAGGTAGATGATGTCATAGCGATTGGCTTAAAAGATGGAGAAAGTCTTGCAGGTTTTTCTGTAGAGGTCAAGAATGTTATTGCATCTCTGGATGAAAATGATTCGGTTCTTGTTTTAGCAGATATTGTTGGGGGAAGTCCTTTAACAACTGTTGCAACAGTATTAGAAGAATTTGGAAAATTAGAGAATGCAACTATTTTGGGAGGTATGAACTTAACAATGGCACTTACAGCAGTGGTGATGAAAGACATTCTGACTGGAAGTGAACTTGTTTCTACGATATTAAACGAATCATCATCGGCTCTACAAGAATTTGAAGTCGGATCGGATGATAATCTTAATGAAGAAGACGATATTTAGTTGTATAAGGAAAGGAATAAAAAATTATGGTAGTAACATTTGTACGAATTGACGATAGAATGATTCATGGACAAACAGTCACTAGATGGGCAAAAGAACATCCATGTGATGGATTAATTGCAGTAAATGACGCTGCTGCATCTAATAAGGTTTTAATTCAGGCATATAAAGGTGCGTCAGATAAAAAAACATTTGTTTGGACAAAGGAAGCGTTTAAAGAAAAATCATCTAAAGTAACAGAATCGGATAGTAGATATTTTTTGATTACTAAGAATCCAATTGATATGAAAGAAATTTTAGTAGATCAGGGCTTTATTCCAGGAGATGTTAAAGAGATTATTGTAGGACCTGCTAACGATAGACCAGGTGCTATCAAGTTGGGAAATAATCAATCAATTACTCAAGAGGAAGCAGTTGCACTAGAAGCAATTGAAAAAGCAGGATATAAAGTTAGATTCCAATTATTACCAGATGTATCTATTGGCTATTGGAGTGATTTTAAATCAAAATTTGGATTTTAATAATGAAATAAGGAGACAAAATGATGGAAATTTCTTGGATTCAAGCAGCTCTTTTAGGATTGTTTGCAAGTTTAGCATCGATGCCAGGTATGGGGGGATCCAGTATTGGTAACTATACTTTGGGGCGTCCATTAGTTGGTGGTTTAATTGTAGGTTTAATATTAGGAGATATAACAACAGGGGTAATCGTTGGTGTGGCTTTACAGGTATTATATATTGCCTTAGTGACACCTGGTGGAACTGTATCGGCCGATGTACGGGCAATTTCTTATATCGGAATTCCGTTATCTATCCTATTTGTTCATGCAAATAATATTTCAGGTGAAGTGGCGATTGCAGCAGCAGCAGCGCCAATTGGAGCCGCGGTTGGAACAATTGGAACTGTTTTATTCTATGGTACAGCTACTATGAATTTGCTTTGGCAACACATTGGATGGAAAGCTGTAGAGAAAGGTGATTTTAAGAAGTTATATGCTGTTGATTGGGTATATCCTTGGATTTCACATTTTATCTTTTCTTTCTTACCAACAATGATTATTACAAAATTTGGACCAGATATGGTTGATCTTATGAAATTATATCTTCCGATGGATGGTTTTGTAATGAAGTCTCTATTTACTGTAGGAGCACTCCTTCCATGTGTGGGTATTGCAATACTTTTGAAACAAATTGTTACAAAAACAACAGACTTTATTCCTTCCTTTGTCGGGTTCACGTTAGCAAAATCTTTAGGCTTGAACTTAGTAGCAAGTGGTGTTGTGTCATTAATTTTTGCAGTAATTTATTATGAATTAGAAGTTATTAAATCTGCCCGTACGACAGCAGTTGTCAGTGATATGGGATTTGATGAAGAGGAGGATATTTAGAATGAGTCGAAAAAAAATATCAAGAAAAACATTGACAAAATCATTTCACCACTGGTTCTATGGACATCTGACATGTTTTTCTCAAGAACATATGCAAACTTTTGGATATTTAACTTCTATGCTTCCAATTGTAGAAGAAATGTATGATACTAAGGAAGAGCAAAAAGAAGCTATGCAAACATACACAGCATTCTTTAATACTGAGCCGCAGTTGGGTTCTTTAGTAGTTGGGATAACAGCTGGGTTGGAAGAAGCGCGTGCAAATGGAGATGCCGTAGATAGTGAAACCATCAATGGAATGCGAGCTGGTCTAATGGGGCCTATTGCAGGTATTGGAGATTCACTTATTGTAGGAACATTAATTCCTGTTCTTTTGGGGATAGCTCTAGGTCTTTCTAAAGGAGGAAATATTTCTGGTGCAATATTCTATATTATTGCATGGAATCTATTAGTCTATCTTGGAATGCGTTTTGCTTATTTTAAAGGATATGAACTTGGAGATAAAGCAGTAGAATTTTTAGTAGGTCCTAAAGGTCAGGCGCTAAGAAAATCAATTAGTGTTGTTGGAGGTATGGTCATAGGAGCTGTTGCAGCAACTTGGGTATCTGTCACTACGGCGCTAGAGCTGAAAAATGGAGATGGAGAAACATTTTTAAACTTACAAGAAAAGATTGATGGTGTTTATCCAGGTCTTTTAACAGCAGGTTTTATTGTTCTATGTTGGTGGCTGATGGCTAAAAAGAAAGTTTCTCCAAATTGGGTGATGCTATTATTGGTAGTTATTGCACTTGTAGGAGTAGCCTTAGGATTTTTCAATCCAGGATTGAAATATTAATAGTATGTAAAAAAGCAACGGTTTATAATCGTTGTTTTTTATATATGCGTAATATAAGGATTTAGAGTTTCGGTATTTTTTATAAAAGAATTAACGAAAATACTAATTCCATAAATCATGTTCGTTAAAATTCTACATTATTAAAATGCAAAATTAGGATAAAGAAATTTATCTATTCATCCTCAGAAAGTCAGACTTTTTTCTTGACTATTTCTGACCAAGTGATACAATAGAACTATGAATTAGCACTCGAGTATAAAGAGTGCTAATAATATCTATCTCATTATGGAGGAAAGCAGATGTTGAAACCATTAGGAGACCGTGTGGTCTTGAAAATCGAAGAAAAAGAACAAACTGTTGGAGGCTTTGTCCTTGCAGGTTCAGCCCAAGAAAAAACAAAAACAGCCCAAGTTGTGGCTACTGGACAAGGTGTACGTACCTTGAATGGTGACTTGGTTGCTCCAAGTGTTAAAGCTGGAGATCGTGTCTTAGTTGAAGCTCACGCAGGTCTTGATGTCAAAGATGGTGATGAAAAGTATATCATCGTAGGCGAAGCTAATATCTTGGCTATCATTGAAGAATAGAAGGAGAAAGTAAGTATGTCAAAAGAAATTAAATTTTCATCAGATGCCCGTTCAGCTATGGTTCGTGGTGTCGATATCCTTGCAGATACTGTAAAAGTAACCTTGGGACCAAAAGGTCGTAATGTCGTTCTTGAAAAATCATTTGGTTCACCCTTGATTACCAATGACGGTGTGACCATTGCTAAAGAAATCGAATTGGAAGACCATTTTGAAAATATGGGTGCCAAATTGGTATCAGAAGTAGCTTCAAAAACCAATGATATCGCAGGTGACGGGACAACTACTGCAACAGTCTTGACCCAAGCTATCGTCCGTGAAGGAATCAAAAATGTCACTGCAGGTGCCAATCCAATCGGCATTCGTCGTGGGATTGAAACAGCAGTTGCCACAGCTGTAGAAGCCTTGAAAAACAACGCCATCCCTGTTGTCAACAAAGAAGCCATCGCTCAGGTTGCTGCCGTATCTTCTCGTTCTGAAAAAGTCGGTGAATACATTTCTGAAGCCATGGAAAAAGTTGGTAAAGACGGCGTCATCACCATTGAAGAGTCGCGTGGTATGGAAACAGAACTTGAAGTTGTGGAAGGAATGCAGTTTGACCGCGGTTACCTTTCACAGTACATGGTGACAGATAGCGAGAAAATGGTGGCTGATCTTGAAAATCCATACATTTTGATTACAGATAAAAAGATTTCCAATATCCAAGAAATCTTGCCACTTTTGGAAAGTATTCTCCAAAGCAATCGTCCACTCTTGATTATTGCGGATGATGTGGATGGTGAAGCTCTTCCAACTCTTGTATTGAACAAGATTCGTGGAACCTTCAACGTAGTAGCAGTCAAGGCACCTGGTTTTGGTGATCGTCGCAAAGCTATGCTCGAAGACATTGCCATCTTAACAGGCGGAACCGTCATCACAGAAGACCTTGGCCTTGAGTTGAAAGATGCTACTATTGAGGCGCTTGGTCAAGCAGCTAGAGTAACTGTGGACAAAGATAGCACGGTTATCGTAGAAGGTGCGGGAAATCCTGAAGCGATTTCTCACCGTGTTGCAGTTATCAAGTCACAAATTGAAACCACAACTTCTGACTTTGACCGTGAAAAATTGCAAGAGCGCTTGGCAAAATTGTCAGGTGGTGTCGCAGTGATCAAGGTCGGAGCTGCAACTGAAACTGAATTGAAAGAAATGAAACTCCGTATTGAAGATGCCCTCAATGCTACTCGTGCAGCTGTTGAAGAAGGTATCGTTGCTGGTGGTGGAACAGCTCTTGTAAATGTCATTCCAGCCGTGGCTGATTTGGAATTGACAGGAGATGAAGCAACAGGCCGCAATATTGTTCTCCGTGCCTTGGAAGAACCTGTTCGTCAAATCGCCCACAATGCAGGATTTGAAGGTTCTATCGTTATCGATCGTTTGAAAAATGCTGAGCTTGGTACAGGTTTCAACGCAGCAACTGGCGAGTGGGTCAACATGATTGAAGAGGGAATCATCGATCCTGTTAAGGTTAGCCGTTCAGCCCTTCAAAACGCAGCATCTGTAGCCAGCTTGATTTTGACAACAGAAGCGGTCGTAGCCAATAAACCAGAACCAGTAGCCCCAGCTCCAGCAATGGATCCAAGTATGATGGGCGGCATGATGTAAAAACTATTAAAGGAGGGATGCGTATTCCCTCTTTTTTATGATATTCACTTCTAAATAGATTTGAGCTCTCCTAACTTATATGATAAAATAAGACTAGAAAAAGGAGAAGAACATGATCGATGTAGAAGAAATTCTGAGCAAGATGAACCCCAATCAGAAGATTAATTATGACCGTGTCATGCAGAAGATGGTACAAGTATGGGAGAAAAATGAGCAGCGGCCAACCATTCTTATGCATGTTTGCTGTGCCCCTTGCAGTACCTATACCCTAGAATACCTGACTAAATACGCTGATGTGACCATCTATTTTGCCAATTCTAATATCCATCCCAAGGCAGAATACCACAAGCGGGCCTATGTTACTAAGAAATTTGTCAGTGATTTCAATGAGCGAACAGGAAATACGGTCCAGTACCTAGAAGCTCCCTACGAACCCAATGAATACCGTAAGTTAGTCAGAGGACTGGAAGAAGAGCCAGAAGGTGGCGACCGTTGCAAGGTTTGTTTTGACTACCGACTGGATAAGACAGCGCAAGTGGCTATGGATTTGGGCTTTGACTACTTTGGTTCAGCCTTGACCATTAGTCCTCATAAGAATTCTCAAACCATCAACAGCATCGGAATCGATGTGCAAAAGATTTATACAACCCACTATCTTCCAAGTGATTTCAAGAAAAATCAGGGTTACAAACGTTCAGTAGAGATGTGTGAAGATTATGATATCTATCGTCAATGTTATTGTGGATGCGTCTATGCAGCCCAAGCTCAGAATATTGACCTGGTTCAAGTTAAGAAGGACGCCACAGCGTTCATGCTTGATAAGGATGTTGAAAAAGACTATTCCCATATCAAATTTACTGTTACGAAATTAGATATATAGAAATCAACCCAGCTGAAAGGCTGGGTTTTTTAAATAAAAAAACCAGGGCTTTCACCCTAGTTTGACAACTTTACCGATTCTTTAGTTCTACATAGCGCTTGTACCAAATGTTTACATAGGCTTCTGAGAAAGGACCACGTCCATTGTTAATCCAATCAACAAGAATTTTGACATGTTCTTTTAAAATATAGTCCAAGTCATCAGAATAATTCATTTTGCGTTTGTGACGCTCATATTCTTCCACGTCTAAGAGACGTTTTTCCCCATCTGTAAAAATTTTAACATCCAAATCGTAATCAATATACTTCAGTGCTTCTTCATCCAGATAGTAGGGGCTAGCCATATTGCAATAGTAGGAAATTCCATTATCACGAATCATGGCAATGATATTAAACCAATATTTCTTGTGAAAGTAAACAATAGCCGGTTCTCGAGTGACCCAACGACGACCATCACTTTCGGTAACAAGTGTATGATCGTTGACACCAATAATGGCGTTTTCTGTTGTTTTTAGTACCATGGTATCTCGCCAAGTTCGGTGGAGACTCCCATCATGCTTATAACTTTGAATTGTAATAAAGTCGCCTTCTTTTGGAAGCTTCATAACTAACCAACTTTCTACAATTTATAAGTTTATCGTTTACTATTGTACCATAAAATTGCCTAAAAACTGTGAATTTTACATGAAAATATTAAAGATATTCTCTGAGAGCGCTTGCTATATCCGAAAAATCGTAGCCCTTTCGTGCTAAAACTTGAGTTAAACGCTGTTTAAGTTCGTATCCTTCATACTTTCGAGCATACCTAGCATATTGCTTATCAAGTTCCTTGAAGATGAGTTCCTGAGTCGTTTCTTGGTCAACTTGACTATCCAACTGGTCAAAGGCACTTTTAGAATCAGAGTAAGAGAAACCCTTGTTGGTCAAGTTCTGGATAATCTTATCTTGCAAGGCACGAGCTGGAAGTTTTCCCTCATATTTTTTCAATAGTTTATTAGCTACACGTTGAGCAACTTCTGAAAAATCAAATTCTTTCAAAATCTCTTCTATAGTAGATTTTAAAATTCCTTTTTGTGCTAGTTTCTGAGTCAGTACATAAGGTCCCTTGTCTCCTGAAAGTTGATTGGCATTGATGATAGCATAAGCGTACTGGCCATCATTAATCCAATTATCCTCTTTAAGATTAGCAATGACTTGAGAAACTATGTTTTCATCAATATCGTATTTTTTCAGATATTCTCTCACTTCTTTTTCAGTGCGAGCTTTAAAGGATAGGTGGTAGAGGGCTAGATTCTTACCGTAAGAAAATTGAGCAAAGCCCTGAATCTCCTTCAATTTCTCTTGGCTTATCACCTTATCTCTTGATAACATAAAACGAACAATCGTATCTTCGGTGATATAGCATTTGTCGTCATTATCAAGCTCCATCAGATAGAGTCTTTTTTTCTTTTCAAGTTTTGTGATTTTCATAGTTCTATTATAACTCAAAATGTGATAAGATAGGGGTATGAATCTGAAAGTGAAACAAAAAATACCATTAAAAATCAAGCGCATGGGAATTAATGGTGAGGGAATCGGCTTTTATCAAAAAACATTAATCTTTGTGCCTGGTGCTCTCAAAGGAGAAGATATCTATTGTCAGATTACTTCTATTAAACGCAACTTTGTTGAAGCAAAATTACTAAAGGTTAACAAGAAGTCTAAATTTCGAGTTGTGCCAGCTTGTACTATTTACAATGAATGTGGAGGCTGCCAAATCATGCACCTGCATTATGATAAGCAGTTGGAGTTCAAGACGGACTTACTTCATCAAGCATTGAAAAAATTTGCTCCTGCAGGATATGAAAACTATGAAATTCGTCCAACTATTGGAATGCAGGAACCAAAGTACTATCGAGCTAAGTTACAATTTCAGACTCGAAAATTTAAGAATGAGGTCAAGGCGGGCTTATATGCACAAAACTCTCACTATCTAGTAGAGCTGAAAGACTGCCTGGTACAAGACAAGGAAACCCAAGTGATTGCTAATCGCCTAGCAGAATTACTTACTTATCATCAGATTCCCATCACGGATGAGAGAAAAGTTCTAGGTGTTAGAACTATAATGGTCCGACGAGCTAGAAAGACTGGACAGGTTCAGATTATTATAGTTACAAACCGCCAGCTAAATTTAACTCAACTGGTAAAAGACTTAGTTAAAGATTTTCCAGAAATTGTGACAGTCGCTGTGAATACAAATACATCTAAAACCAGTGAGATATATGGTGAAAAGACAGAGATTATCTGGGGAGAAGAGAGTATTCAAGAAGGTGTACTCGATTATGAATTTTCGCTATCACCACGAGCTTTCTATCAACTAAATCCTGAACAAACAGAAGTCCTCTATAGCGAGGCAGTAAAAGCGCTGGATGTTGATAAAGAAGACCATTTGATTGACGCTTATTGTGGAGTTGGTACGATTGGTTTCGCCTTCGCAAAGAAAGTTAAAACACTCAGAGGTATGGATATTATTCCAGAAGCCATTGAAGATGCCAAGCGAAATGCTAAAAGAATGGGATTTGACAACACACATTATGAAGCAGGAACAGCAGAAGAGATTATTCCTCGCTGGTATAAGGAAGGTTACCGAGCAGATGCTCTGATTGTTGATCCGCCACGTACAGGTCTGGATGACAAGTTATTAGATACAATTCTTACCTATGTACCAGAAAAAATGGTCTATATTTCTTGTAATGTTTCAACATTGGCAAGGGATTTAGTGCGTTTGGTAGAAGTCTATAATGTCCACTATATCCAGTCAGTCGATATGTTCCCACATACCGCTAGAACTGAAGCTGTTGTAAAGATGATAAAAAAGAGAAAAGCATAGTGTTTAAAGAGTTTGATATTGGGCTAAAATGATTTTCCTTCTTGTTTCCATCGTTCGATTAAGCGACGGCTATCGATTGTCAAATGTTTGCCTTTTGTAGTATAATTGTCTTGCATCTCTGTGCCTTTCTTGTATTTGTGGTGAATAACAAGTATAACACAGAGGTGTTTTCTTATGCCTATAAGAGCTTTCATTTGACAATAGAGACCCTTGAAGCTGTTTTTTCAGCTAAAACAAGGCTAGTCTTAGCTTTGTCTTGCCAGCCTAACAGCATAAAGCCTCTTATCAAATGAAATCGAGGATTAGCTATAAGCTAGTTGGACCATCTAATTTTTAGGAGGGCTGGGTGGCTAACTTCATTATAGAACTTTCAGAGAAGTTACTAAATTTAAAAAAATTGTAAAAAGTTTAAAAAAGTAGTTGACAAAAAACAAAAAGTCGGTATAATAGTAAGAGTTGAAAAC
>NZ_JUUO01000038.1 GCF_001074975.1 Streptococcus pseudopneumoniae | reverse complement strand
ACGACTTTACACAAAGAAAAGCCCTTAGAAACTGGAGTTCTAAGGACTTTGTCTTCAATCTGAAGAGAGTCAAAACTCTCTTTTTATCTTCTTTTACTTTTATTGACCGACATGAGGGTAATATCTCGCAAGCTAAAGTATGCTAGGAAGAGCATGGCGATTGCGATAAAGAATTCTGTCGGTAGCTGAAAGATTTGCAGGACAGACAGCATGAGCAAAATCAAGAGTGCTACAAAAGCAAAGACGACAAGGACTATATTAACTGTCCCTTTAATGCTTTGTGGTGTCGCAAATACATAGAGTAGTAATAAGAGGATTCCTATGATTAAATAAACCATCTTTATCTCTTTCTAGCTCTTATTCAGCTGATTTTTTCTTCTTGTTAGCTTTCTCACGTTCTGCCTTGTTAAGGATTTGTTTACGCAAACGGATAGACTCAGGCGTTACTTCCATGTACTCATCGTCGTTCAAGAACTCAAGAGACTCTTCAAGCGTCAAGATACGAGGTGTCTTGATAACAGCTGTTTGGTCCTTAGTAGCTGAACGGACGTTGGTCATTTGTTTAGCCTTAGTGATGTTAACTGTCAAGTCGTTTTCACGAGAGTTTTCACCGATAATCATTCCTTCGTAAACCTCAGTACCTGGGTTGACAAAGATTGTACCACGTTCTTCGATAGACATGATTGAGTATGTTGTTGCCTTACCAGCATCAATAGAAACAAGGGCACCACGGTGACGTCCACCAATTTCTCCTGGAATCAATGGCAAGTATTGGTCAAATGTATGGTTCATGATACCGTAACCACGAGTCATTGACAAGAACTCAGTTGAGTATCCAATCAAACCACGCGCTGGAACCAGGAAGACCAAACGAGTTTGACCATTACCAGTTGAAATCATATCCAACATTTCACCTTTACGTTCAGAAAGGCTTTGGATAACAGATCCTTGGTATTCTTCTGGAGTGTCGATTTGAACACGTTCAAATGGCTCACATTTAACACCATCGATTTCTTTGACGATAACTTCTGGACGAGATACTTGAAGTTCATATCCCTCACGACGCATTGTTTCGATAAGGATTGACAAGTGCAATTCTCCACGTCCTGAAACAGTCCATTTATCTGGTGAATCAGTTGGGTCAACACGGAGGGAAACGTCTGTTTGCAACTCAGCTTGAAGGCGCTCTTCTACCTTACGAGAAGTTACCCATTTACCTTCTTTACCAGCAAATGGTGAATTGTTGACCAAGAAAGTCATTTGAAGAGTTGGTTCATCGATGTGTAGGATTGGAAGAGCTTCAACTGCGTCTGTCGGAGTGATGGTTTCACCGACAAAGATATCTTCCATACCAGAAACGGCAATCAAGTCACCAGCTTTGGCTTCTTGAATTTCACGACGTTCCAAACCAAAGAAACCGAAGAGTTTAGTAACACGGAAGTTTTTAGTTGTACCATCTAGTTTAGAAAGGGTAACTTGGTCCCCAACCTTAACAGTACCACGGAAGACACGACCGATACCGATACGGCCAACGAAGTCATTGTAATCCAAAAGTGATACTTGGAACTGCAAAGGCTCATCTGAGTTATCTACTGGAGCTGGGATATGGTCGATAATTGTGTCAAAGATTGGTGCCATAGTAGCTTCTTGGTCAGCTGGATCATCTGACAATGAAGAAGTTCCGTTGATCGCTGAAGCATAGACCACTGGGAAGTCAAGCTGGTCATCATCAGCACCAAGCTCGATGAAAAGTTCCAAGACTTCGTCCACTACTTCTGCTGGGCGAGCTGATGGCTTATCGATTTTGTTAACAACAACGATTGGGACAAGATCTTGTTCCAAGGCTTTTTTCAATACGAAACGAGTTTGTGGCATTGTTCCTTCGTAGGCATCTACGACCAAGACAACACCGTCAACCATTTTCATGATACGCTCAACTTCTCCACCGAAGTCCGCGTGTCCTGGTGTGTCCATGATGTTGATACGAGTTCCGTTGTAGGCAACAGCTGTATTTTTAGCAAGGATGGTAATTCCACGCTCTTTTTCGATATCGTTTGAGTCCATAGCACGCTCTGCCAATTCAGTACGTGCATCAAGCGTTTCTGATTGTTTCAATAATTCGTCAACGAGGGTTGTTTTACCGTGGTCAACGTGGGCGATAATCGCAATGTTACGGATATCTTCTCTTAATTTTGTCATGATTTCCTCTATAATATTCAAAATTTATTTTCTAACTGAACGATTATACCATAATTTCAAGTAAATAGCATAACTCAAGCAAGTGTAAATGTTTTCACTGTGCTTTTCTTTTCACGTCAAGCCTTTTCAAAGCAAGCGACTTATGATAAGATAGGCACTGTATGCGTTTAGATAATTTATTAGCCCAAGAAAAAGTTAGCCGAAAGGCCATGAAACAAGCCTTACTCAAAGGGGAAATTCTAGTCGATGGTTGCCCAGCTCGCTCCCTAGCTCAGAATATTGATACAGGACTACAGGAACTCCTTTTTCAGGACCGAATCATTCGAGGTTATGAGCACACCTATCTTATGCTTCATAAGCCTACTGGTGTCGTTACAGCCAACAAAGACAAGGAACTTCCAACCGTCATGGACCTCCTGACACCTGACATCCAGTCTGACAAGCTCTATGCCGTCGGCCGACTGGACCGAGATACGACTGGCCTTCTCCTCTTGACCAACAACGGACCCTTGGGTTTCCAGCTCCTCCACCCCCAGTATCATGTCGATAAGACTTATCAAGTTGAGATTAATGGACTCCTGACACCTGACCATATCCAAGCCTTTCAAAAGGGAATTGTCTTTTTAGATGGCACTATCTGTAAACCTGCAAGACTAGAGATTCTATCTGCAAGTCCTTCCTTCAGTCAAGCCTCTATCACCATTTCAGAAGGAAAATTTCATCAGGCCAAGAAAATGTTCCTCTCGGTTGGTGTCAAGGTGACCTCCCTCAAACGCACCCATTTTGGCCCTTGGAGCTTGGATGAGAATCTCCAAGAAGGAGACTACCGCCCCCTAAACTCAGAAGAGTTGGCAAGTATTCGTGACTTTCTCAGAAAAAGTGGTTAAAAAATGAGCTCGGAAACCTCCAAGCTCGTTTTCTTATTTCTCAACTTTGACTTTCCCTTTCCAAGAATCCAAGCCATAAGAAAGGATATAAATCTCAGAAAAACCTTGTTTTTTCAAGTAAAGGGCTGCATTTGTAACCCGTTGCGCACGTTGATTTTCGTAAAGAAGGACAGGTTTATCCTTACGAAGGGCTGCAAGACTAGTCTTCAACTGACTTGAAGGAATATTGCGGGCCCCAAGGATATGCTTTCTGTGGAACTCTGCTGGGTCGCGCAAATCAATCAATTGACCCGTACGAATCAAGGCTTCAAATTCCTCATTATCCACAATTTTAGCCGCACGACGAATACGAAGATAGTTAAAGCCCATCCACGCCAACATTGCTAGTATAAGTGCCCACAAAATCCAAGTAACCATTAGTTCTTTTCTCCATTTTTCTCAATATAATCCAATTCTACCTTGTGCTCTCTGCGAAGAACCGCTTCTGCTTCTAGATAGTCTAGTTTGTCCATCAACCCTGCATCGTAAATCCGAGAGAGTTCCAGCTTCATCAGCTCAATATCATATAAGCGTTTTCCCATGTAAACAATAATACCAAATCGTTTGAGGAATTGCTGCACATCATAGAATGTTTTCATAAGACTCATTCTAGCAAATTTTTGTGTTTTTTTCAAGAAGAGACTCACACAATGCCCCTGATTTTCCTATCTTCTTTGGCGATTCTGACGCAAGTGTGGTACAATAAAAACATGAGAATTCAACAATTACACTATATTATCAAAATCGTCGAAACTGGCTCCATGAATGAGGCAGCCAAGCAACTCTTTATCACTCAGCCAAGTCTTTCCAATGCTGTGAGAGATTTGGAGAATGAAATGGGCATTGAGATCTTTATCCGCAATCCCAAGGGCATTACCTTGACCCGTGATGGGATGGAGTTTCTCTCTTATGCCCGTCAAGTTGTCGAGCAAACCCAGCTTCTAGAGGAGCGTTATAAAAATCCTGTCGCCCACCGCGAACTCTTTAGCGTTTCGTCTCAGCACTATGCCTTTGTGGTCAATGCCTTTGTCTCTCTGCTCAAGAAAAGCGATATGGAGAAATACGAGCTCTTCCTTCGTGAAACTCGGACTTGGGAGATTATCGACGACGTCAAGAACTTCCGTAGTGAGGTCGGTGTCCTCTTTTTAAACAGCTACAACCGTGATGTTTTAACCAAGATGTTGGATGACAATCACCTGCTGGCTCACCATCTCTTTACCGCGCAACCGCATATCTTTGTCAGCAAGACCAATCCTCTGGCAAAAAAAAACAAGGTGAAACTCTCTGATTTAGAAAACTTCCCTTATCTGAGTTATGACCAAGGGACGCACAACTCCTTCTACTTTTCAGAAGAAATTCTTTCCCAAGAACACCACAAAAAATCCATCGTAGTCAGCGACCGTGCCACCCTCTTTAACCTCTTGATTGGTTTGGACGGATACACGATTGCAACTGGGATTTTGAACAGCAATCTCAACGGAGACAATATCGTTTCTATCCCACTAGACATTGATGACTCAATTGAGCTGGTCTATATCCAGCATGAGAAAACCAGCCTATCTAAGATGGGCGAACGCTTTATCGACTATCTACTAGAAGAAGTTCAGTTTGATAGTTGATACTCTTCGAAAATCTCTTCAAACCATGTTAGCTTCCATCTGCAACCTCAAAGCAGTGCTTTGAGCTGACTTCGTTAGTCTTATCTACAACCTCAAAGCAGTGCTTTGAGCAACCTACGGCTAGTTTGCTCTTTGATTTTCATTGAGTATAAAATTGTGAAAGAGAAATAATAAAACAAAAAGAGGTAGCGGCCTCTTTTTGTTTTATTATTATTGCAAGTTGTTCAATGCATACGTTATCTCTTCATCCCTAAATTGGTCGGTTTGGAGATCACCTCTGATTTCGGAAGTTGTATAAGAATCCGGAACCGATTGTTTATGTTCTTTAGCCCTTTCTAACGCTACTTACTTCCAATTGATGCCACTATTTTCTACTGCGTATTTTACCTCTTCAGGTTCAAAGCCATCATAGTTTTGTAATTTGAACTCGGTCATAGAACGTGATAGGTTGTCGTTTTTAGCATAATCTTTAGCTTTTTCTATTGCAGCTTTTTTCCAATCAACATCTACATTATCAAGAGCGAATTCGACATCTGATGGATGAAAACGATCTTGATATAGTTTTCCGGAAATAACATATCTTGAAACGAGAGGAGTTTTAGCATAATCTTTAGCTTTTTCCAATGCATTTTGTTTCCAATCAATACCCGCATTAGAAAGTGCGTAATTTATTGCCTCATCAGAAAAATCTTCTTCCAGCAATTTTACTCTTAAATCATCGTAGGAAGTCTTAAGACTTTTATCATATGATTTAGCTTTGTCTAACGCTTCTTTTAATTCTTTATCCTTATCTTTATCTTTTTGGGATGAAGTTTGTTCAGTTTTAGTGTCTGTTTTTTCAGATTTTGAGGTACAGGCAACTACAGTAGTCGCAAGAAAAACAATTAGTCCTACTGAACTAGCTAGAGTTATTAATTTTTTAAATTTCATTCATATTCTCCCTATATACAATTTCCTACCCCAGTAGTTTTTAGGGTACTGGGGTAAGCTTTTAATGTGTAGTCTATTTTACTCGGTTAAACGTTTGGTCTGGCTCTTGAAGATAAAGTTCCTTATCTTTTAACATATATTTTGTTTTTCCTAATTCTCTTCCTTTAGTATCTGTGATTATCAATTCTTTCTTTTGTTTATCAATTTTCACTAGTCTTTGTTCTTTGTCTCCGTCTGAATCCTCAGAGACGACCGTCCCAGTATTTCCTTTAATCACCATGATTAAATGATCACGTTTTGTTAAAATTTCATAAGTTCCATCTAATGGATCACTGGTTAATTTACGAACTCCAAAGAACAGAACAAGAAAGATAGCTAGGCTTATCCCGATAGATTGTAGAGGTTTTGTTTCAAATAATTTTTTAATTTTTTCAATCAAACCATTCATATCTAGATTTTCGATTTGTTTCCAGCTTTATCTACAAAAATTGACGCCTCTTTTTTGAGTGCTTCTACTCTATCAGGCTTCTCTTTAACTACTTCATTAATTGATTCTTCCATTCTTTCCGTAGTCTCTCCGACTTTTTCTACGGTCACTTCTTCGTTCATTTGATTTTCATGTTTTTCCATTATTTTCTCTGTTCTCCCAGTTCAAAAAAGTTTTATTTGACCCACTTACCTGAGCCATCTACTTTGTATCCATCTGGGGTACGTTCGTTGACTGCCATCTTACCGTTTGATTTAAGGTAATAGTCACCTACCCATTGGTTACGAGCATAACTACCTTCTGATGTTAGGTAATAGTATGAACTATAACTGCTATCATAGACCCACTCGTTCTTAGCCATTTTACCATTTGATTTGAGGTAATAGCTACCTACCCAAGTATTACGGGCATAGCTTCCTTCTGATGTTAGGTAATAGTATGAACTATAGTTTTTATCGTAAATCCACTCACTCTTAGCCATGTAGCCACCTGATTTAAGGTAGTAATTACCTGACCAAGCATTCTGAACATAGTTACCTGAAGCATTTAGGTAGAAGTATGAATTGTACTGAACATCAAAAATCCATTGATTGACTACTTTAACACCAGCTTTGTAGTAAGAAGAACCTGACCAGCCAGTCTGACCTGAGTTAGAACTAGTAGATTGTTTTGGAGTTTCAGCAGATTTTAGTGTTTCTACCTTCTTAATCGGATAATATTTATATCCAGAGATTTTAAAAACTTCTGAGCGTCCGAAGTAACGTTTTCCAAAATCATCTGAACTGTAGATATCTAGATGGTAGTTCCCATCTTTTACTGTGAGTATATTAATTCCCTGTCTTATTCTATTACTTCCTCCAAATCTTCCAAAACCGTATGAAGAAGCAAGTTCTCCAGTATCTTCATTAACTAGATCAAAATCAAGATATGTATTATCATTAGTTGTAGAAGTTCTTTGAAGGTCAACCGAAAGTATAGTTATTTCTCCTGTCTGTATCAAGGTGATTTTCAAAGGATTTTGAGTATCCTTGACACTCATATCTGTTAAGGCATGAACTTCCATTGGTTTAGAAGTCATAAGACCCACTGATAACAACGAACCTGCTAATAAAGAACTAACTAATATTTTTTTATTTTTCATGATTTAAAATTCCTTTTCTTTTTTCCTTATCCTACCCACTCACCGTTGGTATTGACACGGTAGCCATCTGGTGTAGTGGTGTTTATTGCTAAAGCTCCTGAACTATAGGCATAGTACCATTTACCAGAAACTATAAACCAGCCTGTTTTCATAGCACCTGACTTATCAAGATAGTACCATGAACCATTATCTTTTATCCAGCCTGTAGCCAGTGAACCTGAGTTGTTCAAATAGTACCATGAACCATTATCTTGTACCCAACCTGTAGCCATTGAGCCTGAGTTGTTCAAGTAATACCATGTGCCACCAGTTTTGACCAAGCAGTTTGCATCCAACCTGCTTGGTCAAAGTAGTACCATTTATCCTTGATTTGTTCCCAACCGTTGGTTGTATATGAACCATCAGCATGTTTGTACCACCAGCGACCAGCTGACTCAATCCAGTTACCAGCTTGTGAAGCTTTTGAGTCTTCTACTTTCTTGATTTCTGTATCTGTTTTCTTATCCTCTTGTTTCCCTGCAGGATACTCCAGATACCAACCTGATAAATTGTAGTAGTCCTTTCTTTCATCCTTAACCAACTTATCAAACTCTTCTTGGATTTCAGCTAATTTAGCTTGTTCAGCTTTCAATTTATCTGTAACTGCATCCAATTTATCTTGTGCCAATTTTGCAGTAGATTTTGCTTGCGTTAGTTTTGTTTCCAAATCAGCTACTTTTGTTTGCGCGTCTGCAAGATTCTTGTCTGCGTTCAGATAGGCACTCAATTCAGTTGCAATTGCTTTAGCATCTGACACCAATTTGTCTTTTTCTTCATGAAGCTTCGCTTGTTCATCTTGAAGAGCTTTCAACTTGTTTTCTTCAGCTTGCAATTTTGATTGCGCACTTGTAAGAGCAGTTTCAGCATCCTTTTGAGCCGTTTTGGCTGTAGCTAGTTCAGCTTTAGCTGTTTCAAGAGCAGTTTCTTTTTCTGCTTGGCTTCTTGAGAAGTTTTCAACAGCTTTTTCAGCAGTTGCTTTACGTTCTTG
>NZ_JUUO01000003.1 GCF_001074975.1 Streptococcus pseudopneumoniae | reverse complement strand
GATTCTTTCTAATGATGGTTTGGTTGCTTTTCATTATAGATCTTATGGGACTTTTTTTCTACACCAAAATAGGCTCCATAATGTCTATAGGGGATTTACCCACCACAAATATTATAGAGCCAAAGAATAGAAAAAAGAAGTTGAGAAAATAAATCCCAACTTCTTTTGTTTCTTAACGTGATACGCGGCGACGAGCTGCTTTTTTACGGTTTTCTTCGATGAAAGCTGCTTTTTGCTCTTCTGGTTCGATTACTTTCTTTTTGAATGCGTATACTGCACCTGCAACTGCAGCGACAGTTCCTGCGACACCTGTTACAAGACCTTTAGCGAATCCTTTTGCCATGAGTCTTCCTCCTTTATCTTCTTAATCAGCCAGCCTCCTAAAGAGGTCACATTTTTCTGACTGACCTTTTTGTGTTATAATAATAGTAACGAAAAAATGGGAATTTTTCAAGGAAAAAAGATGAAAACAAAAATAATTGTGATAGTTGGACCGACTGCAGTTGGAAAGACAGATCTAGCCATTGAAGTTGCTCAGCGTTTTAATGGCGAAGTTGTTAGCGGTGATAGTCAGCAGGTTTACCGAGGTCTAGATATTGGAACTGCTAAGGCTAGTCCAGAAGAGCAGGCAGCTGTTCCCCATCATTTAATCGATGTTAGAGAGGTAACCGAGTCTTACTCGGCTTTTGATTTTGTTTTAGAAGCTAAGATGGCTATTGAGGATATTCACAGTCGGGGTAAGCTAGCTATTATCGCTGGTGGGACTGGACTTTATATCCAGAGCTTGCTAGAAGGTTATCATCTTGGTGGGGAGACTCCTCATGAGGAGATTTTAGCTTATCGAGCTAGTTTGGATCCTTATACAGATGAGGAATTAGCTCATCTTGTGAAGCAAGCAGGACTTGAAATTCCCCAGTTTAATCGTCGTCGTGCTATGCGTGCCTTGGAAATTGCTCATTTTGGTCAGGATTTGGAAAATCAAGAGACCTTGTATGAACCGCTGATTATCTGCTTGGATGATGAGCGCAGTCAATTATATGAACGAATCAATCATCGAGTGGATTTGATGTTTGAGGCTGGGCTTTTGGATGAGGCCAAGTGGCTTTTTGACCATTATCCTGATGTGCAGGCTGCTAAAGGAATTGGTTACAAGGAACTCTTTCCGTATTTTCGTGGAGAGCAGACCTTGGAGGAAGCTAGTGAGAGTCTCAAACAGGCTACTCGTCGTTTTGCCAAGCGTCAGTTGACCTGGTTCCGTAATCGTATGCAGGTCACCTTTTATCAGATTGGAGAGTCTGGAGTGCAAGACCGTATTTTAAGCCAGATAGAGGAGTTTTTAGATGATTGATACGGAGAAAAAAGAGGAGCGGGTCCTGCTGATTGGTGTGGAATTGCAGGGCATGGACAATTTTGACCTCTCCATGGAAGAATTGGCCAGTCTAGCCAAGACAGCTGGAGCAGTCGTAGTAGATAGTTACAGACAAAAACGCGAAAAATACGATTCTAAGACCTTTGTCGGTTCTGGTAAGTTGGAAGAAATAGCTAAAATGGTGGATGCAGAAGAAATCACGACTGTCATCG
The DNA here is from genome assembly GCF_001074975.1 of Streptococcus pseudopneumoniae. Classification (GTDB taxonomy): domain Bacteria; phylum Bacillota; class Bacilli; order Lactobacillales; family Streptococcaceae; genus Streptococcus; species Streptococcus pseudopneumoniae_D. The sequence goes on along the minus strand of NZ_JUUO01000003.1, from coordinate 4,601 downwards.
TCAACAACCGTCTGACACCTCGGCAAAATGTCAATTTAGAGGAAGTCTTGGGTGTCAAGGTCATTGACCGTATGCAGTTGATTTTGGATATCTTTGCTATGAGAGCTCGAAGCCATGAAGGGAAGCTCCAAGTGCATTTGGCCCAGCTCAAATATCTCTTGCCTCGCTTGGTTGGTCAGGGGATTATGCTTAGTCGTCAGGCTGGGGGAATTGGTTCCCGTGGACCTGGTGAAAGCCAGTTGGAGCTGAACCGTCGTAGTGTTCGCAATCAAATCACGGATATCGAGCGCCAGCTCAAGGTTGTTGAGAAAAATCGGGCGACTGTCAGAGAAAAACGTTTGGAGTCCAGCACCTTTAAGATTGGTTTGATTGGTTATACCAATGCTGGGAAATCGACTATTATGAATACTTTGACCAGCAAGACCCAGTATGAAGCAGATGAATTATTTGCGACTCTGGATGCGACAACTAAAAGCATCCATCTGGGAGGCAATCTTCAGGTTACCTTGACGGATACCGTTGGATTTATTCAAGACTTGCCGACAGAGTTGGTATCGAGTTTCAAGTCTACCCTAGAAGAAAGCAAGCATGTAGATCTCCTGGTCCATGTCATCGATGCCAGCAATCCTTACCACGAGGAACACGAAAAAACAGTTCTGTCCATCATGAAAGACTTGGATATGGAGGATATTCCTCGCCTGACCCTTTATAATAAAGCAGATTTGGTAGAGGACTTTATGCCTACTCAAACACCTTATGCCCTCATTTCTGCCAAGTCGAAGGATAGTCGTGAGCAGCTGCAAACTATACTGCTAGATAAGATCAAGGAAATTTTTGAAGCATTTACCCTGCGCGTGCCTTTTTCTAAGTCCTACAAGATTCATGATTTAGAAAGTGTTGCGATTCTTGAAGAACGGGACTACCAAGATGATGGCGAAGTCATCACAGGCTACATTGCAGAGAGAAACAAATGGAGATTAGAGGAATTTTATGACTGATATCAAAACCTTGGCTCTAAAATATGGGGGCTATACGACTCTGGACAAGGTCTATCTGGATCAGCTTCTAGCTGGTAAAACAGAGCAGGAGCAATTGTCTCTTATCACACCTCCTCCAAGTGTCGTTAATGCCTATTTTGCAGAACTCTACCAGAAAAAGAGTCCTGAAGCTGCGACGGATTATTTTGCAGAACTCAGTCAGGAACTGAATCTTTACAATACTGAACCTAGTTTCACCTCAGAAAACAAGCCTTTTGTTCGGCTTAATCTGTCTGGCAAATCCTTTGGTTTTTGCTATGAGAGTGAGAGTCTGGGACGGATTTTCTCTGAAAATAAAGAGGTTATTTCGGAAGACTTGCTCTTTGAAGTTGCACAAATTTTCCCCCATCAACTCATCTTTGAAGAGTCTGGAAAGATTTACTTGAAGTCTGTCGGGGACGAGGAAGTTGTTAGTGTGGAGAGTCTCACAGCTTTGACTGATTTAGAAAGCTTGGCTGACGGTCGTAAACGTCTCAAAGGCTACAGTCAAGAGGATTTATTACAAGAAGCTACTGCTTTTTCTGGCAGGCGCTATTTCCGATCGGAAAACCGCACAGCCATGTTATATATTGATTAATTAGAAAGTATCGAATGGATATTCAATTTTTAGGAACGGGGGCTGGTCAACCCTCTAAAGCCCGCAACGTTTCAAGTCTTGCCCTGAAACTTTTGGATGAGATTAACGAAGTCTGGCTCTTTGACTGTGGAGAAGGAACGCAAAATCGTATTCTTGAAACCACGATTCGACCACGGAAGGTCAGCAAAATCTTTATCACCCACCTGCATGGAGATCACATCTTTGGCTTGCCAGGATTCCTTTCTAGCCGTGCCTTTCAAGCAAATGAAGAGCAGACGGATTTGGAAATCTATGGACCTCAAGGGATCAAGTCATTTGTCTTAACCAGTCTTCGTGTGTCAGGTTCTCGCCTGCCTTATAAAATTCATTTTCATGAGTTCGACCAAGATTCTCTAGGAAAAATCCTTGAGACCGATAAATTCACGGTGTATGCAGAAGAGCTGGATCATACTATTTTCTGTGTTGGTTATCGTGTCATGCAAAAGGACTTGGAAGGAACGCTGGATTCTGAAAAACTAAAGGCTGCTGGCGTCCCATTTGGCCCGCTTTTTGGAAAAATCAAAAACGGTCAGGACGTTGTTCTCGAAGATGGGACTGAAATCAAGGCAGCTGACTATATCTCAGCGCCACGTCCAGGTAAGGTTATCACCATTCTGGGCGACACCCGAAAAACTAATGCCAGTGTGCGTCTGGCTATCAATGCTGATGTCCTGGTCCATGAGTCCACATATGGCAAGGGTGATGAAAAAATTGCCCGCAATCATGGTCACTCAACCAATATGCAGGCAGCGCAGGTGGCAGTAGAAGCAGGTGCTAAGCGACTCTTGCTCAACCATATCAGCGCTCGCTTTCTATCAAAAGATATTAGTAAGCTCAAGAAAGATGCGGCAACGATTTTTGAAAATGTCCATGTGGTCAAAGACTTAGAAGAAGTGGAAATCTAAAAGATTGAGAAAGGATAAGTATGCGTACTATTCTCATTACCGGAGCTAGCGGTGGTCTGGCCCAAGAAATGGTCAAACTCCTGCCAAATGATCAACTCATCTTGCTTGGTAGAAATAAGGAAAAATTAGCCCAACTCTACGGAAGCCATCCCCATGCAGAATTGATTGAAATCGATATTACAGATGATTCAGCCCTAGAAACTCTGGCAGCAGACCTCTATCTCCGCTATGGGAAGATTGATGTTTTGATTAACAACGCTGGTTACGGGATTTTGGAGGAATTTGAGCAGATTTCCGACCAAGATATTCACCAGATGTTTGAGGTCAATACTTTTGCTCTGATGAATCTGTCTCGGCGCCTTGCAGCTCGTATGAAGGAAAGCAGAAAAGGCCATATCATCAATATCGTCAGCATGGCAGGTTTGATCGCTACTGGCAAGTCCAGTCTCTACTCAGCAACAAAGTTTGCGGCTATTGGTTTTTCAAATGCTTTACGCCTCGAACTGATGCCCTATGAAGTCTATGTGACAACAGTCAATCCAGGACCAATCCGTACAGGATTTTTTGACCAGGCCGACCCAGATGGAACCTATCTTAAATCGGTTGAACGCTTCCTGTTGGAAGCAGATGCAGTGGCTAAAAAGATTGTCAAGATTATAGGAAAAAACAAACGAGAACTTAATCTACCAATTTTGTTGAACCTAGCCCATAAGTTTTATACTCTCTTTCCCAAGCTAGCTGATAAGTTGGCAGGGGAGACTTTTAATTATAAATAAAAAAGTTGTTCCTAAAATGGAGCAACTTTTTTGACGATTAGAACAAATCAATTCCAGTCTTATTTAATGCGTGGCAATGATAAGTAAAGGCGTTGATAAAATTAGAGTAGTATTGCTGATCAATGAATTTTGCACTTTGAAGATAATTAAATAGATTTTTGGCTAAGGGAATAGCCTCAGGTTTGTTCCATCTAAATTGATTGTAAACATGTTCAACTTCTAGGAACATGAGGGGAATAGCCAGATAGCCTCGTTCGAAGGTCTGAAGTGATTTAATTTTTTTGATAATATCATCAGCCTTTTGATAGTATCTCAGCTCTGAGAAGTATTTTGCGGAGAAAGTGAGAGCATTTAAAATACGGATGTAGGTGTCAGTATTGGCACTTTCTTTGTACATAAGTAGTAATTGTTTGCTCATATGGTCAATGAGTTCCATCGGACAATGATTGACGATGACGCGATAAATTTCAAGTTCGATACTATTAAAGACATCCGATTTCATTAAATGATTGATAATGTTTTGAATTCTGGCAACAGTTTCTGGACTCTTTGATATGGTTGGATAATGTCTTAATTTAATAGATTTAAAAATCATCTCTGCCTGAAGTGGATTGTCTTTTAGATAGACATCAAATAATTTTTCGTAGTCTTCAATGTAAGTGAGGATATCTTCTTCATGGACCACATGCTTGCCAAATTCAATAGCAGGTAATTCTAAGCAGTCTCCACCTTTATTTGCATAGGCGAGAACAAAATCATTCCATTCAACTCCGATAACAATTAACAGTTTGGCAAAGTTTTCAAGTGAGATTCCCTTGTCTCCTTTTTCAAATTGACTTAGGAATTGTGGTGATACGATATCTGAGGCAGCTTCCTTTAGGCTGAGTCCTCGTGCTTCACGCAGGTACTTAAATGTAGCTCCAAATGGGTATAGATTTTCCATAAATAATCTCCTTACATACTTCTAAAACTATTATACAAAAATTTAGAGAAAAAATAGGGAAAAGAAAACTATAGTTACAAAATATTAGAATTCTATGCTATTTTTGGATTTTTTAAATAACATTGAAACTATAGTTTAAATGACGAAAAATTTAGATATCTATTATGGTATCATAAGGGAAAGAATAGATAAAAAAAGTGAGCTTGTTATACTAGTATAACAAGGATTGACTTACCACTCAATCCTATTCTATCAGCCATCAAAGGAGAAAATGATGAAGAAACTGAAAACCCTAACAACTTCAACAGCTATTGCGCTTGCGTC
>NZ_JUUO01000037.1 GCF_001074975.1 Streptococcus pseudopneumoniae | reverse complement strand
ACGCGTTTTTCTCATACTAAATGCTAGGTGGTGAGAAACTGGAAGTTAGTTTTAGAAGTTACCGAAAAATACTGAGATTTCAAAACTCAAGCTTAATGACTACATATACTCTTAAAAAATCGTGCCGTAAATACTAGACATATGTTAAAATGGTAGTAATAAAATATCGATTTAGAAGCAACGATCCAAACTAAATTCAAAGCATATACTATTCATTGCGAAAGGAAACACTATGAAATCCTACCAAGCTGTCTACCAAATTTTATCTAAAGAAACCGACTATATCAGTGGAGAAAAGATCGCAGAAGAACTATCCCTAAGCAGAACATCAATTTGGAAAGCTATCAAGAGGCTAGAACAAGAAGGTATTGAAATAGATAGTATCAAAAACAAAGGATATAAACTGATGAATGGTGACCTTATTCTTCCAGAGATTCTAGAAAAAAATCTTCCAATTAATGTCAGTTTTAAACCAGAAACAAAATCGACACAACTAGATGCAAAAGAAGCAATTGATTTAGGGCATGAAGCAAATACTCTCTACCTAGCTTCCTACCAGACAGCTGGCCGAGGCCGTTTTCAACGTTCTTTTTACTCCCCACAAGGGGGCATTTATATGACACTCCATCTTAAACCAAATCTCCCCTATGACAAATTACCATCCTACACACTGATTGTTGCTGGAGCTATCTATAAAGCCATCAAAAACCTAACTTTAATAGATGTCGACATAAAATGGGTCAATGATATCTACCTAAACAATCATAAAATTGGAGGAATCCTTACTGAGGCAATGACATCTGTAGAAACTGGCTTAGTCACAGATATTATTATTGGAGTAGGAATCAACTTTACTATTAAAGACTTCCCTCAAGAATTAAAAGAAAAAGCTGCTAGCTTATTTAAAGCACCAGCAGCTATAACAAGAAATGAATTAATTATCGAAATATGGCGTTCTTTCTTTGATACACCAGCAGAAGAGCTATTATATTTATACAAAAAACAGTCATTTGTTCTAGGAAAAGAAGTTACTTTTACACTAGATCAAAAAGACTACAAAGGACTTGCTAAAGATATCTCTGAAAATGGTAAACTTTTAGTTCAATGTAATAACGGAAAAGAAATCTGGCTCAATAGCGGCGAAATTTCACTCAAGGGTTGGAAGTAGTAATAAACAAGCACAACCATAAAATCGACAATATATAAAGATTTTAGCTTTTCTGCAGCCCACTACAGTTGACAAAGAGGCAAAAACTTCAGATAAGTAATCCAATTTAGGTTTACAAATCTGAAGTTTTTTATTATTCTAAAAAAAAGAGTAATAAACTCTCATTCAAACGGAGAATAAGGGATTCGAACCCTTGCGCCAGTTACCCGACCTAACGATTTAGCAAACCGTCCTCTTCAGCCTCTTGAGTAATTCTCCTATTAATGGGCACGAGTGGACTCGAACCACCGACCTCACGCTTATCAGGCGTGCGCTCTAACCACCTG
>NZ_JUUO01000036.1 GCF_001074975.1 Streptococcus pseudopneumoniae | reverse complement strand
ACAGTGTTTTGAGCAACCTGCGGCTAGCTTTCTAGTTTGCTCTTTGATTTTCATTGAGTATTAGAAATAGCAGGAACATTAGAAATTGAAGTAATAAATAGGATGTCGTAAATGTTACTATTAATGATTTATTTGTTCCAAGCTTGCCTAGGGTGACAGTAAAACATCAATTTCCTTTCATACCATATTTTTAGTAGGTTGGACATTTGTTCTGCCTATTTTCTTTATCCTAAAAGTGCAGTTGGGAGGTAGAAAGGCGCATTTGGGGAGGAAGTCCAGTTTTTGTTTGGGGATTGGGGTAAGATAGTTCTTATCAGATGAGTTTAGGAAAAAGGAGATGAATATGAAATTTGGGAAACGTCACTATCGTCCGCAGGTGGATCAGATGGACTGCGGTGTAGCTTCATTAGCCATGGTTTTTGGCTACTATGGTAGCTATTATTCCTTGGCTCACTTGCGAGAATTGGCCAAGACGACCATGGATGGAACGACGGCTTTGGGATTGCTCAAGGTGGCAGAGGAGATTGGTTTTGAGACGCGAGCAATCAAGGCGGATATGACGCTATTTGACTTGCCAGATTTGACTTTTCCTTTTGTTGCCCATGTGCTTAAGGAAGGGAAATTGCTCCACTACTATGTGGTGACTGGGCAGGATAAGGATAGCATTCATATTGCCGATCCAGATCCTGGGGTAAAATTGACCAAACTGCCACGTGAGCGTTTTGCGGAAGAATGGACAGGGGTGACTCTTTTTATGGCACCTAGTCCAGACTACAAGCCTCATAAGGATCAAAAGAATGGTCTGCTATCTTTTATCCCTATATTGGTGAAGCAGCGTGGCTTGATTGCCAATATCGTTTTGGCGACACTCTTGGTAACCTTGATTAACATTGTGGGTTCTTATTATCTGCAGTCTATCATTGATACCTATGTGCCAGATCAGATGCGTTCGACGTTGGGGATTATTTCTATTGGGCTGGTCATCGTCTATATCCTCCAGCAGATCTTATCTTATGCTCAGGAGTATCTCTTGCTTGTTCTGGGGCAACGCTTGTCGATTGATGTGATTTTGTCCTATATCAAACATGTTTTTCACCTGCCGATGTCCTTCTTTGCGACACGCAGGACAGGGGAAATTGTTTCTCGTTTTACAGATGCTAACAGTATCATCGATGCGCTGGCTTCGACCATTCTTTCGATTTTCCTAGATGTGTCAACGGTTGTCATTATTTCCCTTGTTTTATTTTCACAAAATACCAATCTCTTTTTCATGACCTTATTGGCGCTTCCTATCTACACAGTGATTATCTTTGCTTTTATGAAGCCGTTTGAAAAGATGAATCGGGATACCATGGAAGCCAATGCGGTTCTGTCTTCTTCTATCATTGAGGACATCAATGGTATTGAGACTATCAAGTCTTTGACCAGTGAAAGTCAACGTTACCAAAAGATTGACAAGGAATTTGTGGATTATCTGAAAAAATCCTTTACCTATAGTCGGGCAGAAAGTCAGCAAAAGGCTCTGAAAAAAGTTGCCCATCTCTTGCTCAATGTTGGCATTCTCTGGATGGGAGCTGTTCTGGTCATGGATGGAAAGATGAGTTTGGGGCAGTTGATTACCTATAATACCTTGCTTGTTTACTTTACCAATCCTTTGGAAAATATCATCAACCTGCAAACCAAGCTTCAGACAGCGCAGGTTGCCAATAACCGTCTAAATGAGGTTTATCTGGTAGCTTCTGAGTTTGAGGAGAAGAAAACAGTCGAGGATTTGAGTTTGATGAAGGGAGATATGGACTTCAAGCAGGTTTCCTACAAGTATGGTTATGGTCGAGACGTCTTGTCGGATATCAATTTGACCATTCCCCAAGGTTCTAAGGTGGCTTTTGTGGGGATTTCAGGATCAGGTAAGACGACCTTGGCCAAGATGATGGTTAATTTTTACGACCCTAGTCAGGGAGAGATCAGTCTGGGTAGTGTCAATCTCAATCAGATTGATAAAAAAACTCTGCGCCAGTACATCAACTATCTGCCTCAACAGCCCTATGTCTTTAATGGAACGATTTTGGAGAATCTTCTTTTGGGAGCCAAGGAGGGGACGACTCAGGAGGATATCTTACGAGCGGTCGAATTGGCAGAGATTCGGGAGGATATCGAGCGCATGCCATTGAATTATCAGACAGAATTGACTTCGGATGGGGCAGGGATTTCAGGTGGTCAACGTCAGAGAATCGCTCTGGCGCGTGCTCTCTTGACAGATGCACCGGTCTTGATTTTGGATGAGGCGACCAGCAGTTTGGATATTTTGACAGAGAAGCGGATCGTAGATAATCTCATGGCTTTAGACAAGACCTTGATTTTCATTGCTCACCGTTTGACCATTGCTGAGCGGACAGAGAAGGTGGTTGTCTTGGATCAGGGCAAGATTGTTGAAGAAGGAAAGCATGCTGATTTGCTTGCACAGGGTGGCTTTTATGCCCATTTGGTCAATAGCTAGAAAGGGGAGAGGATGAAACCAGAATTTTTAGAAAGTGCGGAGTTTTATAATCGTCGTTACCATAATTTTTCCAGTCGGGTGATTGTACCCATGTCCCTTCTGCTCGTGTTTTTACTTGGTTTTGCAACTTTGGCAGAAAAGGAGATGAGTTTGTCTACTAGAGCTACTGTTGAGCCTAGTCGTATTCTTGCAAGTATCCAGTCAACTAGTAACAATCGCATTCTTGTCAATCATTTGGAAGAAAATAAGCTGGTTAAGAAGGGGGAGCTTCTGGTTCAATACCAGGAAGGGGCAGAAGGTGTTCAAGCGGAGGCTTATGGCAGTCAGTTGGACATGCTCAAGGATCAAAAAAAGCAATTGGAGTATTTGCAGAAGAGCTTGCAAGAAGGGGAGAATCGCTTTCCAGAGGAGGATAAGTTTGGCTATCAAGCCACCTTTCGTGACTACATCAGCCAAGCAGGTAGTCTTAGGGCTAGTACATCGCAACAAAATGAGACCATCGCGTCCCAGAATGCAGCAGCTAGCCAAACCCAAGCTGAAATCGGCAACCTCATCAGTCAAACAGAGGCTAAAATTCGCGATTACCAGACAGCTAAATCAGCTATTGAAACAGGTGCTTCCTTGGCCAATCAGAATCTAGCCTACTCTCTCTACCAGTCCTACAAGTCTCAGAGCGAGGAAAATCCACAATCTAAGGCACAGGCAGTTGCGCAAGTTGAAGCACAGCTTTCTCAGTTAGAATCCAGTCTTGTTACTTACCGTATTCAGTATGCAGGTTCAGGTACTCAACAAGCCTATGCGTCAGGCTTAAGCAGTCAATTGGAATCTCTTAAATCCCAACACTTGGCTAAGGTTGGTCAGGAATTGACCCTTCTAGACCAGAAAATCTTGGAGGCGGAGTCAGGTAAGAAGGTTCAGGGAAATCTTTTAGACAAGGGGAAAATTACGGCGAGTGAAGATGGGGTGATTCACCTTAATCCTGAGACCAGTGACTCTAGCATGGTAGCAGAAGGTGCCCTACTAGCCCAACTCTATCCGTCCTTGGAGAAAGAAGGAAAAGCCAAACTTACAGCTTATCTAAGTTCCAAAGATGTAGCAAGAGTCAAGGTCGGTGATTCTGTTCGTTATACGACGACTCATGAAGGGAAAAATCAACTTTTCCTAGATTCTACTATTACAAGTATTGATGTGACATCTACTAAAACTGAAAAAGGGAATTTCTTTAAAATTGAGGCGGAGACTAATCTAACTTCGGAGCAGGCAGAAAAACTTCGGTATGGGGTGGAAGGTCGTCTGCAGATGATTACAGGCAAGAAAAGTTATCTACGTTATTATTTGGATCAATTTTTGAACAAAGAGTAATGTTCGTGTTTTTAGAGTTAAATGATTTTGAAACTGTGAGAAATCTTTTTCTTGCAGTTTTTTCTTTATAATTTTTGAAGTACATCTGTTATTTATTCGGTTAAATTCTTGTGATTTTATGTTTTTTGTGGTAGAATGTGCTCAAGTAATACGAAAGGCGAACTTTAAAATGTCAAAACAATTGATCTATTCGGGAAAAGCTAAGGATATCTATACAACTGAGGATGAAAATCTTATTATTTCAACTTACAAGGACCAGGCGACTGCTTTCAATGGTGTCAAGAAGGAGCAGATTGCGGGTAAGGGAGTCTTGAATAATCAGATTTCATCTTTTATTTTTGAGAAATTAAACGCGGCTGGTGTGGCGACTCACTTTGTGGAGAAACTTTCAGATACGGAACAACTCAATAAAAAGGTGGAAATCATTCCTTTGGAAGTCGTGCTTCGCAACTATACAGCTGGTTCTTTTTCAAAACGTTTTGGCGTAGATGAAGGAATCACCTTGGAGACCCCGATTGTCGAATTTTACTACAAAAATGATGATTTGGATGATCCATTTATCAATGACGAACATGTGAAATTCCTAAAGATTGCGGATGACCAGCAAATCGCCTACTTGAAGGAAGAAACTCGTCGTATCAATGAACTTTTGAAAGGCTGGTTTGCTGAGATTGGGCTTAAGTTGATTGACTTTAAGCTAGAGTTCGGTTTTGATAAGGATGGCAAGATTATCTTGGCAGATGAATTTTCACCAGATAACTGCCGCTTGTGGGATGCAGATGGCAACCACATGGATAAGGATGTTTTCCGTAGGGGTCTAGGTGAATTGACGGATGTTTACGAGATTGTCTGGGAAAAGTTGCAGGGTTTGAAATAGCAACCTCAAGGTCGTTGGAACATTGCAAGAGCTGGAATAAAGGAATAAGAATTGATGGATAAACGTATTTTTGTTGAAAAAAAGGCTGATTTTCAGGTTAAGTCAGAGAGTTTGGTTAGAGAACTCCAGCATAACTTGGGACTGTCAAGTTTGAAAAGTATTCGCATCGTGCAAGTGTATGATGTATTTGATTTGGCAGAGGACTTGTTTGCGCCTGCAGAGAAACACATCTTCTCTGAGCAGGTGACAGACCATGTCTTGGACGAAGCGGCTGTGCAGAAGGATCTTGCTAACTATGCTTTCTTTGCTATTGAAAGCCTGCCAGGGCAGTTTGACCAGCGTGCAGCTTCTTCACAGGAAGCTTTGCTTTTGTTGGGAAGTTCGAGTGATGTGACAGTTAATACCGCTCAACTTTACTTAGTTAATAAAGATATTGATGCGTCTGAGTTAGAAGCAGTCAAAAACTACTTGCTCAATCCAGTTGATTCTCGTTTTAAGGACATCACGACAGGGATTGCCAAGCAGGAATTTTCAGAGTCAGACAAGACCATTCCGAAATTGACTTTCTTTGAAAGCTATACAGCAGAAGACTTTGCCCGCTACAAGGCCGAGCAAGGGATGGCTATGGAAGTGGATGATTTGCTCTTTATCCAAGACTATTTCAAATCAATCGGGCGCGTGCCAACTGAGACGGAACTCAAGGTTTTGGATACTTACTGGTCTGACCACTGCCGTCATACGACTTTTGAGACAGAGTTGAAACACATCGACTTTTCAGCTTCCAAATTCCAAAAACAATTGCAGTCAACCTATGACAAGTATATTGCCATGCGTGATGAGTTGGGTCGCTCTGAAAAACCACAAACCTTGATGGATATGGCCACTATTTTCGGTCGTTATGAGCGTGCTAATGGACGTTTGGACGACATGGAAGTGTCAGACGAAATCAATGCCTGCTCAGTCGAAATCGAAGTGGATGTTGATGGTGTAAAGGAACCTTGGCTACTTATGTTTAAAAACGAAACACACAACCACCCAACGGAAATTGAGCCATTTGGTGGGGCTGCTACCTGTATCGGTGGTGCTATTCGTGACCCATTGTCAGGTCGTTCATACGTTTATCAAGCTATGCGTATCTCAGGTGCTGGTGATATTACAGCACCGATTGCTGAAACTCGTGCTGGTAAATTGCCACAACAAGTCATTTCTAAAACAGCAGCTCACGGTTATTCTTCATATGGTAACCAGATTGGGCTTGCGACGACCTATGTTCGTGAGTATTTCCACCCAGGTTTCGTTGCTAAGCGTATGGAGCTAGGTGCAGTTGTAGGTGCTGCTCCCAAGGGTAATGTTGTTCGTGAAAAACCGGAAGCGGGCGATGTCATTATCCTTCTTGGTGGCAAGACTGGTCGTGATGGTGTCGGTGGTGCGACAGGTTCTTCTAAGGTTCAAACGGTTGAGTCTGTGGAGACTGCTGGTGCTGAGGTTCAAAAAGGGAATGCCATCGAGGAACGTAAGATTCAACGTCTTTTCCGCAATGGCGATGTCACTCGTCTCATCAAGAAGTCCAATGACTTTGGTGCTGGTGGAGTCTGTGTGGCTATCGGTGAATTGGCAGACGGTCTTGAAATCGACCTCAACAAGATTCCTCTTAAATACCAAGGCTTGAATGGTACCGAAATTGTCATCTCTGAATCACAAGAACGGATGGCGGTTGTGGTTCGTCCTGAGGACGTAGATGACTTTGTTGTAGAATGTAACAAAGAGAATATTGATGCTGTTGTTGTTGCGACAGTGACAGAAAAACCAAATCTAGTTATGCACTGGAATGGTGAAATCATTGTAGACTTGGAACGTCGTTTCCTTGATACCAATGGTGTGCGCGTGGTCGTCGATGCCAAGGTTGTGGACAAGGATGTCAAACTCCCAGAAGAACGTCAAACATCTGCTGACACACTTGAAGCAGATACCCTTACGGTTCTATCTGACCTCAACCATGCAAGTCAAAAAGGTTTGCAGACCATCTTTGACTGCTCTGTTGGTCGTTCAACGGTCAATCACCCACTTGGTGGTCGCTATCAACTCACACCAACTGAGGCATCTGTGCAGAAATTACCAGTTCAACACGGTGTGACTCATACTGCGTCAGTCATTGCTCAAGGTTTCAACCCTTATATTGCAGAATGGTCTCCATACCACGGTGCTGCCTATGCGGTGATCGAAGCAACTGCTCGTTTGGTTGCTGCTGGTGCCAACTGGTCTAAGGCTCGCTTCTCTTACCAAGAGTATTTCGAACGCATGGATAAGCAAGCTGAGCGTTTTGGTCAGCCAGTAGCGGCTCTTCTAGGTTCTATCGAAGCACAAATTCAACTTGGTTTGCCATCTATCGGTGGTAAGGATTCTATGTCTGGTACCTTTGAAGAATTGACCGTACCGCCAACCTTGGTTGCTTTTGGGGTGACAACAGCAGATAGCCGTAATGTGCTCTCTCCAGAGTTCAAGACTGCTGGTGAAAACATTTACTACATCCCAGGTCAAGCACTCTCTGCAGAGATTGATTTTGACTTGATTAAGTCTAACTTTGCTCAATTTGAAGCTATCCAAGCTGGCCACAAAGTGACATCTGCGTCAGCTGTCAAATACGGTGGTGTGGTGGAAAGTTTGGCACTTGCTACTTTTGGAAATCATATCGGTGCAGAGGTGATTTTGCCTGAACTAAAAACAGCTTTGACAGCTCAATTGGGCGGATTTGTCTTTACATCTCCTGAAGAAATTGCTGGAGTAGAGAAAATCGGTCAAACGAAAGCAGACTTTACACTCCTTGTCAACGGTGTGAAGCTAGATGGACACAAGCTTGACAGTGCTTTCCAAGGCAAATTGGAAGAAGTTTACCCAACAGAATTTGCCCAAGCCAAAGAACTGGCTGAAGTACCAGCTGTGGCATCAGATGTTGTGATTAAAGCCAAAGAAAAGGTTGAAAAACCTGTGGTTTACATCCCAGTCTTCCCAGGAACCAACTCAGAATATGACTCAGCTAAGGCATTTGAGAAAGAAGGTGCAGAGGTCAACTTAGTACCATTTGTGACCTTGAATGAAGAAGCCATTGTCAATTCAGTTGAAACTATGGTTGACAACATCGGCAAGGCTAACATTCTCTTCTTTGCAGGTGGCTTCTCAGCTGCGGACGAACCAGATGGTTCAGCCAAGTTTATTGTCAATATTCTGCTTAATGAAAAAGTGCGTGCAGCTATTGATAGCTTTATCGCCCGTGATGGCTTGATTATCGGTATCTGTAATGGATTCCAGGCCCTCGTCAAATCAGGTCTTCTTCCATACGGGAACTTTGAGGATGCTACTAGTACTAGCCCAACCCTCTTCTACAATGATGCTAACCAACACGTGGCCAAGATGGTGGAAACCCGTATTGCCAATACCAACTCACCATGGTTGGCTGGGGTGCAAGTGGGAGATATACACGCTATTCCTGTTTCGCACGGTGAAGGGAAGTTTGTCGTGACGGCTGAGGAATTTGCAGAGCTCCGTGATAATGGACAAATCTTTAGCCAATACGTTGATTTCGAAGGTAAACCAAGCATGGACTCTAAGTACAATCCAAATGGTTCTGTCCATGCTATCGAGGGAATTACCAGCAAGAACGGTCAAATCATCGGTAAGATGGGGCACTCAGAACGTTATGAAGACGGTCTTTTCCAAAATATTCCAGGCAACAAAGACCAGCACCTGTTCGCGTCGGCGATTAAATTTTTCACTGGAAAATAAGACTTGCAGATTTTCTAATAGATAGTATCAGTAATGTGAAAGTCATGTAGATCGAGCTCTTGATGATTGCAAATGAAAATTAGGTATAAAAAATGACATACGAAGTAAAATCTCTTAATGAAGAATGTGGTGTTTTCGGTATCTGGGGGCATCCAGATGCTGCTAAATTGACCTATTTTGGACTTCACAGTCTTCAGCACCGTGGTCAGGAGGGGGCAGGAATCCTCTCCAATGATCAGGGGCAATTGAAGCGCCATCGTGATATGGGCCTTCTTTCAGAAGTCTTCAGAAATCCTGCTAATTTGGATAAATTGACAGGAACTGGTGCGATTGGGCATGTGCGTTATGCGACTGCTGGCGAAGCTTCTGTAGATAACATCCAGCCCTTCCTCTTCCGTTTTCACGATATGCAGTTTGGCTTGGCTCATAATGGAAATCTGACCAATGCAGCCTCTCTCAAGAAAGAATTGGAAGATAGAGGAGCGATTTTCAGCGCAACTTCGGACTCGGAAATCTTGGCTCATCTCATTCGTCGCAGTCATAATCCGAACTTGATGGGCAAAATCAAGGAAGCACTCAGTCTTGTCAAAGGTGGCTTTGCTTATATCTTGTTGTTTGAGGATAAGTTGATTGCGGCTCTTGACCCCAATGGTTTCCGCCCCCTTTCTATCGGGAAATTGGCCAATGGAGCAGTAGTTGTTTCTTCTGAAACCTGTGCTTTTGAAGTTATTGGAGCAGAGTGGATTCGTGATGTGAAGCCTGGTGAGATTGTCATTATTGATGATAATGGTATCCAGTATGATAGTTATACAGATGATACTCAATTAGCTATTTGTTCCATGGAGTACATCTATTTTGCACGTCCTGACTCCAATATCCATGGTGTTAATGTACACACAGCTCGTAAGAGAATGGGAGCGCAACTAGCCCGTGAATTCAAGCATGAAGCAGATATAGTGGTTGGGGTACCAAACTCCTCACTCAGCGCAGCCATGGGCTTTGCCGAAGAATCAGGTCTGCCGAATGAAATGGGGCTCATCAAGAACCAATATACCCAACGAACCTTCATCCAGCCGACCCAAGAATTGCGCGAGCAAGGGGTTAATATGAAACTGTCTGCCGTTTCTGGTGTGGTTAAAGGCAAACGCGTGGTCATGATCGATGACTCGATTGTACGAGGCACAACATCTCGTCGTATCGTAAAATTGCTGAAAGAAGCAGGTGCTACAGAAGTTCATGTGGCGATTGCTAGCCCAGCTCTGGCTTATCCATGTTTCTACGGGATTGATATCCAGACCCGTCAGGAGCTGATTGCGGCTAATCATACGGTCGAAGAAACTCGCCAAATCATTGGTGCGGACAGTCTGACTTATCTTTCTGTTGAGGGGTTGATTGATTCAATTGGTATTGAAACAGATGCGCCAAATGGTGGTCTCTGTGTCGCTTACTTTGACGGTGACTACCCAACACCTCTCTACGACTACGAAGAAGACTATCGTAGAAGTTTGGAAGACAAGACAAGTTTTTACAAGTGAGTTACTGAGATTCTCCATAAAAGAAAAGGAATAAATAAATGACAAAAAATGCGTACGCCCAATCGGGTGTGGATGTTGAAGCGGGTTATGAAGTTGTTGAACGGATTAAAAAGCACGTGGTTCGTACGGAGCGTGCAGGTGTCATGGGAGCTCTTGGCGGCTTTGGTGGTATGTTTGACCTTTCAAAGACTGGGGTTAAAGAACCCGTCTTGATTTCAGGAACGGACGGTGTCGGAACCAAGCTCATGTTGGCTATCAAATACGACAAGCACGATACTATTGGTCAGGACTGTGTGGCCATGTGTGTCAATGATATCATCGCTGCAGGTGCGGAGCCCCTCTATTTCCTTGACTACGTCGCAACTGGCAAGAATGAACCAGCTAAGCTAGAACAAGTGGTTGCTGGTGTGGCTGAAGGTTGTGTGCAAGCTGGTGCAGCCCTCATCGGTGGTGAAACAGCTGAAATGCCTGGCATGTATGGCGAAAATGACTATGACTTGGCTGGTTTTGCGGTCGGGGTGGCTGAAAAATCTCAAATCATTGACGGTTCAAAGGTGGCAGAAGGAGATGTTCTTCTCGGACTTGCTTCAAGTGGGATTCACTCAAATGGGTATTCACTTGTGCGTCGTGTATTTGCCGATTACACAGGTGAGGAAGTCCTTCCAGAATTGGAAGGCAAGCAACTCAAGGACGTTCTTCTTGAGCCGACTCGTATCTATGTCAAGGCTGTTTTGCCACTCATCAAGGAAGAGTTGGTCAACGGCATTGCCCACATCACTGGTGGTGGCTTTATCGAAAATGTCCCTCGTATGTTTGCAGATGACCTAGCTGCTGAAATTGATGAAAACAAAGTTCCAGTGCTTCCGATTTTCAAAGCTCTTGAGAAATACGGTCAGATCAAACACGAAGAAATGTTTGAAATCTTCAATATGGGTGTGGGACTTATGCTGGCAGTTAGCCCTGAAAATGTAAGTCGTATCAAGGAATTGTTGGATGAACCAGTCTATGAAATTGGTCGCATCGTCAAGAAAGAAAACGAAAGTGTCATCATCAAATGAAAAAAATAGCGGTTTTTGCCTCTGGTAATGGCTCAAATTTTCAGGTGATTGCCGAAGAATTTCCAGTGGAGTTTGTCTTTTCAGACCATCGTGATGCCTATGTGCTAGAGCGTGCAGACAAGCTCGGCGTTCTGTCCTATGCTTTTGAACTCAAGGAGTTTGAGAGCAAGGCAGACTATGAAGCAGTCCTTGTTGAGCTCTTGGAAGAGCACCAGATTGACTTGCTTTGCCTAGCAGGCTACATGAAAATCGTTGGGCCAACTTTATTGGCGACTTATGAAGGACGGATCATCAACATTCACCCAGCCTACCTGCCAGAATTTCCAGGAGCTCATGGCATTGAGGATGCTTGGGAAGCTGGGGTTACTGAGAGTGGCGTGACCATTCACTGGGTGGATTCGGGTGTCGACACTGGGAAGATTATTCAGCAAGTGCGCGTGCCGCGGATGGCTGATGATACCATTGACAGTTTTGAAGCTCGCATTCATGAGGCAGAGTATAAGTTGTATCCAGAGGTCATTAGAGAATTAGGAGTAGAGAGGAAATAAGTTATGGATTTTAAAGAAAAGTTGAAAAACTGGGATAAAGATATCAGTGTTTATAATCCATGGGAAAATGGTAAGGGTAAACAGTTGATTGATAAATTCCTTAACAGCTTAACACAACAAAATAATGATTTTTCATGGGTTGAGCTTAATGGGAAAAGATACAAACCTGCAACAAGATACATTATCCCTACACACGTTCAAGGCGATTACGAAAACGCAATCTTGTATCAATGTCTTTATAATCCCGGTGTGGCTGATAGTATTTGGAAATTAGAAGATACTGGCATTCGTGAATTTATTAAACGAGCCAAAAATGAAGAAGACTACATAGAGAGGATGTTTCAAGACTATCAAAATTTTTCTGTGGAAGATGTTAGAAAAAAAATAGTTCAAAAAGACAATATTCTTTACCAAGAAATCCAACTGATACTCGGGAAATTTCCTGAAAAACCAGATCATCAATCGCTTAAAAAATTTGTAGAGAGTGAATGTTACTATATTAAAAGTTACTATAAAGCATTATTGGGTGAAAAAAGAAAAGGAAAAAATCTGTTAGATAAGGCGGTTAATCGCTTATTGGAGGAATGGGATAATCTCGAAAAGTATCAAGAATTACGTATTTGTAATTTAGAATTAGTCCCATTTGCTTCAAGAAAAGCAAAAGATGTTAAATTATCGGATATTGATTCGGAGTTTGTGAACTTTACTATAGGTATTATTTTAAAACGAATTTCAAATTATTTAAAGAATGGTGGAGAGAAACCAGTTTTTGTTTTTAGAAGCAGGAAAGAATGGTTTGAAAGGATTAATATATTTATTAATTCAGAGTTTGGAATGGTTGAGACTTTTGATATTGAAAATAGTCAATTATTAGATTATTTTTATGAATTTTCAAGCCAAAATGCAGTTTTATCAAGAAATAATATTCTAAAAGCTGGACAAAAGATTAGAGAAGATGAATTTAACTCAGGTTTCCTCAGTCTATTCCAATAAGTAAGGAGAACAAATGACTAAACGAGCACTTATTTCAGTCTCAGACAAAGCGGGCATTGTTGAATTTGCCCAAGAACTCAAAAAACTTGGTTGGGATATCATCTCAACAGGTGGTACCAAAGTTGCCCTTGACCATGCTGGAGTGGAGACCATTGCCATTGACGATGTGACTGGTTTCCCAGAAATGATGGACGGTCGCGTCAAGACTCTCCACCCAAATATCCATGGTGGTCTCCTCGCTCGTCGTGATCTTGATAGCCATCTTCAAGCGGCTAAAGACAATAATATCGAATTGATCGACCTTGTTGTGGTCAACCTCTACCCATTCAAGGAAACCATTCTCAAACCAGACGTGACTTACGCTGATGCTGTGGAGAATATCGATATTGGGGGTCCGTCTATGCTTCGCTCGGCAGCGAAGAATCATGCTAGCGTAACAGTTGTTGTAGATCCAGTGGATTACGCTGTGGTTCTTGACGAATTGTCAGCCAACGGAGAAACGACTTACGAAACTCGCAAACGTTTAGCGGCCAAAGTTTTCCGTCACACAGCGGCTTACGATGCCTTGATTGCAGAGTATTTCACAGCTCAGGTCGGCGAGAGCAAGCCTGAAAAGTTGACCTTGACCTATGACCTCAAACAAGCCATGCGCTATGGGGAAAATCCTCAGCAGGATGCGGACTTTTACCAAAAAGCCTTGCCGACTGACTACTCCATTGCTTCAGCCAAACAGCTTAACGGTAAGGAATTGTCTTTCAACAATATCCGTGATGCGGATGCTGCCATTCGTATCATTCGCGATTTCAAAGACCGTCCAACTGTTGTGGCTCTCAAACACATGAACCCATGTGGTATCGGTCAAGCTGATGATATCGAAACAGCTTGGGACTATGCTTATGAGTCTGACCCAGTGTCTATCTTTGGTGGAATTGTCGTTCTTAACCGTGAGGTGGATGCTGCGACAGCTGAGAAGATGCATGGTGTATTCCTTGAAATCATCATAGCACCAAGCTATACGGATGAGGCGCTAGCTATTTTGACCAATAAAAAGAAAAACTTGCGTATCCTTGTCTTGCCATTTGATGCTCAAGAGGCTAGCGAAGTGGAAGCAGAATATACAGGTATTGTCGGTGGACTTCTGGTGCAAAACCAAGACGTTGTCAAAGAAAGTCCAGCTGACTGGCAAGTGGTGACCAAACGCCAACCAACAGAGACAGAAGCGACAGCTCTTGAGTTCGCTTGGAAGGCTATCAAGTATGTCAAATCAAACGGAATTATCGTGACCAACGACCACATGACACTGGGTGTTGGTCCAGGTCAAACTAACCGTGTGGCTTCCGTACGTATTGCCATTGACCAAGCTAAAGACCGCCTTGACGGCGCTGTGCTTGCTTCCGATGCCTTCTTCCCATTTGCGGATAATGTGGAAGAAATCGCTAAGGCAGGCATCAAGGCCATCATCCAACCCGGTGGCTCAGTCCGTGACCAAGAATCCATCGAAGCAGCGGACAAATATGGCTTGACTATGGTCTTCACAGGCGTGAGACATTTTAGACATTAAAAAACAAAAGGGAAGAAAACAGTTTCTTTCCTTTTATTGCGTAAAAACGCGGAGCAAAACAAGATTAAAACGAACGTTTATGGTATAATATTAGTAAATAATTCGCAAAAGAGGTTGAAAGATGAAGCTGTTAGTTGTCGGCTCGGGTGGTCGTGAACATGCCATTGCTAAGAAGTTGCTTGAATCAAAAGACGTTGAAAAAGTCTTTGTAGCTCCTGGGAATGACGGGATGACTCTGGATGGTCTGGAATTGGTAAATATCTCTATTTCTGAACATTCTGAATTGATTGAGTTTGCAAAAGCCAACGATATCGCTTGGACATTTATCGGTCCAGATGATGCCCTTGCGGCTGGTATCGTGGATGATTTTAATAAAGCTGGTCTCAAAGCCTTTGGTCCGACAAGATTGGCAGCGGAGCTGGAGTGGTCTAAGGATTTTGCTAAGGAAATCATGGTCAAATATGATGTTCCGACAGCAACCTATGGCACCTTCTCAGATTTCGAGGAAGCCAAGGCCTATATCGAAGAGAAAGGCGCTCCAATCGTAGTCAAAGCAGATGGTTTGGCCCTTGGGAAAGGTGTCGTCGTTGCGGAGACAGTTGAGCAAGCAGTCGAAGCTGCTCACGAGATGCTTTTGGACAATAAATTCGGTGATTCAGGTGCGCGTGTGGTCATCGAGGAATTCCTTGACGGGGAAGAGTTCTCTCTCTTTGCCTTTGTCAATGGGGACAAGTTCTACATCATGCCAACAGCTCAGGACCACAAACGTGCCTACGATGGTGACAAGGGTCCTAACACGGGTGGGATGGGTGCCTATGCGCCAGTTCCTCACTTACCACAGATCGTGGTTGACACAGCGGTTGACACTATTGTCAAGCCAGTTCTTGAAGGTATGATTAAAGAAGGTCGTCCGTACCTTGGTGTCCTTTACGCGGGGATAATCTTGATAGCTGATGGACCGAAAGTCATCGAGTTCAACTCTCGTTTTGGAGATCCTGAAACTCAAATCATCTTGCCTCGTTTGACTTCTGATTTTGCGCAAAATATCACTGACATTTTGGATAGCAAAGAGCCAGCCATCACTTGGATGGACAAGGGTGTGACACTTGGTGTGGTTGTAGCCTCAAACGGATATCCCCTCGCTTATGAGAAGGGTGTCAAACTTCCAGCCAAGACAGAAGGTGGCATCATCACTTACTATGCTGGAGCGAAATTCGCTGAAAATGGTCAAGACCTCCTCTCAAACGGCGGACGTGTTTACATGTTGGTCACCACAGCTGATACTGTCAAAGAAGCCCAAGACACCATCTACAAGGAACTTGACAAACAAAAAACAGAAGGCCTCTTTTACCGAACCGATATCGGAAGCAAGGCAATTAGATAAAGATATAAGAAAAGGCGACGCAGTCGCCAAACACGATAATGGTCGCCGTGGTGAAAAGACCAGAACATTTTCTGTTCTGGTCTAGGGAAAATTTGAGACCTTGGGCTTCCAATTTAGGCATGAGACACCTTTGGTGGCTGCTGCCGTCCCTCACAACCTAAGGTGATTGAAAAAAAAGAAAAACTTTAAGAAAGGAGTATTCAGTTAGTTTTCCTAACTGAACACGGGACTAAATCCCTAGGAAAAAAGATAAAACTGCCTAGATGTAACGTCGTCGTTAGTTTTCCAATTTTTCTACGGGATTTTTCGTAAGCGAAGCGTCCCTTTGTATCTTAATATGAAACCAATTATTTCCATCATCATGGGCTCAAAATCCGACTGGGCTACCATGCAAAAAACAGCCGAAGTCCTCGACAAGTTCGGCGTTGCTTACGAAAAGAAGGTTGTTTCTGCCCACCGTACACCAGACCTCATGTTTAAACATGCTGAAGAAGCTCGTAGCCGTGGCATCAAGGTTATCATCGCAGGTGCTGGAGGCGCAGCTCATTTGCCAGGGATGGTAGCAGCCAAAACAACCCTTCCTGTCATCGGCGTGCCAGTCAAGTCTCGTGCCCTTAGTGGTGTGGATTCTCTCTATTCTATCGTACAGATGCCAGGTGGAGTACCAGTCGCAACCATGGCTATCGGTGAAGCAGGCGCGACCAATGCGGCCCTCTTTGCCCTCCGTCTCCTGTCTGTAGAGGATCAGGCTATTGCGACAGCATTGGCAGATTTTGCAGAAGAACAAGGAAAAATCGCAGAGGAGTCTACAAATGAGCTCATCTAAAACAATCGGAATTATCGGTGGGGGCCAGCTGGGTCAGATGATGGCCATTTCTGCTATCTACATGGGGCACAAGGTTATCGCGCTGGATCCTGCGGCTGATTGCCCGGCCTCTCGCGTGGCGGAAATCATCGTGGCGCCTTATAACGATGTAGACGCCCTCCGCCAGTTGGCAGACCGATGTGATGTTCTCACTTATGAGTTTGAAAATGTGGATGCCGACGGTTTGGATGCCGTTATCCAGGATGGACAGCTCCCTCAAGGTACCGACCTGCTTCGTATTTCACAAAACCGCATTTTTGAAAAAGACTTTCTCTCAAACAAGGCTCAAGTAACGGTGGCTCCTTACAAGGTTGTAACCTCAAGCCAAGATTTGATAGATATCGACCTTTCTAAAAACTATGTCCTCAAAACTGCGACCGGTGGCTACGATGGCCATGGTCAGAAGGTCATTCGCTCAGAAGCAGACTTGGAAGAAGCCTATGCACTAGCCGATTCAGCAGACTGCGTTTTAGAAGAATTTGTCAACTTTGACCTTGAAATTTCCGTCATTGTGTCTGGAAATGGCAAGGATGTGACGGTTTTCCCAGTTCAGGAAAATATCCACCGCAACAACATTCTGTCTAAGACCATTGTCCCAGCTCGCATTTCAGAAAGTTTAGCAGACAAGGCCAAAGCTATGGCGGTGCGAATAGCAGAACAACTGAACCTCTCTGGAACTCTTTGTGTGGAAATGTTTGCGACAGCTGACGACATCATCGTCAATGAGATTGCCCCGCGTCCACACAACTCTGGGCACTATTCCATCGAAGCCTGTGACTTCTCCCAGTTTGATACGCATATCTTGGGTGTATTGGGAGCACCATTGCCAGCTATCCAACTACATGCGCCTGCCGTCATGCTCAACGTTCTTGGCCAGCATGTCGAGACCGCTGAAAAATATGTCACAGAAAATCCAAGCGCCCACCTCCACATGTATGGTAAAATAGAAGCGAAACACAACCGCAAGATGGGGCATGTGACTTTGTTTAGTGCTGTGCCGGATGAGGTACGTGAGTTGATTATAGTTGGTTAAGAAAATTTTTAAGGAGAAACATATAAAATGAATAATTTTGATCAAACAATACTAGGGACACTTATTATAAATGCAGGAGGTCAGTTACTTGCTGAAACAATTAAATCAGTAGGTCAAAGAGTAGTTGATTTTATAAAACGAAAATATCATTTTGACAGACAAAAAATTTCTATATCACAACAAGAAAAAATTTTAGAGATTATTTCTCAAGAGAAGGTAAAGCATAAGGAGGATTTAAAAAGGGATTTTGTTTATAATTTAGACGGTTTTATTACAAACGAGAAAATTTTATCAATGTATTTTGATGAGTTATATAATTTTATAAAAATTAATATAAAAGAGATTCGAATGATTGCAGAAACTCATTTAAATCAGGTGAATCAATTTGTAAACGATAATACTATTAATAGGGATATGAATGTTGCAGGAAGAGACAACGTAATCAATAATTATTAGTTGAATGTTTCTAAATGAAAGTGAATTATTAATGACAAGGGATTTAAATATAGCAGGAAGAGATAATATTGTTAATCATTATTATCAGAATGATAAACTAAAGTATTTTATTCAAAAGAAAGCTGATAGTGTAATAAAGGAGAAGGTTTTAAATTTTTGTGACTTGTTTATTAATAAGCATATCTTAGATTCAAGATTTTCTTATTCAGACTATAAGTATGAAGAATTAATAGATGAAATTAATAAACTAGCACGGTTTAATGAAGAAATAGATAAAAGGACTTGTTTATTTGATGACGGATATAAATCAATTATTTATTGTGTTGTAGGAGTGTATGATATACTTCGTGATTTTTCATACCAAAACGAACAGTTAATTGCCAATTTCGGAGAAGTTGATTATAGAGTAAAAATAAATAATGGAAGTCTTGTTATTTCTCCGATAATTGCTTTCAAAAAAATTGAGCAAGTGAAATCATTCGATAATTTCACAAGCAATTTGTTAAAAAAAATTAATATTTATTTAGAATGCTCATTAAAGACTGGAAATTTTTTTAATTTTTCAAAAATAGAGATTGAAAAAATTGATAAAAATATGGAACCGTTCGCAACACAGATGCATATAAGTAATAAGTTTATCCCTTTTCTAATGAGTCCTCTATACGGAGATGATCCAAAAATTGGTATTAGAGAAATAGTTCAGAATGCGATTGACGCAGAGACAGCAATTCATCAAAAGACTCCAATTGAAATTAAAGTTTCTGATATAAATCAAGATAGGTTTATTGAAATTCGAGATTTCGGAATAGGTATGAGTAGGGAAGAGATCACAAATTACTATTTGACAGTTGGAATTAGTAATAAATCTGATAATAGTGATTTCATTGGTAAGTATGGGATAGGGTCCCTTGCTTTTAGTTTGTTGGGAAGTTACGTTGAAATAACGACTAAGAAAAAAAATTCAGATGTTATATATGAATTTAGTTATAGCACGGAAACGCTAACTGATTTTGATAATAAAATTATTGTAGATATCCGAGATGGGGATTTTTCATTTGGAACTAGAGTAAAGATAAAATTAAAAGATAGTTTACAAAAATTAACAGAGAGAGAATTAAAGAATAGGTTAAAATTGATGGAAACTTTTAAATTTTCTCAAATAGACCTGAATTATCAACATTTTAAAAATGATAAGTTGATTATTAAAGATACATTACGTGCAATTCCTAAGTTCATTTCTGTTGATTCTAATCCCAATATAAAATACGTTCCTTTGAATAATCGTTCACAAAAATCTTTGTATTATGTAGATAACGTGAAGTTAGCTAACTTAAGTGGAAATTTGAATACAGAACAGGTACTTCTTTCAACGGGACGACCTGAATACATACTAGTAGAAAGTAAAGATTATCCAATAAACTTAACAAGAGATTATTTTATTAATAAGAGCGCCATTTATGATATTAGACAAAAAGTTAAGGATGATTGGATTAAGAAACGCCCAAAATACTTACAAATCTATATCAACAAATTAGATAAAGATTTCCCAGTTGTGATAAATGATAAACTTGCAATACGAATTCCAACTATTCAAAATAAAGAATTATACGGAGTATATGATGGAAGCTTGTCTCAGTATATACAGAATCGAACTAATCAAAAAGTCATTGTATATATAATTGATTATGATAAAAAAGCTAAAACCAATGATTTTGCAAATTCAGTTATAAGGGATTTATCTCAAAAACACATAGTTATATGTTTATCCTTGCAATATTTTATCAAAAATATCAGACAAATGTATGTTGATTTTGTTGATACTAAAAATATTTTTTTTATGACAGATAATTTAATATTAACAAAACCTTTCTCGAAATTGAGAACTCTCGTTCAACGTTTAACATCAACTAAATATTATACGGTAGAATCAAATATAATGACTAATCAACTTTCAGATGCTGATATCAACCTAATTGAAGAGTTTTTCAAGCTGGATACTAATGCTAGGGCAATTTTATGTGGTGTTTATGATATTGAGAATTTTGAAAAGAGTATGATTTTTAAATATGCGAATAAGCAAATTGAAAACGAATATTTGAAGAAAATCAATATAATTAGAAAAAAATAAATGAAGTCAATGAAAAGTTATACTCCATTCATCTAATGTAGAATGTTAGCAAGGGATGTGATACAACTCATTGTCAACGCATTTGTTGAAAAGGATAAGACTGGAGCAGTTGTCGAAGTCTTGTTTGCTAGTGCTGACCAAGATAAGGTACAAGCTAAATATGAAGAGCTAATTACACAATATCCCGAAAACTATTTGGCTATCTATGATGTACCGCTGGATACGGATTTGAATACACTAGATCACTATCCATCTGTGTTTATTGGAAAAGAGGAGTTTGAGTAGAAATCTTGGTTTATCTAGATAACTTATTCCTAATAGCTTAAAAAGAAAGGAAAATTAACAACAATGATCGAACGTTACTCTCGCCCTGAGATGGCGAATATTTGGAGTGAAGAAAATAAATACCGTGCTTGGCTTGAGGTGGAAATCTTAGCTGACGAGGCATGGGCTGAGTTGGGGGAAATCCCTAAGGAAGATGTGGCTTTGATCCGCGAGAAGGCGGACTTTGACATCGACCGTATTTTGGAAATCGAGCAAGAGACTCGTCACGATGTGGTGGCTTTCACGCGTGCGGTTTCTGAAACTCTCGGTGAAGAGCGCAAGTGGGTCCACTATGGTTTGACTTCTACCGACGTAGTAGACACTGCCTACGGTTACCTTTACAAGCAGGCCAACGACATCATCCGTCGTGACCTTGAAAACTTCACCAACATTATCTCTGACAAGGCTAAGGAGCACAAGTTCACCATCATGATGGGGCGTACCCACGGTGTGCACGCTGAGCCGACAACTTTTGGTCTTAAATTGGCCACTTGGTACAGTGAAATGAAGCGCAATATCGAGCGTTTCGAGCATGCGGCTTCTGGAGTGGAAGCTGGTAAGATTTCTGGTGCGGTTGGTAATTTTGCCAACATCCCACCATTCGTTGAGCAATACGTCTGCGACAAATTGGGTATCCGTGCCCAAGAAATTTCTACACAGGTCCTTCCTCGTGACCTTCACGCTGAGTACTTTGCAGTTCTTGCCAGCATCGCGACTTCTATTGAACGTATGGCTACTGAAATCCGTGGTTTGCAAAAATCAGAACAACGCGAAGTAGAAGAGTTCTTTGCCAAAGGTCAAAAAGGGTCTTCAGCAATGCCTCACAAACGCAACCCTATCGGTTCTGAAAACATGACAGGTCTTGCGCGTGTCATCCGTGGTCACATGGTAACAGCTTATGAAAACGTCGCTCTCTGGCACGAACGCGACATCTCCCACTCATCAGCTGAGCGTATCATCACACCAGATACAACCATCTTGATCGACTACATGATCAATCGTTTTGGAAATATTGTTAAGAACTTGACAGTCTTCCCAGAAAACATGATTCGCAACATGAACTCGACTTTCGGTCTTATCTTTAGCCAACGTGCCATGTTGACCTTGATTGAAAAAGGCATGACCCGTGAGCAAGCCTATGACTTGGTGCAACCGAAAACGGCTTACTCTTGGGATAACCAAGTAGACTTTAAACCGCTACTCGAAGCTGATCCAGAAGTAACATCACGCCTCACACAAGAAGAAATCGACGAAATCTTTAACCCTCTTTATTACACCAAACGAGTGGACGATATCTTTGAACGTCTAGGACTTGGTGATTAATTAAAAAATAAACAGCGAGGTTCACAATCTCGCTGTTTATTTTTTAGGCTCTTTGTCAACTGTAGTGGGTTGAAGAAAAGCTAAGCTCGAGAAAGGACAAATTTCGTC
>NZ_JUUO01000035.1 GCF_001074975.1 Streptococcus pseudopneumoniae | reverse complement strand
AGTAAGATAGTTTTTAAGTCTATCTCTATCAACCTTTCTTGGTTTTGTTCCTTTTACTTGATGATTTAGGTCCCCTGTTTTCTCTTTTAGCTTTAACCAGCCATAAATGGTATTACGTGAGATTTGGAAAATGTGTGATGCTTCTGTTATACTACCTGTTCGCTCACAATAAGAGAGAACTTTTTTACGAAAATCTATTGAATATGCCATAAGAAGATTATACCACATTGTGTAC
>NZ_JUUO01000034.1 GCF_001074975.1 Streptococcus pseudopneumoniae | reverse complement strand
AAACTAGCCGCAGGTTGCTCAAAACACTGTTTTGAGGTTGTAGATAAGACTGACGAAGTCAGTGACTATATCTATGGCAAGGCGACGTTGACGAGGCTTGAAGAGATTTTCGAAGAGTATTAATTAAAAATCTCACTATTCATCAGGCTAAAGGAAACCTAATCATAGTGAGATTGTGAATTATAGTAGTTTTTGTATCGCTTCTTCAATTTGTTGTGGGTCTGTTTTTGAAGAGAAGCGTTCAAAGACTTGCCCATCACGATCGATGAGAAATTTAGCGAAATTCCATTCGATTCGTTTTCCTAGTGGGCCAGATTTCTGGTCTTTCAACCAAACATAGAGGGGATCTGCCTCCTTACCGTTGACCTTGATCTTGGCAAAACGTGGGAAAGTGGTTTGATAGTGTAGGCTACAGAAGGCGTTGATTTCCTCTGCGCTGCCGGGGGCTTGTCCCATAAACTGATTGCAAGGGAAGTCTAAAATCTCAAAACCTTGTTCTTGATAGCGATCATAGAGTTCTTGGAGACCTTGGTACTGGGGCGTTAAACCACATCCAGTAGCAGTGTTGACAACCAAGAGAATCTTCCCACGATAGGCATCTAGTGGAGTTTCTTGATTGTCTTGGTTCAAGACTGAAAAATCGTAAAGTGAAGTCATTGATTGCTTTTCTCCTTCTGTTTGGTATTTTTTGGAGTTTTCTCCTCCTGAAGTGATAGAAATCCGTAGGTCAGAGTTCCAAAAATGCTACCGATAATCAGGCCGTACATTAGGAAAGGACCACTTTTATCAAATTGCATGAGCAACTTCACAAAATCTGGAAGGGACATCTGCTGAACGAAGACTTTATGAAAGATGAGTAGGGTAAAGAGGCCAATCTGAAGGCCGATAAACACAACCCAGCTTCGAAATTTGATTTGGGCTTTGCTGTAGGTTTTGAGGATGATTTCTGACTTGTCATCTTTTTCCAGATGGAGTTCTTTGACGACTCTTTGAGTTTTTAAAGTAATGAAAAAAATGAGTCCAGAGTAAACGTAGGGCATGGCATAGCGAACGACCTCTATGAAGCGTCCAAATAATAGATAAAACAAGAAGAGAAAGAAGGAAGAATAAACGATTTGAACCATAGAACGGGCACAAGCCTTGTAGATAATCTCTTGTCGGCATTCATCAAAAGGGCCTTGTATGTGAAAGAGATTTCGAAGTAGGCGAGTGGTGAAGTCTTCTTTTTTCATGCTAGTAACCTCCTAAATGAGTGGTTTTACTGACTTTCTTTTACGAATTGATAGAGATAATAAAGATAAGTGATAGAAGAAAGGATAGCGATAGTGAACAGTAAATAATATTTCCAATTGCTTGAGATGACCATTAGTTGTGGTAAAGATAGAATCATAAAGCACAGTGCTAAGTTGAGTATGCGCGTTTTTTGGGAGTCGATCTTTAGATAAGTCAATCCTTTGTTGAGTGCTGGGACAAAGACTGGAAGGAGGACTATATCGTAGATTGGCAAGTTCCCTGAAACGATGATGAAGATGAGCAGTGAAGCAAACAAAAGATGATAGGTAAGTAAAGTTACTAGTGATTTCATAGGTACCTCCTAATCCTGGTCTTTTTTAGCTCTTGCAATACGAAGTGAGTCGACAATATGTATCATCACTCCGAAAAAGAAAGCTCCCAGTATAGTTTTAAAAATATGTTTTGTATTTAGAAGAGAAGTGATAAAATTTGGATTTTCACTTGTTAGGGTATCAATGAGTGGAATTATAAAAAATATCACTGTTCCATAAATCGAACCTGCTTTCAGACCATGATGACGTAACTGTTTCTTTTCTTTTTTCATGAGTTTCCTCCTAATCATTATCCTGATCTTTCTTGGCTTTTGCAATGCGACGGGAGATGAGAATCTGTATAACCACTCCGAAAAAGACAGACTGGAGGGTGCTTGAAAAAATATTTTTAAAAGCAAGAAGTGACTGAAGATAGTCCTGACTCTCACCTAGCAGTATATGGAGAAGAGGGGTTGTAAAAAAACTCATTAATCCATAGACTATTCCAGCTTTCAGACCTGGGTAATGTAGTTGCTTACTTTCTTTCTTACTTAGCATATCTGGTTCAATAGTTGTAATCCCTGTTTTTTGCATTTGGTAGGTGAGATATCCAGCAACGATGAGGGCAATCACTAAAATTAGAGGAGGATAGACTAGAGCCACTAGTTGAGGATATTTATAGGCCAGAACGAGCGGAATAAGATTGCCGAAAATCATCAGATAAAAGAGGAAGATAAAGACTTGATTGCCGATACGATCAGCCTCGCGTCGTTTGTATTCGTCAAGTGGATCAGAAATACCGTATGTGCGTTTGATGAGTTTTTCAGTGAAGGTTTCTTTTTTCATGAGTTTGCTCCTTTTTTAAAAATTATCCTCCCAAAAGAGACTGTTGAGGTCAGTTTGGAGGCTACGAGCGAGATTGAGACAGAGTTCCAGGGTTGGATTGTACTTGTCGTTTTCAATCATATTGATGGTTTGTCTCGAGACACCGATATCCTTGGCTAGCTCGAGCTGGGAAATACCCAGTTCCTTGCGAAATTCTTTCACACGGTTCATCTGTTCTCCTTTCTGATTTGTGTCGTATATATTTGACTACATTATATTCTTCTATGGAGTTAATGTCAAGCATATTTGACATATTTCTTAAAGAAATCTTACTTGTTTTTGACCTATTTGTCTGACTAGTGCAAGCTAGTCGGATTTGTGGTAAAATAGATAAGATATGACAAAAGAATTTCATCATGTAACGGTCTTACTCCACGAAACGATTGATATGCTCGACGTAAAGCCTGATGGTATCTACGTTGATGCTACATTGGGTGGAGCGGGCCATAGCGAATATTTATTAAGTAAATTAAGTGAAAAAGGCCATCTCTATGCTTTTGACCAGGACCAGAATGCCATTGACAATGCTCAAAAACGCTTGGCACCTTACATTGAGAAGGGAATGGTGACCTTTATCAAGGATAACTTCCGTCATTTACAGGCACGTTTGCGCGAAGCTGGTGTTCAGGAAATTGATGGAATTTGTTATGACTTGGGAGTGTCTAGTCCTCAGCTGGACCAGCGTGAGCGTGGTTTTTCTTATAAAAAGGACGCGCCACTGGATATGCGCATGAATCAGGATGCTAGTCTGACAGCCTATGAAGTGGTGAATCACTATGACTATCATGACTTGGTTCGTATTTTCTTCAAGTATGGCGAGGATAAATTCTCTAAACAGATTGCGCGTAAGATTGAACAGGCTCGGGAAGTCAAGCCAATCGAGACTACGACTGAGTTGGCAGAGATTATCAAGTCGGCTAAACCTGCCAAGGAGCTCAAGAAGAAGGGCCATCCTGCCAAGCAGATTTTCCAAGCTATCCGTATAGAGGTCAATGATGAACTGGGTGCTGCAGATGAATCAATCCAGCAGGCTATGGATATGCTGGCTCTAGATGGCAGAATATCAGTGATTACCTTCCATTCGCTGGAGGACCGCTTGACCAAACAGTTATTTAAGGAAGCTTCCACAGTTGAAGTTCCTAAAGGTTTGCCTTTCATCCCAGACGATCTCAAGCCCAAAATGGAATTGGTATCTCGGAAACCGATTTTACCAAGCAAGGAAGAATTGGAAGCCAATAATCGTTCCCACTCAGCCAAGCTTCGAGTGGCAAGAAAAATTCACAAGTAAGAGGAAATAATGGCAGAAAACAGAGGAACAACGAGCCAATTGCTACAAGCTCGTATAAAAAAATTTTCACGTGTTGAAAAGGCCTTTTACCTTTCAATTGCCATCACAGCCCTTGTCTTAGCAATTAGTGTAGTCTATATGCAGACAAAACTATTTCAGGTCCAGAGTGATTTGACAAGAGTCAATGCACAAATTGAAGAAAAAAAGACAGAGCTAGATGATGCCAAACAAGAAGTTAACGAATTAATCCGATCAGAACGTTTGACCGGAATTGCAAATTCACAAGACTTGCAATTGAATAATGAAAATATTCGATCGGCGGAGTAATATATGAAAACATGGAAAGAAAAAATAGTACACTTTGCCATTAA
Organism: Streptococcus pseudopneumoniae; assembly: GCF_001074975.1. GTDB lineage: Bacteria > Bacillota > Bacilli > Lactobacillales > Streptococcaceae > Streptococcus > Streptococcus pseudopneumoniae_D. The sequence continues at coordinate 45,819 of NZ_JUUO01000034.1, read as the reverse complement.
GAATCGCAGAACTCCTCTAGAAAACCGCAGACGAGTTGGAAAAAGCCTTAGTCTCTTAGCTGTCATTCTCTTTGCTGTTTTTTTGGTTAACTTTGCGGTGATTATTGGTACGGGAAAGAAGTTTGGTGTTGACCTGGTCAAAGAAGCTTATAAGGTTCATCAAACAACACGAACAGTCCCTGCTAAGAGGGGAACCATTTATGATCGTAATGGAACTCCGATTGCAGAAGATGCAACCTCCTATAATGTCTATGCTGTCATTGATAAAAAATACAAATCAGCAACGGGTAAAATTCTTTATGTAGAAGATGCCCAGTTTAATAAGGTAGCAGAGGTTTTCCATAAGTATCTGGATATGGACGAGGCTTATGTGAAAGAACAATTGTCTCAACCGAATCTGACTCAAGTTTCTTTTGGAGCAAAAGGGAATGGGATTACCTATGCTAATATGATGTCCATTAAACAGGACTTAGAATCTGCTAAGGTTGAGGGTATTAATTTTACGACTAGTCCAAATAGAAGCTATCCAAATGGACAATTTGCTTCTAGCTTTATTGGCTTAGCCCAACTTCATGAAAATGAGGATGGTAGTAAGAGTTTGTTAGGGACTTCTGGTTTGGAGAGTTCTTTAAATACCATTCTTGCTGGGACAGACGGTATTATAACCTATGAAAAAGACCGCTTAGGAAATATTGTTCCAGGTACGGAGCAAGTTACCCGACAGACTGTAAACGGGAAAGATGTCTATACGACCCTATCTAGTCCTTTACAATCTTTCATGGAAAGTCAAATGGATGCCTTCCAAGAAAAAGTCAAGGGTAAATATATGACCGCGACCTTGGTCAGTGCAAAGACCGGTGAAATCCTCGCTACCACCCAACGACCTACCTTTAATGCAGATACTAAAGAAGGAATCACTGAGGACTTTGTTTGGCGTGATATTCTTTATCAAAGTAACTATGAACCAGGATCAGCCTTTAAGGTCATGACGTTAGCTTCTTCTATTGATAATAATACCTTCCCAAGTGGAGAATACTTCAATAGCAGTGAATTCAAAATAGCGGATGCGACGACTCGAGATTGGGATGTTAATGCTGGTTTGACTACTGGTGGGATGATGACTTTCTCACAAGGTTTCGCTCACTCCAGTAATGTTGGAACGAGTCTACTTGAACAAAAAATGGGAGATGCTACTTGGTTGGATTATCTAAAACGCTTTAAATTTGGGGTTCCAACTCGCTTTGGCTTGACAGATGAATACGCTGGTCAACTTCCAGCTGATAATATTGTTAGTATTGCTCAAAGCTCATTTGGGCAAGGAATTTCAGTGACACAAACACAAATGCTTCGTGCCTTTACAGCTATTGCTAATGATGGAGTTATGCTGGAGCCAAAATTTATAAGTGCTATTTATGATACTAACAATCAGTCTGTACGTAAGTCACAAAAAGAAATAGTAGGAAATCCTGTTTCCAAAGAGGCAGCAAGCACAACTCGAAATCACATGATCTTAGTTGGGACGGACCCTCTATATGGAACTATGTATAATCACTACACAGGAAAGCCAATTATAACAGTTCCTGGACAAAATGTAGCAGTTAAATCCGGTACGGCTCAAATCGCTGATGAGAAAAATGGAGGATACTTGGTTGGTTCTACCAATTATATTTTCTCAGTTGTGACTATGAATCCTGCTGAAAATCCTGATTTTATCTTGTATGTAACGGTTCAACAGCCTGAGCATTTTTCAGGTATCCAGTTGGGAGAATTTGCCACCCCAATCTTGGAGCGGGCTTCAGCTATGAAAGAATCTCTCAATCTTCAATCTCCAGCCAAAAATTTAGATAAAGTTACGACAGAATCTTCTTATGCAATGCCTAGCATCAAGGATATTTCACCTGGTGAGTTGGCGGAAGCCTTACGCCGAAATATTGTGCAACCAATCGTTGTAGGTACTGGAACAAAGATTAAAGAGACTTCTGTAGAAGAAGGGACCAATCTTGCACCAAACCAACAAGTTCTCCTTTTATCGGATAAGGTAGAAGAAATTCCAGACATGTATGGCTGGAAAAAAGAGACTGCCGAGACCTTTGCTAAATGGTTGGATATTGAACTGGAATTTGAAGGTTCAGGTTCCGTTGTTCAGAAGCAGGATGTTCGGACTAATACAGCTATCAAAAACATTAAAAAAATTAAATTAACTTTAGGAGACTAATATGTTTATTTCCATCAGTGCTGGAATCGTGACATTTTTACTAACTTTGGTAGGAATTCCAGCCTTTATCCAATTTTATAGAAAGGCGCAAATTACAGGCCAGCAGATGCATGAGGATGTCAAACAGCATCAGGCAAAAGCTGGGACTCCTACAATGGGAGGTTTGGTTTTCTTAATTACTTCTGTTTTGGTTGCTTTCTTTTTTGCCCTATTTAGTAGCCAATTCAGCAATAATGTAGGTATGATTTTATTTATCTTGGTTCTTTATGGTTTAATCGGATTTTTAGATGACTTCCTCAAGGTCTTCCGTAAAATCAATGAGGGGCTGAATCCCAAGCAGAAATTGGCTCTTCAGCTTCTAGGTGGAGTTATCTTCTATCTTTTCTATGAGCGTGGGGGCGATATCCTGTCTGTATTTGGTTATCCAGTTCATTTGGGATTTTTCTATATTTTCTTCGCTCTTTTCTGGCTAGTCGGTTTTTCAAATGCAGTCAACTTGACAGACGGTATTGACGGTCTAGCTAGTATTTCCGTTGTGATTAGCTTGTCTGCCTATGGAGTTATTGCCTATGTGCAAGGTCAGATGGATATTCTTCTAGTGATTCTTGCCATGATTGGTGGTTTGCTCGGTTTCTTCGTCTTTAACCATAAGCCTGCCAAGGTCTTTATGGGAGATGTGGGAAGTTTGGCCCTAGGTGGAATGTTGGCAGCTATCTCTATGGCCCTCCACCAAGAATGGACTCTCTTGATTATCGGAATTGTGTATGTCTTTGAAACAACTTCGGTCATGATGCAAGTCAGTTATTTCAAAATGACTGGTGGCAAACGTATTTTCCGTATGACGCCTGTACATCACCATTTTGAGCTTGGAGGATTTTCTGGTAAAGGAAATCCTTGGAGCGAGTGGAAGGTTGACTTCTTCTTTTGGGGAGTTGGGCTTCTAGCAAGTCTCCTGACCCTAGCAATTTTGTATTTGAGATAAGAATGGCACCCTGATGTTTCAGGGTGTTTTTGCTGTTTAAAAAATATTGGTCAGTCAAAGTCAAATCTCTTGACCTTTTCTGACTAATGTAGTATATTATGAACGTAAGGTAAATAAAAGCCTTACTAGAACATTTATGCTCAATGAAAATCAAGAGCAAACTAGGAAGCTAGCTTTAGGCTGCTCAAAACACTGTTTTGAGGTTGTAGATAAGATGAAGCTGATGTGGTTTGAAGAGATTTTCGAAGAATGTAAAAAATATTAGTCAGTTAAAGTCAAAACTCTTGACCTTTTCTGACTAATGTAGTATATTATGAACGTAAGGTAAATGAAAGCCTTACTAGAACGCTTATTTAAAGTGAAATAGAAAGAGGTTGGTCTATGTTTAATCTAGAAATTTTCAGAAGTAAAGATAGTCTACTCCTGCTTGAAAAAGAAAAACCAGAAATCATACGTAGAGTAGCGATTTAGCCAGTCTAAATTTTTTAAAACAAAGGTCAAAGATAGTCAATATCAATAATAATAACTAAGTAAATAAATAGAGGTAAAGAATATGAACAACAACTTTAATAATTTTAACAACATGGATGATTTATTTAACCAATTGATGGGTGGTATGCGAGGATACAGTTCTGAAAATCGCCGTTACTTGATTAATGGACGCGAAGTGACACCAGAGGAATTTGCTCACTATCGTGCAACTGGTCAATTACCAGGCAGTGCAGAAGCTGATGGACAAATGCCACAACAGGCTTCAGGTATGAAACAAGATGGTGTCCTTGCTAAACTAGGTCGAAACTTGACAGCAGAAGCGCGTGAGGGCAAGTTGGATCCTGTTATCGGACGAAACAAGGAAATTCAAGAAACATCTGAAATTCTTTCACGCCGTACTAAGAATAATCCTGTTTTGGTCGGAGACGCAGGTGTTGGTAAGACAGCAGTTGTCGAAGGTCTAGCACAAGCTATTGTGAATGGCGATGTCCCAGCTGCCATCAAGAATAAGGAAATTATTTCCATTGATATTTCAGGTCTTGAGGCTGGTACTCAATACCGTGGTAGCTTTGAAGAAAATGTTCAGAACCTAGTAAATGAAGTAAAAGAAGCAGGGAATATTATCCTCTTCTTTGATGAAATTCACCAAATTCTCGGTGCTGGTAGCACTGGTGGAGACAGTGGATCTAAAGGGCTTGCAGATATTCTCAAGCCAGCTCTATCTCGTGGAGAATTGACCGTGATTGGGGCAACGACTCAAGACGAATACCGTAACACTATTTTGAAGAATGCAGCTCTTGCTCGTCGTTTCAACGAAGTCAAGGTCAATGCTCCTTCAGCAGAGGATACCTTTAAAATCCTTCAAGGAATTCGTGATCTCTATCAACAACACCACAATGTCATCTTGCCAGATGAAGTCTTGAAAGCAGCAGTGGATTATTCTGTTCAATATATTCCACAACGTAGCTTGCCAGATAAGGCTATCGACCTTGTCGATGTGACAGCTGCTCACTTGGCAGCCCAACATCCAGTTACAGATGTTCATGCTGTTGAACGCGAAATTAAAGCTGAAAAAGAAAAACAGGAAAAGGCAGTTGAGGCTCAAGATTATGAAACAGCACTTAATGCTAAAACACGTATTGCAGAATTGGAGAAACAAGTTGAAAATCATACAGAAGACCATAAAGTCACCGCGACAATCAACGACGTGGCTGAATCTGTAGAACGGATGACTGGTATTCCTGTTTCACAAATGGGGGCAACTGATATTGAACGCTTGAAAGATATGGGTCACCGTCTGCAAACCAAGGTTATCGGTCAAGACAAGGCTGTAGAAGCAGTAGCACGTGCTATCCGTCGTAATCGTGCAGGTTTTGATGAAGGTAACCGCCCAATCGGTAGCTTCCTCTTTGTAGGGCCTACTGGTGTTGGTAAAACAGAGTTAGCTAAACAATTGGCTCTTGATATGTTCGGTACTAAAGATGCCATTATTCGTTTGGATATGTCAGAATATAGTGATCGTACAGCTGTTTCTAAATTAATTGGTACAACTGCAGGTTATGTAGGTTACGATGACAACAACAATACCTTGACTGAACGTGTACGTCGCAATCCTTACTCAATCGTACTTCTTGATGAAATTGAAAAGGCAGATTCTCAAGTCATCACGCTTCTCCTTCAAGTCTTAGATGATGGTCGTTTGACAGATGGTCAAGGTAATACCGTAAACTTCAAGAATACAGTGATTATCGCAACTTCAAACGCTGGTTTTGGCTACGAAGCCAACTTGACAGAAGATGCGGAAAAACCAGAACTCATGGATCGTTTGAAACCTTACTTCCGTCCAGAATTCTTGAATCGCTTTAACGCTGTGATTGAGTTCTCACACTTGAGCAAAGAAGATCTTTCTAAGATTGTTGATTTGATGTTAGTGGATGTCAATAAGACGCTTGCTAAGAAAGATATCGACTTGGCAGTGAGCGATGCGGCCAAAGAATACATGACCGAAGAAGGTTACGATGAAGTCATGGGTGTTCGTCCACTCCGTCGTGTGGTTGAACAACAAATCCGTGATAAGGTGACAGATTTCCATTTGGACCATCTTGATGCTAAACACCTAGAAGCTGATATGGAAGATAGTGTTTTGGTCATTCGTGAAAAAGCCTAAGACAGAATTTTGAGAATAAAAAAGAAGGAGCCAGCTAAAAAAACTGGTTCCTTTTTTGTGTTTAAATCACATGACGTTCAAATGCATCATCTGAAATTCCTTGTTCCAAGATGAGTTTTGCCCATTCTTTAGCAGAAAAGAGGCTGTGGTCCTTATAGTTACCGCAAGATTCGATAGTTGTTCCAGGGACGTCTTCCCAAGTAGTAGTTTCAGCGATTTCCTTGAGCGAATCCTTGATAACGGCCGCGATTTCAGCACTGGTGTGGCGCCCCCACATAATCATGTGGAATCCTGTACGACATCCAAATGGTGAGCAATCAATCATTCCATCAATGCGAGTACGAATCAGCTTAGCCAAGAGGTGCTCGATTGTGTGAAGGCCTGCAGTAGGGATTGAGTCTTCGTTTGGTTGAACCAAGCGAATATCAAAGTTAGAAATGATATCTCCCTTAGGACCTGTTTCTTCCCCAATTAAACGGACATACGGTGCTTTGACAATGGTGTGGTCAAGTTCAAAACTTTCAACAATAACTTCTTTTGACATGGTAAATCCTTTCAGTTTTCTTCTTTCATTATACCATAAAGGCTGCTATTGAAACAGAGAGAAAACCTCTCCGAGGATGGAGAGGTTCGAATCGTTACTTACGATACAAGCGGTCGTATTGATAGTAAGGGTCAAAGGTTACGTTGATACCCAATTTACGAAGGACATTCTTGTCTTCATCTGTCAAGATGATGGTTGAGTGGGCTTCGCTTCCTTTGAGGTTGCCAAGCTCTTCCATAGCGCGAGCAGCATCAGGATTTTCTGTAGCTGTGATAGCTAGTGCAATCAGGATTTCATTTGAATGAAGGCGTGGATTGCGGCTACCGAGATGATCGATTTTAAGACCTTGGATTGGCTTAACAACTTCAGGTTCGATTAGTTTTACTTCTTTAGCAATATCAGCTGATTTCTTGATAGCGTTGATAAGAGCAGCGGCTGTTGGACCAAAGAGTTCTGAGTTCTTACCAGTAACGATTTCACCAGACGGTAATTCAAGAGCGAGAGCAGGTCCGCCTGTTTCTTCTGCTTTTTGACGTGCGGCAACAGCAACCTTTCTATCAGCGGGTGTGATACCTAGGTCATTCATGAGAAGCTCAATTTTCTTAACGGCAGTTTCACCGACTTTTTCAGCCTTGAAATCAAGAACAGTTTGATAGTAGCGACGGATAATTTCCTGTTTAGATGCTTCAATGGCAGCGTCGTTATCAGTGATTGCAAAGCCAACCATGTTGACACCCATGTCAGTTGGAGATGCATAAGGAGATTTACCTAGGATACGTTCCAGCATACGTTTCAGAACAGGGAAAATCTCGATATCACGGTTGTAGTTGACTGTGGTTTCTCCATAGGTTTGGAGATGGAAGGGGTCAATCATGTTGACATCATCAAGGTCAGCTGTGGCAGCCTCGTAGGCCAAGTTGACAGGATGATGAAGGGGTAGATTCCAAACTGGGAAAGTTTCAAATTTAGCGTAACCAGACTTGATACCGTTGATTTGGTCGTGGTACATATTGGACATACAGGTTGCCAATTTTCCAGAACCAGGTCCAGGAGCAGTTACGACAATCAAGTTGCGACTAGTTTTGATGTAGTCATTTTTCCCCATACCTTCTGGAGAAATGATGTGGTCCATATCTGTCGGATACCCTTTGATTGGATAATGAAGATAAGAATCAATTCCGTTTTTCTCTAACTGGTTGCGGAAGGCATCTGCAGCTGGTTGACCAGCATACTGTGTGATGACAACAGAGCCAACAAAAATTCCCAATTCATTGAATTTGTCAATCAAACGAAGAACTTCTTGGTCATAAGAAATGCCCAAGTCACCACGTGCTTTGGAATGCTCGATATTGCTAGCATTAATAGCAATCACAACCTCAACCTGCTCTTTCAATTCTTGTAAGAGCTTGATTTTATTGTCAGGCTCATAACCAGGAAGGACACGAGCAGCGTGGAAATCTTCTAACATTTTGCCACCAAACTCTAAGTAGAGCTTGCCGTCAAATTGGTTAATGCGCTCCAAAATGTGGTCGCGCTGTAGATTCAAATATTGTTCAGAACTAAAAGCTTGTTTTTTCATTTTTTTACCTCTGACCTCTATTATAATAAAAAATTGGAAGTTAGGAAACTATGGAGTTAAAAAAGGAATCAAAAAGATTAGGCAAACGCTTGCATAAAATTTTAAAAAGCGCTATCATAGACTACAGATTATTAAAATAATGAGGTAAGAAGATGCAAGAAAAATGGTGGCACAATGCCGTAGTCTATCAAGTTTATCCTAAGAGCTTTATGGATAGCAACGGAGATGGAATTGGGGATTTGCCAGGAATTACCAGTAAGTTAGACTATCTAGCCAAGTTAGGAATTACAGCGATTTGGCTTTCTCCAGTTTATGACAGCCCTATGGATGATAATGGCTATGATATTGCTGATTATCAAGCGATTGCAGCTATTTTCGGGACTATGGAGGATATGGACCAACTGATCGCGGAAGCTAAGAAGCGTGATATTCGTATCATCATGGACTTAGTGGTCAATCATACCTCAGATGAGCATGCTTGGTTTGTCGAGGCCTGTGAAAATCCTGATAGCCCTGAGCGAGACTACTATATCTGGCGCGATGAGCCCAACGATTTGGAGTCTATCTTTAGTGGGTCTGCTTGGGAGTACGATGAAAAGTCAGGTCAGTACTATCTCCACTTTTTCAGCAAGAAACAGCCCGATCTCAACTGGGAGAATGAAAAACTTCGCCAGAAAATTTATGAGATGATGAACTTCTGGATTGATAAAGGCATTGGTGGTTTCCGTATGGATGTCATTGACATGATTGGGAAAATTCCTGACGAGAAAGTAGTCAATAATGGTCCTATGCTCCACCCTTATCTCAAGGAGATGAATCAGGCGACCTTTGGAGATAAGAATCTCTTGACAGTAGGGGAAACATGGGGAGCAACGCCAGAAATTGCTAAGCTCTACTCGGATCCAAAAGGGCAAGAGTTGTCTATGGTCTTCCAGTTCGAACACATCGGTCTTCAGTATCAGGAAGGGCAACCTAAATGGCACTATCAAAAAGAGCTGAATATCCCTAAGTTAAAAGAAATCTTCAACAAATGGCAGACAGAGTTAGGAGTTGAGGGCGGTTGGAATTCCCTTTTCTGGAACAATCATGACCTCCCTCGTATTGTCTCAATCTGGGGAAATGACCAAGAATACCGTGAAAAATCTGCCAAAGCCTTTGCCATCTTGCTTCATCTCATGAGAGGGACTCCTTATATCTACCAAGGTGAGGAAATTGGGATGACAAATTATCCGTTTGAAACACTGAATCAAGTAGAAGATATTGAATCTCTTAACTATGCGCGTGAGGCTCTTGAAAAAGGCGTTCCGATGGAAGAAATCATGGACAGTATCCGTGTCATTGGTCGTGACAATGCCCGTACCCCTATGCAATGGGATGAGAGCAAAAACGCTGGTTTCTCAACTGCTCAACCTTGGTTGGCAGTGAATCCAAACTATCAAGCAATCAACGTTCAAGAAGCGCTGGCAAATCCTGATTCTATTTTCTATACCTATCAGAAGCTAGTTCAAATCCGTAAGGAGAATAGCTGGCTGATTCGAGCTGATTTTAAATTGCTTGATACGGCTGAAAAGGTATTTGCCTATATCCGTAAAGATGGGGACTATCGTTTTCTAGTTGTGGCTAACTTGTCCAATGAAAAACAAGACTTAACAGTAGAAGGAAAAGTTAAATCTGTCTTGATTGAAAACACCCTAGCTCAAGAAGTTTTTGAAAAACAAAGCTTGGCTCCATGGGATGCTTTCTGTGTGGAATTGACTGACTAAAAAGTGGGAACCTCAAGCTTATAGAGTTCGAGGTTTTTTGCTAAAAGTTTTTTAGAAAACTCTTTTAAAAATATTTGTTAGAATTTTCTAACAAATCACTCAAAGGCTCTTGCATTTATAGAAAAATAGGTTATAATGGTGAAAAACCTATCTTAAAGGAGATTGCCTATGAAATCGAAAAAGTGGCTCTTAGGAGCGGGAGTGACCTTGAGTGCAGCCCTTCTTTTGGCAGCTTGCGGTAAAAGTGATAAGAAAGCAGATGCCCCGAGGAGCTTTTCTTATGTTTATGCAGTGGATCCGTCTTCCTTGGATTATAGCGTTACGAGTAAAAGTTCTACCTCTGACGTGATTGGTAATGTTGTTGATGGTCTTTTAGAGAATGATAAGTATGGGAATCTTGTTCCGTCTTTAGCAGAGGATTGGACTGTTTCAGCCGATGGTTTGACTTACACTTACCAACTTCGTAAGGGTGTGAAATGGTATACTTCTGAAGGAGAGGAGTATGCAGAAGTTAAGGCACAGGATTTTGTCACCGGTCTGAAACATGCAGCAGATGGTAAGTCAGATGGTCTTTCTTTGATTGAAAAATCAATCAAAGGTTTGGAAGCTTATGTTAGTGGTGAGACCAATGATTTTTCAACTGTAGGTGTTAAAGCTCTTGATGATTATACGGTAGAATATACCCTTAATAAACCAGAAAGTTTTTGGAACTCTAAAGTAACGACAGCAACCATGCTTCCTGTAAATGAAGAATTTTTGAATGCAACAGGCAAGGATTACGGAGCGCCAACCCCATCAAGTATTCTTTACAATGGTCCATATTTTTTGAAATCTTTGATTTCTAAATCTGTGATTGAATATGAAAAAAATCCTAACTATTGGGATAAGGAAAATGTCAAGATTGATAATGTAAAATTAACATTCTATGACGGATCAGATCAAGAATCCCTTATCCGTAGTTTCGCTACAGGAGCATATAATACAGCGAGACTTTTTCCAAATAGTTCAAGTTTTGCTTCTACCAAAGAGAAATATGGAGATCAGATTATTTATAGCCCTCAGGAAGCAACTAGTTATTACTTTACTTTTAACGTAAATCGTCAATCATATAATAAAACAGCCAAGACAGATGAAGGACAAAAGCTTTCTACAAAAGAAGCCATGCTGAATAAAAGTTTCCGTCAAGCAATTAATTTTGCCTTCAATCGCCACGCCTATACAGCTCAATTAAACGGTGAAGAAGGTGCGGATAAGATTATTCGTAATAGTCTTGTACCAGATAATTACGTTCAAGTAGCAGGGAAGACCTTCGGGCAGTTGGCTCAGGATGAACTACTGAAATATGGAGAACAGTGGAAAGATGTGACTCTCACAGATGGTAAGGATACAATTTACAATCCTACAAAGGCTAAATCTGCATTTGAAAAAGCGAAGTCAGAATTACAAGCTAAGGGAGTAAGTTTCCCGATTCATTTGGATGTGCCAGTAGAACAGACAGATGTAGTTGCGGTTCAACAAACCAATTCGCTAAAACAATCAATTGAAGAAACGCTTGGAACGGAGAATGTCATTGTAGATGTTCTTCAAATGACAGACAATGAGAAGGAAAGTATTACTTCTCAAGCAAAAGTGCCAACGCAAAAAGACTATGATTTAAACGGAACAGGTTGGGGACCAGATTACCAAGATCCAGCAACCTATCTCAATATTTTAGATGCTAAGAAGGGTTCTGCCTTGAAACATCTAGGTATAACAAAGGGCAAGGATCCAGAAGTTATGGCGAAAATTGGCTTAGATGAATACAAGAAGCTTTTGGATGAAGCTTCCTCTGAGACCACTAATCTTGACAAACGTTATGAGAAATATGCTAAGGCTCAAGCTTGGGTAACAGATAGTTCTCTCCTTATTCCAGTGGCGTCTTCAGGAGGTTCTCCTATGGTAAGTCGTACTGTGCCATTTACTAAAGCTTATTCACAAGTTGGTATCAAAGGGGATCCATTTATTTTTAAAGGAATGGAACTTCAAAATGATATTGTTACAACTAAAGAGTATGAGGCAGCCCTCAAAAAGTGGCAAAAGGAAAAACTAGAATCTAATGCTCAGTATCAAAAGGATTTAGAAAAACACGTAAAATGAGTCTAGGCTTGTTTTTACAAATAATTTTTAATCAATAAATCGTATAAAAACAAGGGGATACTGTATGAAAGGCAGAAAACCTTTGTTTTTTTAATGTCTAGAGTTTATAAACTTCCATTCTAGAAATTCAATTAACTTTACAAATTTCCATTATTTTGGTAAAATAAATCTATGTTATAAAAACTAACATAAAGGAGAAAGAAGATGAATACAAAAAAGCGTGTCCTTAGTGCATGCCTGACTTTTGCGGCTGCTTTGCTTTTAGCTGCTTGCGGTCAATCAGGTTCAGATACAAAAACTTACTCATCAACCTTTAGTGGAAATCCAACTACATTTAACTATTTATTAGACTACTACGCTGATAATACATCGATTATCACCAACCTAGTTGATGGTTTGCTTGAAAATGATAATCATGGGAACCTAGTTCCGTCTTTGGCAGAAGACTGGTCTGTTTCAAGCGACGGTCTGACTTATACCTATAAACTGAGAAAAGATGCCAAATGGTTCACAGCTGACGGTGAAGAGTACGCCCCAGTTAAGGCACAAGATTTTGTGACAGGTATCAAGTACGCAGTGGATAATAAATCACAGGCTATTGACTTGATTCAAAACTCGATCAAGGGATTGAATGATTATATTACAGGAGTGGATTCTGACTTTTCTAAGGTTGGAGTGAAAGCCATTGACGACCAGACGGTTGAGTATACTTTGGCGCGCCCAGAGCCTTACTGGAATTCAAAAACAACGAATAGTATTCTTTTCCCAGTAAACGAAGAGTTTCTAAATTCAAAAGGGAAAGATTTTGGTACTTTATCTCCAGATAGTATTCTTTACAGCGGACCTTATTTGTTAAAAGACTTCACATCAAAATCATCGATCGAGTATGTGAAAAATCCGCATTACTATGATCATGACAAAGTATCGATTGAGCGCGTGAAATTGGCTTATTTTGACGGCTCAGACCAAGAATTGACCATCCGTAACTTTGAAAGCGGAGCTTATTCAATCGCAGGTGTTTATCCAAATAGTTCAAACTTTGCTAAGACAAAGGAAAAATATAAGAATAATATCATTTACAGTTTGCAGGACAAGACTTCTTGGTATTTTAATTTTAACGTCAACCGTAAGGCTTACAATCACACTGCTAAAACGACAGATGAGCAGAAGAAGTCAACTGAGACAGCTGTCTTGAACAAAAACTTCCGTCAAGCAGTGAACTTCGCCTTGGACCGCACAGCCTACTCTGCCCAGTCAAATGGGGAAGAAGCGGCTAGCAAGACCCTTCGTAACACCCTAGTGCCTCCTACATTTGTCCAAGTTGGAGACAAGACCTTCGGAGAAGTAGTCGCTTCTAAATTGGTCAACTACGGAACAGAATGGTCAGGTATTAACTTGGCAGATGCTCAGGATGCCTATTTCAATAAAGAAAAAGCCCAAGCAAAATTTGCGGAAGCTAAAAAAGAATTGGCAGGTCAAGGTGTGACCTTCCCTATTCATTTGGATGCGGCAGTTGATCAGACGAATAAAAATGCTGTGACAGGTATGAACTCTGTTAAACAGACTCTTGAATCAGTTTTGGGTGCTGATAATATTGTCATTGATGTTCAGCAACTGTCAACAGATGATTTTAATAACGTAGCCTTCTTGGCACCAACACCAGCTGATCGTGACTATGATTTGAGCTTTGATGGTTGGGTAGGTGACTATCAGGATCCATCAACTTATCTCAATCCTTTCAATGCAGAGGATGGATTCTACCTCAAGATTTTTGGTCTAGATGCCAAGGAAGATAAAGCAAAAATTGCTAGCCTAGGTTTGGATACTTACACTAAAATGCTTAAGGAAGCGGATAGTGAAAACAAAGATGTAGCGAAGCGTTATGAAAAGTATGCTGAAGCTCAAGCTTGGATGATCGATAACTCTCTCCTTATGTCAGCTATGTCAAATGGTGGTACAGCTTCTGTAACTAAAGTGACACCATTTACAAGAGGCTATTCATTGGTTGGTATCAAGGGTGATGGAAATAACTACAAGTACATGAAACTGCAAAAAGATACAGTTACGACTAAACAGTATGAAGAAGCCAAGACCAAATGGGAGCAAGAAAGCAAAAAAGCAATTGAAAAAGCTCAAAAAGAAGCAGAAAAGCATGTTAAATAATGAGGAGCAGTTCTATTGGATGGTTTTTATAAAGCCGTCTTAATAGGGCTGTTTTTTGCTGTATGGGCTAGTAGTTGTCTAGTTATGTTGAATTGTAATACTCTTCGAAAATCAATTCAAACCCACGTCAGCTCTATCTGCAACCTCAAAACAGTGTTTTGAGATTGTCCACAGTAACATATAACTATGATACGGAGGTATTGTTATACTTTGAAGAGATTTTTGAATAGTATCAGTGCTGATGAGGTTTAAATAATCTATATCAAAGGATGTTTATAAACTCGGTAAATGTGGAATTTATCGTAAAAAAGTGATATAATGGGACTATTAAATGTATAGGTGATAATCATGAGTAGACGTTTTAAAAAATCATGCTCGCAGAAAACAAAACAGAATCTTAACATAATCTTGTTGCTTGTTTATTCATTGTTGAGTGTGTTTTTATTGTTCTTAATCTTTAAGTACAATATACTTGCTTTCAGGCACGTTAATATAGTGGTCGCAGTTTTTGCTTTGATGGTGGCTGTGATTGCCACAATATTAATAATTTATAAAAAAGCCGAAAAGTTCACGATTTTCTTTTTGATGCTTGCTGTGTTAGTGAGTTCCGTTTCATTATTTACTCTGCAACAATTTGTAGGATTTACCAGTCATATTAATGCGACTTCAAATTATTCAGAGTATTCCCTCAGTGTTGTAGTTTTAAAGGATAGCGATATCAATAATGTTGCCCAATTATCTAGTATTATGGGGCCAACAGGTACGGATAATGAGAATATTCAAAAGTTAATCGCTGATATTAAGTCGAGTCAAAATAAGGATTTGACGGTTGATAAAAGTACTTCTTATTTGTCAACTTATAAAAGTTTGATTTCTGGAGAAGCTAAAGCTATTGTCTTAAATAGTGTGTTTGAGAATATTATTGAGGCAGAGTATCCAGATTATGCTTCTACAATCAAGAAAATTTACACTAAAAAAATGACTAAAGAGGTTGAGACTCCCAAAAATGTCAAGGGAGACAGTTTCAACGTTTATATCAGTGGAATTGATACTTACGGTCCTATCAGTTCGGTTTCTCGTTCGGATGTCAATATCATTATGACAGTTAATCGCGAAACTAAAAAGATTCTCTTGACAACGACACCTCGTGATTCCTATGTTCCAATTGCAGATGGAGGCAACAACCAAAAAGATAAGTTGACCCATGCAGGGATTTATGGTGTAGATGCTTCGATTCATACACTGGAAAATCTTTACGGTATTGACTTGAACTATTATGCTCGTTTGAATTTCACTTCTTTCTTGAAATTGATTGATCTCCTTGGTGGAGTTGATGTCCATAATGATCAGGATTTCACTTCCCTACATGGGAAGTTCCATTTCCCAGTAGGCAATGTTCATTTAGATTCTGAACAAGCTCTTGGATTTGTACGTGAACGCTATTCCTTGGCAGATGGAGACCGGGATCGTGGGCGTAACCAGCAAAAGGTCATTGTAGCTATTCTACAAAAGCTAACTTCGACAGAAGCTTTAAAAAATTATGACAGTATTATAAAGGGGCTACAAGATTCCGTGCAAACCAATATGCCACTTGAAACCATGATGAACTTGGTTAATGCCCAACTTGAGAGTGGTGGAACTTATAAGATTAATTCGCAAGATCTTAAAGGAACCGGGCGTATGGATTTACCATCTTATGCCATGCCTGAGAGTAATCTCTACATGATGGAGATAAGTGACAGCAGTTTAGAGTCGGTCAAGGCTGCAATCAATGATGTGATGGAAGGAAAATAAAATGATTGATATTCATTCGCATATCGTTTTTGATGTAGATGATGGGCCAAAGTCAATAGAAGAAAGTAAAGCACTGTTAAAGGAAGCTTATAATCAAGGAGTTCGAACCATTGTTTCAACTTCGCATCGTCGAAAAGGGATGTTTGAAACTCCAGAAGAAAAAATTGCAACAAATTTTATTAAGGTTCGCGAAATTGCAAAAGAAATAGCAGATGATTTAGTCATTGCTTATGGAGCAGAGATATACTATACTCTGGATGTTCTAGAAAAGCTAGAAAAAAAAGCAATTCCTACCCTTAATGATAGTCGTTATGCTTTGATTGAGTTTAGCATGCATACTCCCTATCGTGAGATTCATACGGGATTGAGCAATATTTTGATGTTGGGAATCACGCCAGTAATTGCTCATATTGAACGTTATGATGCTTTAGAGAATAATGAAAAACGTGTTCGTGAACTGATTGATATGGGGTGCTATACTCAGATAAATAGTTATCATGTTTTAAAACCTAAGTTCTTTGGTGAAAAATATAAATTCATGAAAAAGAGAGCTCGGTATTTTTTGGAACGTGATTTAGTTCATGTAATTGCAAGTGACATGCACAATTTAGACAGCAGACCTCCATATATGGAACAGGCATACGATATCATTGCTAAGAAATATGGAGCGAAAAAAGCGAAAGAACTTTTTGTAGAAAATCCCAGAAAAATTATAATGGATCAATTAATTTAGGAGGAAGTATGAAAGAAAAAGATATTATTGAAGTGAACGTTGTTCAGTTGCTAAAGGCATTATGGGTAAAGAAATTAGTAATCATTCTTGCAGCAATTGTGATTGGAGGAGCTTCATTTGCATACAGTAGTTTTATTATAAAACCAATGTATAGAAGTACGACGCGAATTTATGTGGTCAATCGAAACCAAAGTGACAAACCAGGCTTGACAAATCAGGATTTACAAGCTGGTACATATTTGGTTAAGGACTATCGTGAAATCATTCTCTCTCAAGATGTTCTAGAGAAGGTAGTCACTGATCTTGGCTTGACTATCGATGCAAAAGCGTTAGCTAAAAAGGTTCAGGTAACAGTTCCTGCAGATACGCGTATCGTATCTATTTCAGTCAGTGATTATAAACCTGATGAGGCTAGTCGTATTGCAAATGCTTTACGAGAAGTTGCAGCCCAAAAAATTATTACAGTTACCAGAGTTTCAGATGTAACAACTCTTGAAGAGGCACGTCCAGCAATTGCTCCATCATCACCGAATATTCGTCGTAATACTGTGATTGGAGTAGGTCTTGGAGCAGGTCTAGTGATTGTAGTAGTGCTATTGATTGAACTATTTGATGACCGAGTAAAGCGTCCAGAAGATATAGAAGATGTTATGGAGATTTCACTCCTTGGAGTCATTCCAAATCTGGATAAAGTAAAGTAAGGGAGAAGAGATGGCAAAGTTAGAATTATCACAACAGAAACTTAACTCTGTAAAAAAAGCAGAAGAGTATTATAATGCTTTACGAACAAATGTACAATTGAGTGGTAATAACTTGAAAGTTATTGCGGTCACCTCAGTTGATCCTAGTGAAGGAAAATCTACAACTTCTACTAATATTGCTTGGGCTTTTGCACGTGCAGGATATAAGACTCTTTTGATTGATGCAGATATCCGGAACTCAGTTATGTCTGGAGTCTTTAAGTCAAGAGAAAGAATTACAGGCCTGACAGACTATCTAGCTGGAACTCAGGATTTGTCACAGGGGCTTTGTGAGACAAATGTTGATAATTTGTTTGTCATCGAGTCAGGAGTGGCTTCCCCTAATCCAACAGCTCTTATTCAAAGTGACAACTTTGGAATTATGATTGAAACATTACGCAAATATTTTGACTATATTATCGTTGATACGGCACCAATTGGAGTTGTAATCGATGCAGCTATTATTGTGCAAAAATGCGATGCATCCATTTTAGTTGTAGAAGCAGGAGTTGCAAAACGAAGAGAAGTACAAAAAGCGAAAAACCAGTTAGAACAAACAGGGAAACCATTTTTAGGGGTCGTGCTCAATAAATTTGATATTCAACGTGAAAGATATGGTTCTTACGGGGCCTATGGTTCCTATGGAAAAAAATAAAATGAAGTTAGGGAGACCAGTATGGAAGGAAGGAGTTTCTACAATATAACTCTG
Organism: Streptococcus pseudopneumoniae; assembly: GCF_001074975.1. Lineage (GTDB taxonomy): Bacteria > Bacillota > Bacilli > Lactobacillales > Streptococcaceae > Streptococcus > Streptococcus pseudopneumoniae_D. Next base: position 27,802 of record NZ_JUUO01000034.1, on the reverse strand, counting down.
GCCGTCTTGCAGAGTATACTTGTTAGTTTATTAGCTTATATACTGATTGCAATTTCAGAAACTGATATTGTTTTAAATACAGTATTCGTCCTATTTTTTCTTCACTTTGTAGCCTTCTATATCAGTGGTTACGGTAAGGATTTTTTCAAACGAGGTCAGTATGTTGAATTAGTAGAAACGATTAAATATATTATCTTTTACGCCTTGCTGATTAGTTTTTCAAGTTTCTTCTTAAAGGAAAATTTTGTGATTTCTAGACGAGGGATGATTTACTTACTTTCCTTGTATGGAGTTTTAAATTATCTACTCAGTTTTGTTGTCAAACGTTACTGGGTACACTTTAACCACAACTTAAAAGGTAGTAGCAAGATTCTATTGATTACGGCGACATCCCGTACTGAAAAAGTGCTGGATCGTTTATTGACCGCAAATGATGTCCAAGGGAAGCTGGTTGCTGTTAGTGTTTTAGATAAGCCAGAATTTACTCATGAAAAGGTCCTTGTTGTACCAAAAGAAGAGTTGATTTCCTACGCTACGCATGAAGTAGTTGATGAAGTCTTTGTCAATCTTCCTAGTGAGGACTATGATATTGGATCTATTATTTCTCAGTTTGAAACAATGGGTATTGATGTAACAGTTAACCTTAATGTTTTCGATAAAAACCTAGGTCGCAATAAACAGATTCACGAAATGGCAGGCTTGAATGTAGTGACCTTCTCTACGAATTTCTACAAGCCGAGTCATGTCATCACTAAGCGTATCATTGATATTTGTGGAGCCATTGTTGGTCTAATCATTTGTGGTATTGTTAGTATAGTTTTAGTTCCTATGATTCGTAAAGATGGGGGGCCTGCAATCTTTTCTCAGACTCGTATTGGGAAAAACGGTCGTCACTTCACCTTCTATAAATTCCGCTCAATGCGTATTGATGCAGAAGCCATCAAGGAACAGTTGATGGAGAAGAATACGATGCAAGGTGGAATGTTTAAGATGGATAACGATCCTCGGATTACTAAGATTGGGCACCTTATCCGAAAGACAAGTTTGGATGAATTGCCACAATTTTGGAACGTGTTTATCGGAGATATGAGTCTAGTCGGCACTCGTCCACCAACGGTAGATGAATATGAAAAGTATACACCTGAGCAAAAACGTCGTCTAAGCTTCAAACCTGGTATTACAGGTTTGTGGCAAATTAGTGGTCGCAGTAAAATTACCAATTTCGATGATGTCGTAAAACTAGATGTAGCCTATATTGATGATTGGACAATCTGGAAAGATATTGAAATTTTGCTTAAAACTGTTAAAGTTGTGTTGATGAGAGATGGAGCAAAGTGAGTTTGTTTGTGATCTCTGTCTATAAATTAGGAGTAACATGAAAAAAACTGTCTATATTGTAGGGTCGAAAGGGATTCCTGCTAAGTATGGGGGATTTGAAACCTTTGTTGAAAAATTAACAGCCTTTCAACAAGACAAGGACATCCAATATTATGTAGCTTGTATGCGTGAAAACTCTGCAAAGTCAGGGATTACTGAGGATGCCTTTGAGCATAACGGTGCTATCTGTTATAACGTCGATGTACCTAATATTGGTCCAGCGCGAGCCATAGCCTATGACATTGCTGCAATTAACAGAGCTATTGAAATTGCCAAAGAAAATAAGGATGAAGATCCAATCTTCTATATTTTAGCTTGTCGAATTGGTCCGTTCATCCATAGAATTAAGAAAAAAATCCAGGCGATAGGCGGAACTCTTCTGGTTAATCCGGATGGTCATGAGTGGTTGCGAGCTAAGTGGAGTGCTCCAGTTCGTCGCTACTGGAAAATTTCTGAAGGTCTAATGGTCAAACACGCAGATTTATTAGTGTGTGATAGTAAGAATATTGAAAAGTATATCCAAGAAGATTATAAGCAGTATCAACCTAAAACAACCTATATCGCTTATGGTACAGATACAACACGCTCTACATTAAAGAGTAGTGACGAAAAAGTACGTTCTTGGTTCAAAGAGAAGAATGTTTCTGAAAATGAGTATTATCTGGTTGTCGGGCGATTTGTACCAGAAAACAACTATGAATCTATGATTCGTGGCTTTTTGGCGTCTAACTCTAAGAAGGACTTTGTCTTAATTACAAATGTAGAACAGAATAAGTTTTATAATCAGTTGTTGGCAAAAACTGGTTTTGATAAAGATCCACGAGTAAAATTTGTAGGTACAGTCTATGACCAAGAGCTTCTTAAGTATATTCGAGAAAATGCCTTTGCCTACTTCCACGGGCATGAAGTTGGTGGAACCAATCCTTCGCTTTTAGAAGCTCTGGCATCAACTAAACTGAATTTGTTGCTAGATGTTGGCTTTAACCGAGAAGTTGGTGAGGATAGTGCCATTTATTGGAAAAAAGATGAGTTGGCAGGTGTGATTGAAGAAGTGGAAAAACTTGACCAGTCAGCCCTTGCTGATTTGGATAAACAATCTAGCCAAAGAATTGCGGATGCTTTCACTTGGGAAAAGATTGTTACAGACTACGAAAAATTATTTAAAGGTTAGAAATGCAGAAAATTTTATATCTCCACGCTGGTGCCGAAATGTATGGCGCTGACAAGGTTTTGTTGGAGCTTATTAAAGGTTTGAATAAAGACGAATTTGAAGCACATGTTATTTTACCCAATGATGGTATTTTAGTAGGTGCATTGGAAAAGGTTGGTGCTAAAGTTAAAGTTATTGATTATCCAATCTTGCGCCGTAAATATTTTAATCCTAAGGGAATTCTTGAGTATTTTGGTTCATATAATCGTTATTCAAAGCAAATTGCTAAATATGCTAAGGAAAATGGAATTACTCTCATTCACAACAATACTACTGCAGTACTTGAGGGAATTTATCTCAAACGTAAGTTGAAACTTCCTTTGATTTGGCATGTTCATGAAATTATTGTCAAACTAAAAGCAATTTCAGATTTTATCAACTTTTTAATGGGGCGCTATGCAGATACGATTGTGACGGTTTCAAATGCCGTCGCTAATCATGTCAAGCAGTCTCGTTATGTCAAAGATGACCAAGTTAAAGTCATTTATAATGGTGTTGACAATGCTGTCTACCATGGGATGGATGCCAACGCCGTCCGTGATCAGTTTGGTATCGCACAAGATGCGCTTGTCATCGGTATGATCGGTCGAGTTAATGCCTGGAAAGGTCAAGGTGACTTTTTAGAATCGGTGACTCCAATCTTGAAGGCTAATCCAAAAGCAGTTGCCTTTTTGGCAGGTAGTGCATTTGAGGGTGAAGAGTGGCGCGTGAATGAATTGGAAAAAGCCATTTCAGAGTCACCAGTAGCTGGACAAATTAAGAGAATTGACTATTATAGCCAGACGACAGAGATCTATAATATGTTTGATATCTTTGTCTTGCCAAGTACCAATCCAGATCCATTACCAACCGTAGTCTTAGAAGCTATGGCCTGTGGCAAACCTGTAGTGGCATATCGTCATGGAGGTGTCTGTGAGATGGTAAAGGAAGGAAAAAACGGAATTCTTGCTATACCGAATCAGCCTGCAGAACTATCAAAAGTCATTCAAGAATTGGTGGAGGATCCAGAGAAAAGAAACCAATTTGGCCAAGCATCAGTAGAAAGACAAAGAGAATTGTTTTCTTTAGATAGTTACATTAAGAACTTCTCGGAGTTGTATAAAAAATATAAGTAAATAATATTAAGGAAGTAATATGAATTTTCCAATAGATTTTGTAGTTACTTGGGTTGATGGAAGTGATCCGATTTGGCGAGAAAAGAAGGCTAAATATTCCGAGACTGTGGATACTTCTAAAAAAAGTATGAATTCAGTCAAGGCCTACCGTGAGTGGGGAACTTTTAAGTACTGGTTTAGAGGGGTAGAAAAATTTGCACCTTGGGTAAATAAAGTTTACCTTGTAACAGACAATCAAAGACCAGATTGGTTGAATATTAGTAATGAAAAATTGGTAATAGTAGATCATAAAGATATTATTTGTCAGGATTATTTACCAGTTTTTTCTGCTAACCCAATTGAAAGTAACATTCATAGGATAACAGGTTTGTCAGAGCATTTTGTTTTTTTTAATGATGATATGTATCTAACTGCCCCCGTATCACCTGATGATTTCTTCTCAGAGGAAGGATTGCCTAGATATAATACTGCTCTATCTCCGATTATTCCTGAGAGATATGGAACAGGGAATTTTCAGATAAATGATATGGAAATTATTACTAGCCACTTTACTCGAAATGAAATTTTAAAAAATGGATATTTTTTTGATCCTAAGCAAGGTTTGAAAAATATTGTTAAGTCTTTACTATATAAAAATAGTAAATTTATCTGTGGTTTTTGGGAAAGTCACTTACCTTATCCTCTATTAAAATCAACTATGGAATTAGTGTGGGAGAAGGAAAAAGATATCTTAGAAAAAACTTCAGCTAGCCGATTCAGAAATCCCTCTGATACTAATGTCTGGCTCTTTAAGTATTGGCAAATTGCTAGTGGGCAATACGCAGTTGGAAATCCTAAGTTGGGAGGTCTTTTTTCTTTAGACAATGCAAACCCAGATTTTTGGAATTTATTGAATTCTGGTAAATATCAAATTATGTGTATCAATGATGGATTTAATATTCAAGACGAAGAAAAAGTGATAGTGGACTTTGTAAAGGAGATGGATCAACTGTTTCCTGAGAAAAGTTCATTTGAATTATAGATTGATAAGGAGTTAAGTATGAAATCAGTTTGTGCCCTTGTAGTAACCTACAATCGCTCAAAATATCTTCAAAAGGCTTTAGAAGGTATAATAAATCAACAAAAAGAAGTTTCAGGAGTATTAATCTTCAACAATAATTCTATGGATAATACTGAGGAAATGCTTATTGATTTAGGGTACATAGATGCGAAATGTGATGAAATAGCAAAAAATCATCTTTATGAAACAGAGAGGGACGGAAGATGTTTTTACTATTATCATAATCAGGAAAATCTCGGAGGTGCTGGGGGATTTGCAAATGGTATTAAATTAATATCTAAACTGGATTATGATTACGTATGGATTATGGACGATGATGTATATCCTGAGCCGGATTGTTTAGAAAAGATTTTGGAACAAATGGCTTTACAAAGTGTTCAAGTAGGTATACCGAATCGTACCGATGAAAATTTTGACGATAGAGCAATTACTAACTTCGATTTCGATGATTATCATAAGTTTTGGACAGAAATGAGGAAGACAGTAACTTATGGTCCGTTTAATGATGATGCTATAAAAGTTGTTGATATGCCATTCGAAGGTCCAGTTGTTGAAATGTCGTTACTTCGTAAAGTTGGTATACCTGATAGTGGTTTTTTTATTGAATATGATGATTCAGATTTTGCACAACGTCTACAAAAATATTCAGAAATTATGTTTGTTACAAAGGCACAGTTACATAGACAACTTGCTGTAAAGGTTGATCCTTCTATTGTAAAAAAGGAAGAGCCATATAATTGGCGGAATTACTATAAAATTAGAAATAACATCATTTTTGATAAGCGTTATGGAAAAAATTGGAAAGTCCGTCAATTAAGCCCACTGATACTAATTGCTCATCATCTTGTGCTTGCTATTCGCCATCGACATTTAAAACAGAACTTCCCAATTATTTGGAAAGGTTTTTGGGATGGAGTGTTTCAACGTATGGGGAAAAGAGTAGAACCTAATTATTAATAAGGAGCGAAAATGTCTAAATCATTGTTGAGCTTTATTATGCCAACTTTTAACTCTTCAGAATACTTGGCCAAAACTATGGATAGCTTGATTGCTTCAATTGGTCGACACAGTAGTTCTGTGGAAATAATCTGTGTTGATGATGGTTCAACTGACAATACTGTCGCTATATTGGAAGAATATAAATCTGTTTTTGATAATTTAATTGTGATACGAAATAACCATGGTGGTGTAAGTCAAGCTAGAAACACAGCATTGGATATGGTATCAGGCACATTTATCAGTTTTGTTGATAGTGATGATCTTTTTGAAGAGAACTTTTTAGATGTTTTTTCAAGTATAGAAAATAATTTTGATATCTTGTTCACAGATGTTAAATCTTTGGCCAGCAATTTATATATACCAAGAATTTCTTTTGAAAAAAAAATCGATGTTTTTAAAAATTCGTTACGAATTGGAGAATTCGGCATTGAACCTGGAGTAGCAGGAAAGTTCTTTAGGACAGAGATAGTTAATAAAAATAGGATAAGATTCAATACAGAATTGTCTGTAAGTGAAGATGTTCTGTTTAATTTTAACTTTATTACGTATGCAGATAATGTACTACTTAGCTCAGAAAAATTTTATACTGTAACAGGTACGCATAGTTTAATGTTCTATAACGAAAAAAATCTAGCTGGTCAAGTAGAATTTGTGAATCAGGTAAGAAAAATATTATCTATCTATCCTGATAATTCTGATAAACAATTACTAGAGGATAAGTTCATAATAAATGCAATGACTATTTTTATTGATCGTTACTTTGGACCACTTTGGTTAAATGGAACCTACTCTTTAAATAAAGCGTCAAAATTGATGAAAACCACAATAGAAGATAATAAATTTTCAAAGGCTTTTAATAGTAGCAGGCTAGATTATTCCATTGGAAATCGTTATGTTGTATTTAGAAAGTTGTTGAGGTTGAAACAATACAAATTGTGTTTGATTTACAATCGGATAATGGATAAAATTAAGGGGTATGAGAGATTTAGGAAAGATTGATTCGTGTAATATTTCGAAATTTTTACAGAATCAACATATATGACTGACCTTATTACTATTTATCTTACGTTTGAATTATTTTGGTTTTCTCTAATACAATAGTCGAAAGGAATGGAAAGTACTTGTGAAAAACAATCGCTTTATTTCAGAAAAAATCTATTTATTTACCCTATTTGTGTGGGTTGTTGTTGCTTCATTAGTCACAACCACTTATTTTGTTCGATTAGACGGTTTTCTATCATTTTATCGCATACTACTTTATTGTACTATTTTATTGCTATTAATAAAGGAGTTGATAAACTTTTCGAAAACTCTACATTATTTTAAATTTCATTGGAAACAATTATTAATAGTAGTAGTATTTTTTATAGTGATGTCTATAGTTTCAAAAAATCGTGATGGAATATTAAATATAAATGTGCTATTTCTTGTTTTTTCTGCTAGAGATATTGATTTTAGAAAATTATTAGAAACTTTTTCTGTGGCGACATTCCTGGTGCTTTGTTTGACAATTTATGCCAGTCAAAAAGGTATTATTACCAATATGTTTATGAGTGCGGATAGTGGTTATCGTTATAGTCTTGGATTTAATTATGTTTCCTTTGCTTCTCAACGTATGTTCTTTGCGGTATGTAGTTATCTTATGTTTAGAGGGAAGAAGATTTCTTACATGGAATTGCTGGCCTTATTTTTGGCTACAATTTACATGTACCAACAAACTTCGACATCCAGTCCATTTTACTTAAGTATTTTGATACTAACCTATGCTTTGTTTAGTATTAAAATCTTTAAAAAAAAGTTTATCATTGGAAATTTCTGGTCAAGGGAACTTGTGCATTACGGTTTTATTGTAGCTTTAGCAATTATCTTGTATTTTTGTTTTTATTCATCTGGGAATCTCTTCCACTTCGTAGATGAATTCACTCACAATCGACTACGGCTTAGTGTAGAAGGTTTTCAAAATTTTGGAGTTCATTTGTTTGGGCAACGAATTTCTTTTTCTACGTTAGATATATTTGGGAATTTCGCTAGTAATTATAATTATATTGATAGCTCTTTTGTTCAATTATTGGTTATTGATGGCTTGATTGTCAGTGCATTTATGTTGTTTGCATTGACAAAAGTGATGCGTTATTTTGTGTCCATTCGAAAAGATATCGTACTTGCCTGTTTAGGGATTATGATTATCCATGGAATGTTTGATCCTCAAATGTTGGTTCTTCGTTACTCTCCATTAATTTTATTCATCAGTAGATTGTTTATTATGAATCCAGATAACAAAATTGAATAAAATGAGTTAAGTCCAGTTAAAAAGAAAGATTAAGACGAGTTACATCCTTATGAAAGTGTTAAAAAATTACGCCTACAATCTCTCCTACCAGTTTCTGGTGATTATCTTGCCGATTATCACTACTCCCTATGTGACACGGGTTTTTAGTTCAGATGACCTAGGAACCTACGGCTATTTCAATTCCATTGTCATCTATTTTATCCTTTTGGCGACGCTAGGAGTTGCTAACTATGGAACCAAGGTCATTTCAGAGCATCGCAAGGAAATTGAAAAAAACTTTTGGGGAATCTACTCTCTGCAATTAGGTGCAACAGTTCTTTCTATGTCCTTGTATGCTCTTCTTTGTCTGACTCTTCCCTTTATGCAAAATCCAGTAGCCTACATTCTAGGCTTGAGTTTAGTTTCAAAAGGTTTAGACATTTCCTGGCTCTTTCAAGGGTTGGAGGATTTTCGAAAGATTACTGTTCGAAATATCACGGTCAAGCTCGTTGGAGTCATTTCAATCTTCCTCTTTATCAAATCTGCAAATGACCTATATCTCTATGTTTTTTTGCTAACCATATTTGAACTTTTTGGGCAACTAAGTATGTGGTTACCTGCTCGGGAGTTTATCGGTAGACCGCATTTTGATATAGAATATGCTAGACATCATTTGAAACCCATCATATTATTATTCCTTCCTCAGATAGCAATTTCTTTGTATGTTACACTTAATCGTACCATGCTTGGAGCATTATCTTCTACAAGAGATGTAGGAATTTATGACCAGGCTCTAAAGTTGGTAAATATTCTTCTGACCTTGGTAACTTCCTTGGGAAGTGTAATGTTACCACGTGTTGCGCATTTGTTAGCAACAGGTGACCATAAAGCAGTCAATAAAATGCATGAGATGTCCTTCCTTATCTATAATTTGGTGATTTTTCCAATAATAGCGGGGATTCTGATTGTGAATGATGATTTTGTTCAATTTTTCCTTGGTCAAGATTTTCAGGATGCACGTTATGCAATCGCCATTATGATATTCCGTATGTTCTTTATCGGTTGGACCAATATCATGGGAATTCAGATCCTGATACCTCATAATCAAAATAAAGAATTCATGATTTCAACAACAGCTCCTGCAATTATCAGTGTAGGTTTGAACTTACTTTTTCTTCCTAAATTTGGATATATCGGAGCAGCCATTGTTTCTGTTTTGACAGAGGCGTTAGTATGGGCGATACAATTATACTTTACCCGCAGGTACATAAAAGAAGTTCCTATTATCGGATCTATGATAAAAATTGTTCTAGCATCAGCTATCATGTATGGCATTTTGCTAGCTTCAAAAACAGTTTTACATTTTTCACCAACTCTAAATGTTTTAGTCTATGCGGTGCTTGGAGGATTGATTTATTTTATCGCAGTAATATGTCTTAAAGTAGTAAATATGGGTGAAATAAAACAAATAATAGGAGAACGATCGAAATGAAGAAAATACGGAATATAAACTTAGATTTCCTTAAAATTATGGCTTGTATAGGAGTTGTATTACTCCATACTACAATATCAGGATTTAAAGAAACTGAATCTTGGAATTATTTAACATATTTATATTACTTAGGTACCTATTCAATTCCTCTATTTTTTATGGTAAATGGCTATTTACTATTGGGCAGGAATAAGATTAGCTATTCATACATCCTGCAGAAGGTAAACTGGATTTTTATAACAGCATCAATTTGGTCTTTAATAATTTGGATATATAAGAGAGATTTTTCTAAAAATCCTATAAGAATAATTTTAGACTCTTTGATACAAAAAGGATATTTTTTCCAATTTTGGTTTTTTGGTGCTCTAATAATTATTTACTTGTGTTTACCTATTTTGAAAAAGTTTCTAAATTCAAAAAATAGATATTTACTTATTTTAACTCTCCTAGTAATTATTGGTTTGATGTTTGAGCTGACAAATTATTTTGTCAAATTGCCGGTGCAGTTTTATATTATACAAACGTTTAGATTATGGACTTGGTTTTTCTATTATATTTTAGGTGGTTTTATCGCTCAATTTAATTTGGATATTTTAAAAAAATGTTTTAAGAGTTGGATGAAAGTAATCACCGTAGTTTTACTATTTACTTCACCGTTAATCTTGTTTGCGATAGCGAAGGATATTCATCATAATCTTTTTGCTGAATATTTTTATGATAGTATTCTTGTAAAAGCTGTAAGTTTAGGAACTTTTTTGACTGTACTCACGTTTGATTTAAATACAGATAAGAACAGATGGATTATCAAGCTTTCTAATCAAACAATAGGAGTTTTTATTATACATACATATATTATGAAGATGTGGGAGAAACTAGTAGGATTCAGTTTTGCAGGAGCACATTTGCTTTTTGTCATCTTCACGTTAAGCATTAGTTTCATTGTAGTTGGAATATTGTTGAAAATTCCTTATTTAAGTCGAATCGTTAAATTATAAATTATTAATAGGAGTTAACTATGTACGATTATCTTATCGTTGGTGCAGGTTTGTCTGGAGCAATCTTCGCACACGAAGCCACAAAACGTGGCAAAAAAGTAAAAGTGATTGACAAGCGAGATCACATTGGTGGTAATATCTACTGTGAAAATGTTGAAGGCATCAATGTCCACAAGTATGGTGCCCACATTTTCCATACTTCCAACAAAAAAGTGTGGGACTATGTTAACCAATTCGCTGAATTCAATAACTATATCAACTCACCGGTGGCTAACTACAAGGGGAGCCTTTACAATCTTCCCTTTAACATGAATACCTTCTACGCTATGTGGGGAACAAAGACTCCTCAAGAAGTCAAGGACAAGATTGCCGAGCAAACGGCTGATATGAAAGATGTTGAGCCTAAAAACCTTGAAGAACAAGCCATCAAGTTGATTGGTCCAGATATCTATGAAAAATTGATCAAGGGCTATACAGAAAAACAATGGGGACGTTCTGCAACAGATCTTCCACCGTTTATTATCAAGCGTCTTCCAGTTCGTTTGACCTTTGATAACAACTACTTTAACGACCGTTACCAAGGTATTCCAATCGGTGGCTATAATGTCATCATTGAAAACATGTTGGGCGATGTAGAAGTAGAGCTTGGGGTTGATTTCTTTGCTAACCGTGAAGAACTCGAAGCATCAGCTGAAAAAGTTGTTTTCACTGGAATGATCGACCAATACTTTGACTATAAGCATGGGGAATTGGAGTATCGTAGTCTCCAATTTGAACATGAAGTTTTGGATGAGGAAAACCACCAAGGAAATGCAGTGGTCAATTACACAGAGCGTGAAATTCCTTACACTCGTATCATTGAGCATAAGCACTTTGAATATGGTACACAACCGAAGACGGTTATTACTCGTGAGTATCCAGCTGACTGGGAACGTGGAGATGAACCATATTATCCGATCAACGATGAAAAGAACAATGCTATATTTGCTAAGTATCAAGAAGAAGCAGCCAAAAATGACAAAGTTATCTTCTGTGGGCGCCTAGCTGACTATAAATACTACGACATGCATGTTGTTATTGAACGTGCACTTAGTGTAGTAACGGATGAGTTTGGTTACTAAGACATGCATTTTTAACAATTTAATGATTGTTCAACAACAAAGAAAGGTAACCCATTATGAAAGGTATTATTCTAGCAGGTGGTTCGGGGACACGTTTATATCCGTTAACTCGGGCTGCATCAAAACAACTGATGCCGGTTTATGATAAACCGATGATTTACTACCCACTTTCAACATTGATGTTGGCTGGGATTAGGGATATTTTGATTATTTCCACTCCACAGGATTTGCATCGATTCAAAGAGCTTCTTCAAGATGGCTCTGAGTTTGGGATTCAATTGTCTTATGCAGAGCAACCAAGTCCAGATGGTTTGGCACAAGCCTTTATTATTGGTGAAGAATTTATTGGTGATGATAGCGTTGCTCTGATCTTAGGTGACAATATCTATCACGGTCCTGGTCTTTCTAAGATGTTACAAAAGGCAGCAAACAAGGATTCAGGAGCGACTGTCTTTGGCTATCACGTGAAGGATCCAGAACGCTTTGGTGTTGTTGAGTTTGACAAAGACATGAACGCCATTTCTATCGAAGAAAAGCCAGAACATCCTCGTTCAAATTATGCAGTTACAGGCCTCTATTTCTACGATAATGATGTAGTAGAGATTGCCAAAAATATAAAACCAAGCCCGCGTGGTGAATTGGAAATTACAGATGTCAACAAGGCTTACCTAGATCGTGGAGATTTATCGGTTGAGGTTATGGGACGTGGCTTTGCTTGGTTGGATACTGGCACTCATGAAAGTTTACTAGAGGCTTCACAGTACATCGAAACAGTCCAACGGATGCAAAATGTTCAGGTAGCAAACTTAGAAGAAATTGCTTACCGTATGGGCTATATCAGTCGCGAAGATGTATTGGCCTTAGCCCAACCACTTAAGAAAAATGAATACGGGCAGTATCTGCTCCGTTTGATTGGAGAAGCATAGATGACAGATAATTTTTTCGGAAAGACGCTTGCAGCACGCAAGGTTGATGCAATTCCAGGTATGTTGGAGTTTGATATCCCTGTTCATGGTGATAATCGTGGCTGGTTTAAAGAAAATTTCCAAAAGGAAAAAATGCTCCCACTTGGATTTCCAGAGTCTTTCTTTGCAGAAGGAAAATTGCAAAACAATGTATCCTTCTCACGTAAAAATGTTCTCCGTGGCCTCCACGCAGAACCTTGGGATAAGTACCTCTCTGTAGCAGATGGTGGGAAAGTTCTGGGTTCTTGGGTTGATCTACGCGAGGGCGAAAACTTTGGAAATACCTATCAAACAGTAATTGATGCAAGTAAGGGAATCTTTGTTCCTAGAGGTGTGGCCAATGGTTTCCAAGTCCTATCAGATACAGTTTCTTATAGTTATTTGGTCAATGACTACTGGGCTCTTGAACTCAAACCCAAGTATGCCTTTGTGAACTATGCTGATCCAAGCCTTGGCATTGAATGGGAAAATCTTGCAGAAGCAGAGGTTTCAGATGCAGATAAAAATCATCCACTACTTAAGGATGTAAAACCTTTGAAAAAAGAAGATTTGTAAAAAGGAAAGAATATGACTGAATACAAAAAAATTATCGTGACAGGTGGAGCTGGTTTTATCGGTTCCAACTTTGTCCACTATGTTTACAAGAATTTTCCAGATGTTCATGTGACAGTATTAGACAAATTGACTTATGCTGGGAACCGCGCTAATATTGAGGAAATTTTAGGTGATCGTGTTGAGTTAGTTGTTGGGGACATTGCGGATGCAGAGTTGGTAGACAAGTTGGCAGCTCAAGCAGATGCTATCGTTCACTATGCTGCTGAGAGTCACAATGATAATTCACTCAATGATCCATCGCCATTTATTCATACTAACTTTATCGGAACCTATACTCTTTTGGAAGCTGCACGTAAATACGATATTCGTTTCCACCATGTATCGACAGATGAAGTTTATGGGGATCTCCCTCTACGCGAAGATTTGCCAGGTCATGGTGAAGGACCAGGTGAGAAATTTACTGCTGAAACAAAATACAACCCAAGTTCTCCGTACTCATCAACCAAGGCTGCCTCAGACTTGATTGTCAAAGCCTGGGTGCGTTCTTTTGGAGTCAAAGCAACGATTTCTAACTGTTCAAATAACTATGGTCCTTATCAACACATCGAAAAATTTATCCCACGTCAGATTACCAATATCCTAAGTGGAATTAAGCCAAAACTTTATGGTGAAGGTAAGAACGTTCGTGATTGGATTCATACCAATGACCATTCTTCAGGTGTTTGGACAATCTTAACAAAAGGTCAAATCGGTGAAACCTACTTGATTGGGGCTGATGGCGAGAAGAACAACAAGGAAGTTTTGGAACTTATCCTTAAGGAAATGGGACAAGCTGCGGATGCCTATGATCATGTGACTGACCGTGCAGGACATGACCTTCGTTATGCGATTGATGCCAGTAAACTCCGTGATGAATTAGGTTGGAGACCAGAATTTACTAACTTTGAAGCTGGACTCAAGGAAACAATCAAGTGGTATGCAGATAATCAAGAATGGTGGAAAGCAGAGAAAGAAGCTGTTGAAGCCAATTATGCTAAGACTCAGGAGATTATTACATTATAAAAAGCAGGAAATAACTGCTTTTTATTGCTATATTGGAAAGAGTTACATATTAGAAAGGGCTATAGATGATTTTAATTACAGGAGCAAAAGGCCAATTAGGAACTGAACTTCGTTATTTATTGGATGAACGTAATGAAGAATATGTGGCAGTAGATGTGGCTGAGATGGACATTACCAATGCAGAAATGGTTGAGAAGGTTTTTGAAGAGGTGAAACCAACTTTAGTCTATCACTGTGCAGCCTACACCGCTGTTGATGCAGCAGAGGATGAAGGGAAAGAATTGGATTTTGCCATCAATGTGACGGGGACAGAAAATGTCGCAAAAGCATCTGAAAAGCATGGTGCGACTTTAGTTTATATTTCTACTGACTATGTCTTTGACGGTAAGAAACCAGTTGGACAAGAGTGGGAAGTTGATGACCGACCAGATCCACAGACAGAATATGGTCGTACTAAGCGTATGGGAGAAGAATTAGTTGAGAAGTATGTGTCTAATTTCTATATTATCCGTACTGCATGGGTATTTGGAAATTATGGCAAAAACTTCGTTTTTACCATGCAAAATCTTGCAAAAACTCATAAGACTTTAACAGTTGTAAATGATCAGCACGGTCGTCCGACTTGGACTCGTACCTTGGCTGAATTCATGACCTACCTAGCTGAAAACCGTAAGGAATTTGGTTATTATCATTTGTCAAATGATGCTACAGAAGACACAACTTGGTATGATTTTGCAGTTGAAATTTTGAAAGATACAGATGTGGAAATCAAGCCAGTAGATTCCAGTCAATTTCCAGCAAAAGCTAAACGTCCGCTAAACTCAACGATGAGCCTGACTAAAGCTAAAGCTACTGGATTTGTCATTCCAACTTGGCAAGATGCCTTGAAAGAATTTTACAAACAAGAAGTGAGATAAGTAGTAGAATGATTTTCTAGTCTAATAAAAGAGGCAGATAAACTCCAAAGGAGCATAAGATGTACGATTATCTTGTTGTCGGTGCTGGTCTCTTTGGTGCAGTCTTTGCCCATGAAGCAGCCTTAAAAGGAAAAAAAGTAAAAGTCATTGAAAAACGAAATCATATCGCGGGTAATATCTATACTCGTGAAGAGGAAGGAATTCAAGTTCATCAGTATGGTGCTCATATCTTCCATACTTCTGATAAGGAGATTTGGGATTATGTAAACCAGTTTGCAGAGTTTAACCGTTACACAAATTCTCCTGTTGCAAACTATAAGGGAGAGATTTATAACCTTCCTTTTAATATGAATACTTTCAATAAACTCTGGGGAGTTGTAACGCCAGCAGAAGCACAAGCGAAGATTGATGAGCAACGTGCTGTTTTAAATGGCAAAACTCCTGAAAATTTGGAAGAACAGGCGATCTCTCTTATAGGTACAGACATCTACGAAAAATTAATCAAAGACTATACAGAGAAACAGTGGGGCAAGCCAACTACGGAACTTCCAGCCTTCATCATTCGCCGTTTGCCAGTACGCCTGACCTACGATAACAACTATTTTAACGATACCTATCAAGGTATTCCGATTGGTGGATATACTCAAATAGTTGAAAAAATGTTGGATCATGAAAACATTGATGTAGAAACAAACGTTGATTTCTTTGCGAATAAAGAGCAATACCTGAAAGATTTTCCTAAGATTGTTTTTACTGGTATGATTGATGAATTCTTTGACTATAAGTTGGGTGAACTAGAGTATCGTAGTCTTCGTTTTGAAAATGAGACCCTGGATATGGAGAATTACCAAGGAAATGCAGTTGTGAACTATACGGATGCAGAAACTCCATATACACGTATTATTGAACATAAACATTTTGAGTTTGGAAATCAATCAAAGACTATCATTACTAAAGAACATTCTAAAACATGGGAAAAAGGTGATGAGCCTTATTATCCAGTAAATAATGATCGTAATAATCATTTGTATAAATCGTATAAAAAATTGGCCGATGAGCAAGGGAATGTTATCTTTGGTGGTCGTTTAGGACACTATCGTTATTACGATATGCACCAAGTAATTGGAGCAGCCTTGCAGTGTGTGAGAAATGAGTTAGATTAAACAAGTAAAACTGACTCCCAGTTATTATTTAGAAATAGTATAAAAAATTCCTTGACTATGTAATGTAGTTGAGGGATTTTTTGATATTATTCATATTTTTGCAAAGTTTTTGTTTAAAAAATAATTTTCAAAAATTCTGAAAATTCTATTGACAGGACTTGAAAAAGAGTCTATAATGAATAAAAAAACAAAGGAGAATACTATGAAAACAAGAAAAGTATTGGCTCTTGCGGGAGTAACCTTATTAGCAGCTGGTGTTTTAGCTGCTTGTTCTGGGGGTTCAGGCGCTCAAGGTGACAAGACCTTTGCATTTACCTACGAGACACATCCAGATAATCTCAACTATTTGACAACTGGTAAGGCAGCAACTTCTGAGATTACTAGTAATGTGATTGATGGATTGCTTGAAAATGATAAATACGGGAACCTTGTTCCTTCATTGGCAGAAGACTGGTCAGTCTCTAAGGATGGCTTGACTTATACCTATAAAATTCGTAAAGATGCCAAGTGGTATACATCTGAGGGAGAAGAGTACGCTCCTGTTAAGGCTCAGGACTTTGTAACAGGACTTAAATATGCAACAGATAAGAAAGCAGAAGCCCTTTACTTGGTACAGGATTCAATCAAAGGTCTGGATGCCTATGCCAAAGGTGAAATCACAGACTTCGCTCAAGTCGGGATTAAAGCCCTTGACGACCAAACAATCCAATACACCTTGAACAAACCTGAAACTTTTTGGAATTCCAAAACAACCATGGGTGTGCTTGCGCCAGTCAATGAAGAGTTTTTGAATTCAAAAGGGGATGATTTTGCCAAAGCTACGGATCCAAGTAGTCTCTTGTATAATGGTCCTTATTTGTTGAA
The DNA here is from genome assembly GCF_001074975.1 of Streptococcus pseudopneumoniae. GTDB lineage: Bacteria > Bacillota > Bacilli > Lactobacillales > Streptococcaceae > Streptococcus > Streptococcus pseudopneumoniae_D. The sequence continues at coordinate 10,638 of NZ_JUUO01000034.1, read as the reverse complement.
ATCCATTGTAACCAAATCCTCTGTTGAATTTGCGAAAAATCCGAACTACTGGGATAAGGACAATGTGCATATTGACAAGGTCAAATTGTCATTCTGGGATGGACAAGATACCAGCAAACCAGCAGAAAACTTTAAAGATGGTAGCCTTACAGCAGCTCGTCTTTATCCAACAAGTGCAAGTTTCGCAGAGCTTGAGAAGAGTATGAAAGACAATATCGTCTATACGCAACAAGACTCTACGACTTATCTAGTAGGGACAAATATTGACCGTCAATCTTATAAACACACATCTAAGACTAGCGAAGAACAAAAGACTTCAACTAAAAAGGCTCTCTTAAACAAGGATTTCCGTCAGGCTATTGCCTTTGGATTTGACCGTACAGCCTATGCCTCTCAGTTGAATGGAGAAACTGGAGCAAGCAAAATCTTGCGTAATCTCTTTGTGCCACCAACATTTGTTCAAGCAGATGGGAAAAACTTTGGCGATATAGTCAAAGAAAAATTAGTAACCTATGGGGATGAATGGAAGGATGTGAATCTGGCCGATTCACAAGATGGTCTTTACAATCCAGAAAAAGCCAAGGCAGAATTTGCTAAAGCTAAATCAGCTCTACAAGCTGAGGGAGTACAATTCCCAATTCACCTAGATATGCCTGTTGACCAAACAGCAACTACAAAAGTTCAGCGCGTCCAATCTATGAAACAATCCTTGGAAGCAACTTTAGGAACTGATAATGTCATTATTGATATCCAACAATTGCAAAAAGATGAATTGCTTAATGTAACTCTATTTGCCGAAAATGCTGCTGGCGAAGACTGGGATTTATCAGATAATGTCGGTTGGGGTCCAGACTTTGCCGATCCATCAACTTATCTCGATATTATCAAACCTTCTGTAGGAGAAAGTACTAAAACATATTTAGGATTTGACTCAGGGGAAGATAATGTAGCTGCTAAAAAAGTAGGTCTATATGACTACGAAAAATTGGTTACTGAGGCTGGTGATGAGGCTATAGACGTTGCTAAACGCTATGAAAAATATGCTGCTGCCCAAGCTTGGTTGACCGACAGTGCTTTGATCATCCCAACAACTTCTAAAACTGGTCGTCCAATCTTGTCTAAGATGGTACCATTTACAATACCATTTGCATTGTCAGGAAATAAAGGTACAAGTGACCCAGTCTTGTATAAATACCTTGAAATTCAAGACAAGGCAGTTACTGCAGATGAATACCAAAAAGCTCAAGAAAAATGGATGAAAGAAAAAGCAGAATCCAATAAAAAAGCGCAAGAAGAACTCGCAAAACATGTGAAATAAGATAAAAAGAAGTTAGTTGTAAGCTAACTTCTTTTGGTTTATTGAAAATGAGTTGAAACCTCTCTTCACTTTCAAAGATTATGAAGCTAATTTTTTTGTAGAAAAAATCCTGAGTTTTTATTCTCAGGATTTTCTTTCATCTCACTGTTGTGGTTGTTGAACTTGTGGATTTTGTGGCGTTGGTTGTACTGGTTGTGTCGGTTGACCAGCTTGACCAGCTTGTCCTTGGTTAGGATCAGTTGCTGGAGCATTATTGGGTTGTTGTCCAACCGTCGAACTTGCCTGTGTAGTTGTACTTTCAGCTGTTGTAGAGGAATTCTCTACTATTTGCGTTTGTTGTGAACTTTGTTGTGTAGTTTGATTATTCCAAGTATTTTTTGTACTATTTTTGAAGATAAATTCGCCATTTCGGAACAGGCCATCTGGCATCGTCCAATCTTCAGGTTGCTCATCTTCTGATAAATACGATATCATTGAGCGATAAACCTTGGCAGCAACTAGGAAACCATCTCCAACTATTGGAGTAAAACGGTTTGAGTATCCAGTCCATACAGCCATAGAATACTTAGGAGTATATCCTACAAACGATTCATCTGGAGCTACGTAACCAGTGTTTTTGACATATTTTTCGATTTCTTCATCAGTATAGTTAGAAGTACCAGTCTTACCAGCTTGTGGAAGCCATGGTAGGTAGGCACCACGTCCGATACCATAAACTAAGACTGTTTTCATCATTTCGGTCATCATATAGGCTGTAGTCTCTTTCATAGCTCGTGTACCGGCATCAGAAAATTCTTTTTCACTACCATCACTGAAGACTATTTTATTGATATACATTGGTTTATGGTAAATACCACCATTAGCAAAGGCTGCGTAGGCAACTGCCATTTTTTCACTACTTGCACCGTACTGTTTGTTGGATTCAGTTGTGTTACTTGAAATGGCGTTTGCATAATACATGCTTGGATAGTCGATACCAAGACCATTAAGGAAGGTTTTAGCTCTATCTAGACCGACCTTATTCAAAGTCTCAACGGCTGTGACATTTCGTGATTGTTGAAGAGCATACTGGATTGTAATGTTTCCAAAGTAGCCATGATCCCAGTTGTAGAGTGGAGTATCAGTGCCAGGATAGTTATAAGGAACATCATGTACAATAGACGCAGTAGAGTCATAGACTCCATATTCTAAAGCGGGAGCATAGTCAGTGATTGGTTTCATACTAGAACCCCAGTCACGATTGGTTTCAACGGCTTGGTTGATTCCGAAAGATACATTACTTGATTGGTGACGGGCACCTAACTGAGCAATGACTTTACCATTTGTTACATCCACGACCGTAGATGCGACTTGCAAATCATCGTCAGGGTAAGAGACGTATTGATCGGAGTTGTAGATATCCCACAGACGTTTTTGAGCCTCTTGGTCTACATTTGTGTAGACATCCATCCCAGTAGTTAGAAGGTTATAGCCAGTTTCTTGTTCGACTTGGTCGATTACTTCTTTGAGGTAGTTGTCCATATAGGCTGGATAACTATTGGCTGATTTCAAGCTCTGGAGACCATCAGTGATAGGAGTATTAATTGCTTTTTCATACTGTTCTGCACTGATATACTTCTGTCCCTTCATTTCTGAAAGTACCAAGTTACGACGCTCTAGAGCAGCTTCTGGATGGGAATATGGATCATATTGGTTTGGTGCTTGAGGCATTCCGGCTAGGAGTGCTAACTGTGGCAAGCTTAAATCCTTCAAGTCTTTTCCATAGTAATTTTCGGCTGCGGTTTGCATTCCATAGTTACCGTTAGACATGTAGACTTTGTTGATGTAGTAGGTCAGGATTTCTTGCTTGGTTGCTTTTTGCTCTAATTGAACAGCCAACCAAGCTTCCTGGGCTTTACGTGAAATGGTCTGATCAGAAGTGGAAGTTGAGAAATAGGTCAACTTAATTAATTGTTGGGTAAGGGTAGATCCTCCCTGGAGGGAGTTGTTTTGTAAGTTACGTAAAAAGGCCCCTATAATTCGGATGGTATCGACACCGCGATGATCGAAAAAACGATGGTCTTCAATCGATACGATAGCCTTGACCAAATCAGTAGGAATTTCGTTGGCCTGAGCGTTTACTCGGCGTTCAGAGCCCAGATCGGCAATCAGTTCGTTTTTACTATCGAAAATCTTACTAGACGTGGTTGCGACTAATTTGCTCTCAGATAGGGCTGGGGCTTTGCTGACGTAATAGAGAAATATGCCTCCTCCCAGCATAACTGCTGTGATAAATAAAGTTAAGAAGCAGATACTCACATACTTAGCTATTCGCAGGATAGTTGGTTTGTTCATCTTGTTTTACCACCTAATAAATGTTCTTTGATAACATTGAGATAAGGAATTTGAGGGAAGGCACCAGCCTTGATTTCATATCCATATTCTCGAATATATCCAAGTGGCATTGATTTTTGTCCCTTATCTTGATGATAGAAGCGAATCAAATCGAATGCCGGCAATAAGTAGGTTTCTTGCTGAGAAGAAAAGTGAAGAAGGACAAAGCAGATTCCTTGTTGGGCAAGGACTTGTTCCATATGCTGAATCTGATGTGGATGAAAATTTTTCATCGGAATCGCACGTTTTTGTTTTGTTTCCTTGGCTTCAAAGTCGATGTAATATCCATTATAAACGCCAGAATAGTCCGTCGTTGAAGCTTGTCGAAAATAGGCTTCAACAATCTTGGCACGACTTCGTTGTGGATAGTCCACTCGTACGATTTGAATAGGGGTTGGTTTCTTGTGTATAACAGCCAAGCCCTGAGACAAATAGTAGTCGTTGGTAGCATTGATCATCTTTTCAAAAGACATTCCTCGATTTGCGAAATTTTTGGGTTGAGAAAGAGATGGTTGTCTTTTTTGTGATGAAAGTTTATGTGGATAGTTGACCATAATTCTCCTTATTGGTACAATAACATCACTCTATTATACCATAAATTTGCACAGAAAGGGTTAAAAATGGCTACAGCTTTGGTTTTGGGCTATTCTGCTTTTGATTTGGGTTTGTTTTCTGATAAGGATCCTCGTCTTAAATTGATAAAAAAAGCAATACGTAAAGATTTAGAGGCTATGGCAGCAGATGGGGTGTCTTGGCTTGTGTTTACAGGAAGTTTGGGTTTTGAATATTGGGTTTTAGAGGTTGCTCAGGAGATGAAAACCGAGTACGGTTTCCAGTTGGCCACCATTTTTGCTTTTGAAACCCATGGGGAAAATTGGAATGAAGGCAATCAGATGAAACTGAGTCGTTTTAAGCAGGTAGACTTTGTCAAATATGCTTATCCTCGCTATGAGCACAAGGGGCAGTTAAGAGATTACCAGCAGTTTTTGCTGGAAAACACGACTAGTTCCTATCTTTTTTATGATGAAGAAAATGAAACGAAACTAGCTTATTTTTACCAAAAGATGAAAAATCAAGAGGACTATTTTATAAAGAGATTAACATTTGATCAATTAAATGAACTTGCTGAAAATTTTTCCGAAAATTGAAGCTTTGACCTTGATTTTTGTTTGCCTTTTTTTATATAATAATACTAGCAAGCGAGAATGGAGAGAGACATGACAAGTATTATTTTTTCAGCAAAAGATATTTTTGAACAAGAGTTTGGACGTGAAGTTCGTGGGTATAGCAAGGTAGAAGTTGATGAGTTTTTAGACGATGTCATCAAGGACTATGAAACCTATGCTGCCTTGGTTAAGTCACTTCGTCAGGAGATTGCGGATTTGAAGGAAGAATTAACTCGTAAACCGCAAGTGAGTTCGGCTCCAAGTCCTAGTCACCCAGATCCAATTGATGTGGCTGCTTCATCTTCTATGACGAATTTTGATATTTTGAAACGCTTGAATCGTCTTGAAAAAGAAGTATTCGGTAAACAAATTTTAGACAATACTGATTTGTAATTCAGGTCTTGTTACATGCAATTTTTGGATAATCGCGTGAGGAGAATTGCTTCTCATGAGGAAAGTCCATGCTAGCACAGGCTGTGATGCCTGTAGTGTTTGTGCTAGGCGAAACCATAAGCCTAGGGACGAGAAATCGTTACGGCAGTTGAAATGGCTAAGTCCTTGGATAGGCCAGAGTAGGCTTGAAAGTGCCACAGTGACGGAGTCTTTCTGGAAACAGAGAGAGTGGAACGCGGTAAACCCCTCAAGCTAGCAACCCAAATTTTGGTCGGGGCATGGAGTACGCGGAAACGAACGTAGTATTCTGACTGCTATCAGCTAGAGCTGTTAGTGGTAGACAGATGATTATCGAAGGAAGTGGTCCTAGTCACTTCTGGAACAAAACATGGCTTATAGAAAATTGCATATAGGTTGGGGCTGAGAAATTTTCTCAACCTCATTTTTTAAAGTGGACATATAGAAAGGTCTTGCAAGACTGTAACATGAAAAAAGAATTTAATTTAATTGCAACTGTGGCAGCAGGGCTTGAAGCTGTTGTAGGACGAGAAGTGCGAGAGCTGGGCTACGATTGTCAGGTTGAAAATGGACGTGTTCGTTTTCAAGGAGACGTGAGAGCTATTATCGAAACCAACCTGTGGCTTCGGGCAGCAGATCGTATCAAGATTATCGTAGGAACGTTCCCAGCTAAGACTTTTGAAGAGCTGTTTCAGGGAGTTTTCGCTTTAGATTGGGAAAATTATTTACCACTTGGAGCTCGGTTCCCGATTTCAAAAGCAAAATGTGTTAAATCTAAACTTCACAATGAGCCCAGTGTACAGGCTATTTCTAAGAAAGCTGTTGTCAAGAAATTGCAGAAACACTACGCCCGCCCAGAAGGTGTTCCTCTGATGGAGAATGGCCCAGAGTTTAAGATTGAGGTCTCTATTCTCAAAGATGTGGCAACTGTCATGATTGATACGACAGGATCTAGCCTCTTTAAACGTGGTTATCGTACCGAAAAAGGTGGCGCTCCTATCAAGGAAAATATGGCGGCAGCTATTTTACAACTTTCTAACTGGTATCCAGACAAGCCTTTGATTGATCCGACATGTGGTTCGGGGACTTTCTGTATCGAGGCGGTCATGATTGCTCGAAAGATGGCTCCAGGTCTTCGTCGCTTCTTTGCTTTTGAGGAATGGAATTGGGTCAGCGATCGCTTGATTCAGGAAGTGCGTACAGAAGCGGCTAAAAAAGTAGACCGTGAGCTTGAACTGGATATTATGGGCTGTGATATCGATGCACGTATGGTGGAAATTGCTAAGGCCAATGCTCAGGCAGCTGGTGTTGCAGGAGACATTACTTTTAAGCAGATGCGCGTGCAGGATTTGCGTTCCGATAAAATCAATGGTGTGATTATCTCCAATCCGCCTTATGGAGAACGTTTATCAGATGATGCAGGGGTTACCAAGCTTTATGCTGAGATGGGGCAAGTATTTGCACCGCTGAAAACGTGGAGCAAATTTATTCTAACTAGTGATGAAGCCTTTGAGACCAAGTACGGTAGCCAGGCGGACAAGAAACGTAAGTTGTACAATGGAACCTTAAAAGTTGATTTGTATCAATATTTTGGGCAGCGTGTCAAACGCCAAGAAGTAAAGTAGGAAGGTAAATTCATGACTAAGAAAAGACGGGATCGTCATAAAAATGAAGGACAAGAACCGCGATTTGATTTTGATGAAGCAAAAGAGTTAACAGTTGGTCAAGCTATTCGTAAAAATGAAGAAGTAGAAGCAGGGGTCTTGCCTGAGGACTCCATTTTAGATAAGTATGTCAAGCAACACAAAGATGAAATTGAGGCGGATAAGTTTGCGACTCGCCAATACAAAAAGGAGGAATTAGTCGAAACGCAGAGTTTGGATGATCTTATCCAAGAGATTCGGGAGGAGACAGAAGTTGAGTCCTCAGTACAGGAAGATGACTTGAATCAGTTCGATGATTTAGAATTCACACGCGATTCAGAAGTTCCCCCTGTCGAAGAATTTGAGACTGAAGAAGTACAATTGTTTGGAGAGGAAGAAGTTCCAACATTTTCTAGAGTAACGGATAGTGAAGATGGAGAAAGTAAGAAGAAATGGTTGATTTACGGGATCCTAGCAGCGCTAGCGGTTCTTATCCTTGGAACTGGTTATTATGTTTACCGTCAAGTTACTCGCTCAACACAGGAAATTCAAACTGCTCAATCAGCTACAGCCAATCAATCAGATGTGGATGATTTTAATACACTTTATGACGCCTTCTACACAGACAGCAATAAAACGGCTTTGAAGAATAGCCAGTTTGATAAACTGAGTCAACTCAAGACCTTGCTTGATAAGCTGGAAGGTAGTCGTGAACATACGCTTGCCAAATCTAAGTATGATAGCCTAGCAACGCAAATCAAGGCAATCCAAGATGTCAATGCACAATTTGAAAAACCAGCTATTGTTGATGGTGTTTTGGATACCAATGCCAAAGCCAAATCGGACGCTAAATTTACGGATATCAAAACTGGGAATACGGAGATTGATAAAGTGCTAGATAAGGCTATCAGCCTTGGTAAGAGCCAGCAAACTAGTACGTCTAGCTCAAGCTCAGGTCAAACTAGTAGCTCTAGTCAAGCAAGTACAAACTCTTCTACAGAGAGTACTACAAGTAACACTAGTCCGTCTTCAAGCGCCTCATCAAACAATTCAGTTTCTACGCGAGATGATAGCCATGGCGGTTTATCAAGTTCTGGAGTTAACCTCCAGAGAGCTTCAAGTCGTGTACCGTTCAATCAATCAGCTGTAGATGATAGCAATAACTCTGCCTGGGATTTCGCGGCTGGTGTTTTGGAACAAATTTTAGCGACTTCACGTTCACGTGGTTATATCACTGGTAACCAATACATCCTCGAACGTGTCAATATCGTTAATGGTAATGGTTATTACAATCTCTACAAGCCAGATGGAACCTATCTCTTTACCCTTAACTGTAAGACAGGATACTTTGTTGGAAATGGTTCTGGACATGCGGATGACTTGGACTACTAAGTAGTCGTTACAAAATTCTTTCTTTTCAAAAGTAAAAATGATAAAATAAAACAAATTAAACAAGAGGAGTGTCAAATGACAAAAGCTAACTTTGGTGTCGTAGGTATGGCCGTAATGGGTCGTAACCTTGCCCTTAATATTGAATCTCGTGGTTACACAGTTGCTATTTACAACCGTAGTAAAGAAAAAACTGAAGATGTGATTGCTTGCCATCCTGAAAAGAACTTTGTACCAAGCTATGACGTTGAAAGTTTTGTAAACTCAATCGAAAAACCTCGTCGTATCATGCTGATGGTTCAAGCTGGACCTGGTACAGATGCTACTATTCAAGCCCTTCTTCCACACCTTGACAAGGGTGATATCTTGATTGACGGAGGAAACACTTTCTACAAAGATACCATCCGTCGTAATGAAGAATTGGCAAACTCAGGTATTAACTTTATCGGTACTGGGGTTTCTGGTGGTGAAAAAGGTGCCCTTGAAGGTCCTTCTATCATGCCTGGTGGACAAAAAGAAGCTTACGAATTGGTTGCGGATGTTCTTGAAGAAATCTCAGCTAAAGCACCAGAAGATGGCAAACCATGTGTGACTTACATCGGTCCTGATGGAGCTGGTCACTATGTGAAAATGGTTCACAACGGTATTGAGTATGGTGATATGCAATTGATCGCAGAAAGCTATGATCTTATGCAACACTTGCTAGGCCTTTCTGCAGAAGATATGGCTGAAATCTTTACTGAGTGGAACAAGGGTGAATTGGACAGCTACTTGATCGAAATCACAGCTGATATCTTGAGCCGTAAAGACGATGAAGGTCAAGATGGACCAATCGTAGACTACATCCTTGATGCTGCAGGTAATAAGGGAACTGGTAAATGGACTAGCCAATCATCTCTTGACCTTGGTGTACCATTGTCACTGATTACTGAGTCAGTATTTACACGTTACATTTCAACTTACAAAGAAGAACGTGTGCATGCTAGCAAGGTTCTTCCAAAACCAGCTGCCTTCAAATTTGAAGGAGACAAGGCTGAATTGATTGAAAAAATCCGTCAAGCCCTTTACTTCTCAAAAATCATTTCATACGCACAAGGTTTTGCTCAATTGCGTGTAGCTTCTAAAGAAAACAACTGGAACTTGCCATTTGCAGACATCGCTTCTATCTGGCGCGATGGCTGTATCATCCGTTCTCGTTTCTTGCAAAAGATTACAGATGCCTACAACCGTGATGCAGACCTTGCCAACCTTCTTTTGGATGAGTACTTCTTGGATGTTACTGCTAAGTACCAACAAGCAGTGCGTGATATCGTAGCTCTTGCCGTTCAAGCTGGTGTGCCAGTGCCAACTTTCTCAGCAGCTATTACTTACTTTGATAGCTACCGTTCAGCTGACCTTCCAGCTAACTTGATCCAAGCGCAACGTGACTACTTTGGTGCCCACACTTACCAACGTAAAGACAAAGAAGGAACCTTCCACTACTCTTGGTATGACGAAAAATAAGTAGGTCTGCCATGGGGAAACGGATTTTATTACTTGAGAAAGAACGAAATCTAGCTCATTTTTTAAGTTTGGAACTCCAAAAAGAGCAATACCGAGTTGATCAGGTTGAGGAGGGGGGAAAAGCCCTCTCCATGGCTCTTCAGACAGACTATGACTTGATTTTATTGAATGCTCATCTGGGGGATATGACAGCCCAGGATTTTGCAGACAAGCTGAGTCGGACTAAGTCAGCCTCAGTGATCATGGTCTTGGACCATCGTGAAGAATTGCAAGATCAGATTGAGACAATCCAACGCTTTGCCGTTTCTTACATCTATAAGCCAGTGCTTATTGAGAATCTGGTAGCTCGTATTTCAGCGATTTTCCGAGGTCGGGACTTTATCGATCAACACTGTAGTCAGATGAAGGTTCCAACGTCTTACCGCAATCTGCGTATGGATGTAGAACATCATACCGTTTATCGTGGCGAGGAGATGATTGCTCTGACGCGCCGTGAGTATGATCTTTTGGCCACTCTTATGGGAAGCAAGAAAGTTCTGACTCGTGAGCAGTTGTTGGAAAGTGTCTGGAAGTATGAAAGTGCGACAGAAACCAATATCGTGGATGTCTATATCCGTTATCTACGTAGCAAGCTTGATGTAAAAGGTCAAAAAAGCTACATCAAAACAGTGCGTGGTGTTGGTTACACTATGCAAGAATAGAAAGCAGTTGCAGTTATGTAACTGCTTTTTGAGCTCTATACTATCTGTAGCAGGAATTCCTGAATACCAGATATAGTCGCTTAGTTTATAAAATACGTGTTATAATAAAGCTATGGCATATAGTACTGATTTTA
>NZ_JUUO01000033.1 GCF_001074975.1 Streptococcus pseudopneumoniae | reverse complement strand
TTTTAGTGTATACAAAAAGGCCAACATCCATTATATTAAAAGCGCTGAAACCTAAAACAAAAGGATGATGACCATATGAACAATATACTAGAAGCTACACTACAAATCAAAGATAAAAACATTATTTGGGATAATAAAGTTCAAGAGAAGATATTTAAAAAGAGAAAATCTTTATTTTATGCAGCTACTTATACGCATAAACCAGAATTTTGTACCGTTTGTGGGTGTGTTAGCCGAAATAATAATATCGTTAAAAACGGCACGAAAACATCTCGTATCACTCTCTGTTCTGTTTCAGGCCTAGCGGCCTACTTAAATCTACGCAAGCAGAGATTTCTCTGTAGAGAATGCGGCTCTTCATTTACCGCAGACACTAGTCGAATCGTAGAAAAACACTGTCATATCTCTAAACGCTTAAAAAACGAAATTAAATCAAAAATAAGTGAAACAGTATCTGAAACCTATATCGCAAAAGAAACAAATGTTTCAGTTCATACGGTAAGACGTATCATAGATGATACAACACGTTTACTAAAGATTAAACCATTACACGATTTACCTGAGCATTTGTGTTTTGATGAATTTAAATCCGTCAAATCTTCCGATAGTAATATGAGCTTCATTATTTGTGATAGCACTACACACAAGCTGGTCGATGTTGTACGAGATAGAAAATCTTACAGCTTGAAAAAGTATTTTCATCGTTTTGAGCCTAAGACTAGATTAAAGGTAAAAACTATCTCCATCGACATGTACTTACCGTACATTCAATTAATAAAAGAAATGTTTCCTAACGCTAAAATTATCATTGATCCTTTTCATATCGTACAAGCCTTAAATAGAGAATTAAATCGAACTCGGGTACGTGTCATGAATAAGCATCGCTATAAAGACTCTAAATTATATCGAAAGTTAAAACATTATTGGAAGTTAATTTTAAAGAACTCTAATGAACTTCAGAACTATAAATATAATCGTTATAAGCTTTTTGAAAGCTTCATAACAAGTAAAGGAATCGTAGATTATATCTTAGAAAAAAATCCATCTCTTAAAAATGATTATGAGGTTGTACATTCACTTCGTGAATGTATACAGGATAGAGATTATATAGAATTCAAGGAAACGATTGAAGCAGCTACGCAATTAGACCTATCTCCTGGTTTAAAAAGAGTATTAAAGACTCTTATGACTTACTTGCCATATATTCAAAATACTTGTGAGTATCCAACTAGAACAAATGGCCCTATTGAAGGAATAAACAATAAAATAAAAGTGCTTAAAAGAAATGCCTACGGCTTTAGAAACTATTACCATTTTAGAAATAGGATTATTTTAATAACAAAAATGTTTGGCCCAAAATAAAAAGGAATTAAGCAACAATTAGTTGCTTAATCCCTTCCTAAATTTCTTCATCAACACTATTTGACAAAGAGCCCTTTTTTAGTGCTCAAAATAGCACTCAATTTTAAATGGATTTGGTGTTCAAAAAATATAATCAAATGCAACAAACTAATTTCATTTTTAATAGGCACAATTAATTTTAGAAGATAGTACGAAAAAATATTGACTATTTTCTTTAGAATGTGTAAAATTTAGATAGATTATTTAAAGTGAGGTTTTTTTATCTTGTCTATATTAAAGAAGAAAGTTAATATGTTTAGTGTACTATTGAATGTGGTATTAATAGCTATTATAGCTATTGGAGTGCTATTTTTCTTACCTAAGGAACATAAATCAGAAGTCAAATCGTCAATTAATATCGAAAGTATTGAAAAAGTGAATGAAGTTGTATTTTTGAATGCGGGAATTAATGAAATTATTTCTGAAACAAAAACAACTCAAGTTTTTGGGTTTGATGTGCCGTTCTCTAAAAAAGCAGCATTAGTAATTTTAAATTATAAAGCTAAATTTGGAATTAAAAGTAGTGTAAAGGTTGAACAAATAAGCGAAAAAGAATATAAGGTTATTGTTCCAAAATTGGAAGTAATTGGTGTTGAACTTTCAAAAGATAATCCTTATGATTTATATGATAGTCATGGAGAGTTATTAAGTGGAACTACAGAAGATATTGATACTGGGAAATTGGTCGCTAACCAACTTTCTAGTGATAAACAAGCAGAGTATTTAGATAAATTTAAGAGTGAAATTAAAGAATCTGCAATCAATTATTATAAAACAATATTTTCTTCAATGGATTCTGAAGTAAAAGTAACTATAGAATTTACAGAATAATTTTTGAAATACAAAACCCTGGCCATCTCTGGTCAGGGTTTTGTGTGGTTCTATAATTTTTAGGGTTGATGGAAATTTTCCACCAACCCTATTTTAGTGTATACAAAAA
>NZ_JUUO01000032.1 GCF_001074975.1 Streptococcus pseudopneumoniae | reverse complement strand
CATCCTTGTCATAAGTAGCTCCTACTGTGAATCCATCACTTACAAGAACGTAACCACGATCTTGGTATTTCTGAATCTTAGCTGCAGTTGAGTAGGCAATAGCTTCACCTGATTTACCAGAAACTTGATCACTTTCAAGTGTTGCACCAGTATTTTGGTCTACATACTTGATAGTAGCTTTTTGATCTGCCTTGCGGTAGATAATTGGTGTGTCAGTACCTGGATTTTCAGGAGTGATTGGTTTTCCTGGAGTTACT
>NZ_JUUO01000001.1 GCF_001074975.1 Streptococcus pseudopneumoniae | reverse complement strand
GTTTTCAACTCTTACTATTATACCGACTTTTTGTTTTTTGTCAACTACTTTTTTAAACTTTTTTTAAGAATTTCAATTCTTTTCAAGTTATAGTAAAAAGAGCCAGAATTGTACTGACTCTTCTACTGCTCATTAAACTTAGAAGCACGTTCTTCTCCCCACCAATAAGGTATTAGTTCTGCTACTTTCACCGTCTTTCTTGTATCGTAGTCCATCATGAATTCCGCATCTTTATTTTCAGCGTTCAACTCCAAGAGGAATTCTCTACAAGCTCCACAAGGCATACCGGAACTCCCACCATAAGGTGGTTTATCTCGAAAAGCTAATACTTTCTTAACCTTAGTTTGTCCCGAGAATTGGTACATATTGAAGAGTGCTGCCCGCTCTGCACAGAGATGGAAAACACCACAGGTCCCCTCCATACAGAATCCTGTAAATACTTGTCCATCTTCTGCTTCTACTGCAGCTACAACATGATTAGCATAAACAAAGTCTGATACGTCATGTGGATTGTATAGTTTCTGTGCTTCTTCGTACATCTTTTCCCAGATGTCCATTGTTGCATCCTTCTTATTTAGAGATTTTTTTAAGCATGTTTTCGATATGCTGAATTGATTTTTCGCGTCCAAGCAAGTAGATGGTATCTGGCAATTCGGGACCATGCATCTCCCCTGAAACGGCGATACGGATTGGCATGAAGAGATTTTTCCCTTTGATCCCAGTTTCCTTTTGGACCGCTTTGATTTGTGGGAAGATATTTTCTACCACAAACTCATCGTCTGACATAGCTTCGAGTTTGGCTTTAAAGGCTTCAAGTACAGTCGGAACAGTTTCGCCAGCCATGACTTCTCGCTCAGCTTCTGTCAATTCTGGGAAGTCTGAGAAGAAGAGATCCGTCAATGGAACGATTTCATCTACTGACTTCATTTGTGGTTTGTAGAGTTCTACTAATTTCTCAGCCTTATCAGTCAAGCGACCAGCTTCTTCAAGGAATGGTTTGGCCATTTCAAAGATAGTCTCAAGATCCGCATTCTTAATGTACTCATTGCTCATCCAGTCCATTTTCTTCTGGTCGAAAGCCGCTGGAGACTTGCTGAGACGGTTTTCATCAAAGAGGTTAATGAGTTCTTGACGAGAGAAGATTTCGTCTTCTCCACCAGGATTCCATCCAAGAAGAGCGATGAAGTTAAAGACTGCTTCTGGAAGGTACCCTTTCTTACGGTAATCTTCGATAAATTGAAGAGTATTGGTGTCACGTTTAGATAACTTCTTACCAGTTTCAGAGTTGATAATCAAGGTCATGTGACCAAATTCAGGTGCTTCCCATCCCAGTGCTTCATAAACCATGAGTTGTTTTGGTGTATTAGCAATGTGGTCATCCCCACGGATTACGTGAGAGATTTGCATATCGTGGTCATCAATGACAACGGCAAAGTTGTAAGTTGGGTAGCCGTCTTTCTTTTGGATAACCCAGTCACCACCGATATTACCGCCTTCAAACTCGATATCACCTTTGACCATGTCATGCCACTTGTAAATACCAGACTCATTAACTGCCAAACGAACAGTCGGGATAATCCCTGCAGCTTCACGTTCTACAACGTAAGCTACTTTTTCTTCTTCGCTCATGCCAAGGTATTCGTTAATGTAGCGAGGTGTTTCACCAGCGGCTTCTTGACGTTCACGTTCTGCTGCTAACTCTTCTTCTGTCACATAAGACTTGTAGGCTTTTCCTTCAGCTAAGAGTTGGTCGATATATTTTTGATAGAGTTCCAAACGCTCAGACTGGCGGTAGTTTTCATGAGTCTCTGGACTTTCATCCCAGTCCATACCTAACCAACGAAGGTTTTCAAGCTGTGAACGTTCTCCGTCTTCGACATGACGTTTGCGGTCAGTATCTTCGATACGGATGATAAAAGTTCCACCATGGTGGCGTGCATACAAGTAGTTAAACAATGCTGTACGAGCATTACCGATGTGTAATAGTCCTGTTGGACTTGGTGCATAACGCACACGAATATCTTTTGACATATCTTCTCCTATAAAGTCTCTAGGCATCTGCCTTTTCGCTCTCTATATTATATCACAAGTCTCGCCAGAGTCCAATTTCTCTTCTCGAGAAAAAGCAAAAAGAGTGGTAAAACCACTCTTTTTTATTCTATTATAGACGAGCGTTAAGTTCTTTGCTCAATTCTTCAAATCCTGGTTTACCAAGAAGGGCAAACATGTTACGTTTGTAGGCTTCAACACCTGGTTGGTCAAATGGGTTGATGGCATTCAAGTAACCTGAAAGGGCGATAGCCAATTCGAAGAAGTAGATTGTGTAACCAAGAGTGAAGGCATCTTGCTCAGGAAGAGTTACGTACATGTTTGGTACGTCACCGTCAGTGTGGGCAAGAAGAACACCGTCAGTTGCTTTTTTGTTTACAAAGTCAACGTCTTTTCCTTGAAGGTAGCCAAGTCCGTCAAGGTCTTCTTCCAAAGTAGGGATGATCACGTTCTTACGAGGTTTGTCAACGCGGACAACTGTTTCAAACATGATACGAGTTCCTTCTTGGATAAATTGACCCAATGAGTGCAAGTCTGTTGAGAAGTTAGCTGAAGTTGGGTAGATCCCTTTTTGGTCTTTCCCTTCTGACTCACCAGCTAATTGTTTCCACCATTCTGAGAAGTATTGAAGTGATGGCTCGTAGTTTACCAAGATTTCAGTTGCATAACCTTTACGGTAAAGGATGTTACGAACAGCTGCATATTGGTAAGCTTCGTTTTCAGAGATTTTATCTGAAGTATAGTCTTTACGAGCTGCGTTAGCACCTTCCATAAGGGCTTTGATGTCAGCTCCTGATGCAGCGATTGGAAGCAATCCAACTGCTGTCAATACTGAGAAGCGTCCACCGATATCATCTGGAACAACAAATGTTTCCCAACCGTTAGCATCTGCTTCAACCTTAACAGCACCTTTTTGGCGGTCAGTTGTTGCGTAGATACGTTTGTTAGCTTCTTCTTGTCCGTATTTCTTAACCAAAAGTTCTTTGAAGACACGGAAAGCAATCGCTGGTTCAGTTGTTGTACCTGATTTAGAAATCACGTTCACTGAGAAGTCTTTGTCAGCTACATACTCTACTAAGTCAGCAAGGTAAGTAGATGAAATTGAGTTTCCTGCGTAAAGGATTTGTGGAGCTTTGCGTTCTTCTTTTGTTTGCAAGTTTGCAAAGTGGTGGTTCAAGAAGTCGATTGCTGCTTTAGCACCAAGGTAAGATCCACCGATACCAATAACAACCAAAACATCGCTGTCTGACTTGATTTGCTCAGCAGCTTTCAAGATGCGGTCAAATTCTTCGCGATCATAGTTTTCAGGAAGGTCCAACCATCCCAAGAAGTCGCTACCAGCACCAGTTCCTTTACGGATCAATTCATCTGCTGCTGTTACTTGTGATTGCATGTATTCCACTTCATGTGGTGCAACAAATTTGTCTAAGACTTTTGAATAATCAAATTTAATATGTGACATGTTATTCCTCCAATATTTCTTCTTTTCTATCATAACGCTTACCTTCGTTTTTTTCAAGTTTTTTTGTCGAATTTCTCCAATTTTTATCAGAATTCAAACGTTTGCGTAAAAATCCCACATTCCAAAAATTTTGAAATAATATAAAGAAAAAACGACCAGATACTGTACTGACCCCCAAAAGTTAGACAGATAATTTAAGTAAAGGATTTAATTCTGTATTGTACAG
>NZ_JUUO01000031.1 GCF_001074975.1 Streptococcus pseudopneumoniae | reverse complement strand
ATTGAAAGAAGAAAATGGAAAAGACATTCCAGCCAAAACAACATACGTAAGTGATCAACCAGGAGTTATCGATGTAGATGACAAAGGAAAAGTCACTGTGACAATTCCAAAAGATAAGAATCCTGGCGATAAGATCACAGGTAAGATTACAGTCACATATCCAGACGGCTCAAAAGAAGACGTCCCAGTAAATGTAACAGTAACTAACCGTGATAAAGATGATTACGCACCG
>NZ_JUUO01000030.1 GCF_001074975.1 Streptococcus pseudopneumoniae | reverse complement strand
CACATTAGGAGATTCTCCAGCTCCTACAGTAGCTAAGCCAGAGTTTAAAGGTGGCGTGAATGGGGGCGACTCACTTGTTACAGAAGTTCCAGAGTATAGCGGTATTCTATCCACATTAGGAGATTCTCCAGCTCCTACAGTAGCTAAGCCAGAGTTTACAGGTGGCGTGAATGGGGGCGACTCACTTGTTGCAGAAGTTCCAGAGTATAGCGGTGTTCTATCCACATTAGGTAATTCTCCAGCTCCTACAGTCGTTAAGCCAGAGTTTACAGGTGGCGTGAATGGAGGCGACTCACTTGTTGCAGAAGTTCCAGAGTA
>NZ_JUUO01000029.1 GCF_001074975.1 Streptococcus pseudopneumoniae | reverse complement strand
TCAGTTACATATATCTACGGCAAGGCGAAGCTGACGTGGTTTGAAGAGATTTTCGAAGAGTATCAGTTAGAAGAAAGAGTCACAAACACACTTTGTGGCTTTTTTATTTCCATAAAAATGGTAAAATAGTAGGAGTAGAAATGGAGTTCGAGACATGAAAGTAATAGATCAATTTAAAAATAAGAAAGTCCTTGTTTTAGGCTTGGCCAAGTCTGGTGAATCTGCAGCTCGTTTGTTGGACAAGCTAGGTGCCATTGTGACGGTAAATGACGGGAAACCTTTTGAGGACAATCCAGCTGCCCAAAGTTTGCTGGAAGAAGGAATCAAGGTTATCACAGGTGGCCATCCTTTAGAACTCTTGGATGAAGAGTTTGCCCTCATGGTGAAAAATCCTGGTATCCCATACAGCAATCCCATGATTGAAAAGGCATTGACCAAGGGAATTCCAGTCTTGACTGAGGTAGAATTGGCTTACTTGATTTCAGAAGCACCGATTGTTGGTATTACTGGTTCAAATGGTAAAACAACCACAACGACCATGATTGGGGAAGTTTTGACTGCTGCTGGACAACATGGTCTCTTATCAGGGAATATTGGCTATCCAGCTAGTCAAGTGGCCCAAACTGCGTCAGACAAGGACACGCTTGTCATGGAACTGTCTTCTTTCCAACTCATGGGCGTTCAAGAATTCCATCCAGAGATTGCGGTTATTACCAACCTCATGCCAACTCATATCGACTATCATGGTTCATTTGAGGAATATGTAGCAGCCAAGTGGAATATCCAGAACAAGATGATAGCAGCTGATTTCCTTGTCTTGAACTTTAATCAAGATTTGGCAAAAGAATTGGCTAGCAAAACACAAGCTACTGTTGTACCATTTTCAACACAGGAAAAGGTTGATGGAGCTTATTTGGAAGATGGTCAACTTTACTTCCGTGGTGAAGTAGTCATGGCAGCTAATGAAATCGGAGTTCCAGGTAGCCACAATGTGGAAAATGCCCTTGCGACTATTGCAGTAGCCAAGCTCCGTGGTGTGGATAACCAAACCATCAAGGAAACTCTTTCAGCTTTCGGTGGTGTTAAACATCGTCTCCAGTTTGTGGATGAAATTAAGGGTGTCAAATTCTATAACGATAGCAAGTCAACCAATATCTTGGCTACTCAAAAAGCCTTGTCAGGATTTGACAACAGTAAGGTCATCTTGATTGCAGGTGGTTTGGACCGTGGTAATGAGTTTGACGAATTGGTTCCAGATATTACTGGACTCAAGAAAATGGTCATCCTCGGTCAGTCTGCAGAACGTGTCAAACGGGCAGCAGATAAGGCTGGTGTGTCTTATGTGGATGCGACTGATATTGCAGATGCGACCCGCAAGGCCTATGAACTTGCGACTCAAGGAGACGTGGTTCTTCTCAGTCCTGCCAATGCTAGCTGGGATATGTATGCTAACTTTGAAGTACGTGGCGACCTCTTTATCGACACAGTAGCGGAGTTAAAGGAATAATATGAAAAAAATTGTCTTTACAGGTGGGGGGACGGTGGGACACGTCACCCTCAATCTTTTGTTAATGCCCAAGTTCATCGAAGATGGTTGGGAAGTCCACTATATCGGAGACAAGCGTGGGATCGAACACCAAGAAATCCTCAAGTCGGGTCTAGATGTCACCTTCCATTCCATTGCGACTGGAAAATTGCGTCGTTATTTCTCTTGGCAAAATATGCTGGATGTCTTTAAAGTTGGCTGGGGAATTGTCCAATCTCTCTTTATCATGTTGCGACTTCGTCCACAGGCTCTTTTTTCAAAGGGAGGCTTTGTCTCAGTACCGCCTGTTATCGCTGCGCGTGTGTCAGGAGTGCCAGTCTTTATTCATGAATCTGACCTGTCCATGGGCTTGGCCAATAAAATCGCCTACAAATTTGCGACGAAGATGTATTCAACCTTTGAGCAAGCTTCAAGTTTGTCTAAGGTTGAGCATGTGGGAGCAGTGACCAAGGTTTCGGACCAAAATACTCCAGAACCAGATGAATTGGTGGATATCCAAACTCACTTTAATCCCAAATTGCCAACGGTATTGTTTGTCGGTGGTTCTGCAGGTGCTCGTGTCTTTAACCAATTGGTGACAGACCATAAGAAAGAGCTGACAGAGCACTACAATATTATCAACTTAACTGGAGATTCTAGCCTGAACGAGTTGAGCCAAAATCTCTTTCGTGTTGACTATGTGACCAATCTCTATCAACCCTTGATGGAATTGGCTGACATTGTTGTGACACGTGGTGGTGCCAATACGATTTTTGAGCTCTTGGCCATGGCAAAATTACATGTTATTGTGCCACTTGGTCGTGAAGCTAGTCGTGGAGACCAGATTGAAAATGCAGCTTACTTTGTAAAAAAAGGCTATGCAGAAGAGCTTCAAGAAAGCGATTTGACCTTGGATAGTTTGGAAAAGAAGCTTTCTCACTTACTAAGTCACAAGGAAGACTATCAAGCTAAGATGAAGGCTTCTAAGGAATTGAAATCTCTAGCAGATTTTTATCAATTGTTGAAAAAAGATTTATCATAAGGAAAGTAAATGTCAAAAGATAAGAAAAATGAGGGCAAAGAAATCCTCGAAGAATTGAAAGAGTTATCAGAATGGCAGAAACGAAACCAAGAATACCTAAAAAAGAAGGCTGAAGAAGAGGCAGCCCTAGCTGAGGAGAAGGAAAAGGAAAGACAAGCTCGAATGGGAGAAGAATCTGAGAAGTCAGAGGACCAGGAGAGTGAAACAAACCCAGAAGATGAAGAATCAGCTAAGGAAAAGTCTGAAGAAAAAGTAGCATCCTCAGAGGGTGACAAAGATGAAGAAGAGATAAAAGAATCAGGGTTTAAAGAGGACGAGGAACAGGATAAAAAGGATACAAAAGAAAAAACAGCCAAAGCAAAGATTCCTGGCCTCCATATCTTACGAGCCTTAACGATTTTATTTCCAAGTCTGCTTTTATTGATTGTCTCTGCCTACTTACTCAGTCCTTATGCGACCATGAAGGATATCCGTGTTGAGGGAACGGTGCAAACTACGGCTGATGATATCCAACAGGCTTCAGGCATTCAGGATTCGGATTATACGATTAACCTTTTGCTAGACAAGGCAAAATATGAAGAACAGATCAAGTCTAATTATTGGGTGGAATCAGCTCAGCTTGTTTATCAATTTCCAACCAAGTTTACTATCAAGGTCAAGGAATATGATATTGTGGCCTACTATGTTTCTGGTGAAAATCATTATCCTATTCTTTCCAGTGGTCAGCTTGAGACCAGTGCTGTGAGCTTGGTGAGTCTGCCAGAAACTTATTTATCTGTTCTCTTTAATGACAGCGAACAAATCAAAACCTTTACGTCAGAACTTTCTCAAATTAGCCCAGAACTCAAGGCGGCTATCCAAAAGGTAGAACTAGCCCCAAGCAAGGTGACTTCAGATTTAATTCGATTGACCATGAATGATTCGGACGAAGTCTTGGTTCCTCTATCTGAAATGAGTAAGAAACTGCCATATTACAGTAAGATTAAGCCACAATTGTCAGAACCGAGTGTGGTCGATATGGAAGCTGGAATTTACAGTTACACTGTGGCGGATAAATTAATTATGGAAGCAGAAGAAAAAGCCAAAAAAGAGGCTGAAGAAGCTGAGAAAAAGCAGGAAGAAGAACGTAAACGTTTAGAAGAAGAACAGAAAAAACAAGAGGATCAGAGCAATCGAAACCAAACGACCCAGCGCTCATCGCGTCGTTAGGTTTACCTTTTCTCTTATAGTTCTTTAGTTATTAGTTTTTTAGCTGTTTTTACTTGACAAGTGCTAGTATAAATAATAGAATAATAGAAAACCTTTAAAGCAGTCCAGAGAGGCAGCTAAGGTTAGACGGTGAAAGGGTGGAGACTACCCATTTTTCGTGGAACCTTGCTGTTGGCAGGTTCCTTTTTTCGTGGCTTCTTGTGGCCAGACTCTCTCACTAGCAAAGGTAAAAGGAGAAACCTATGCGAGAACATCGTCCAGTCATTGCTCTTGATTTTCCTAGTTTTGAGGCGGTCAAGGAATTTTTAGCTCTTTTCCCAGCAGAAGAAAGCCTTTATCTAAAGGTAGGGATGGAGCTTTATTACGCAACGGGGCCTGAGATTGTGTCTTACTTGAAAGGCCTGGGGCACAGTGTCTTTTTGGATCTCAAGTTGCATGACATTCCCAATACAGTCAAATCAGCTATGAAGATCCTGTCTCAGCTTGGTGTGGATATGACCAATGTTCATGCCGCTGGCGGTGTAGAGATGATGAAGGCGGCGCGTGAAGGCCTTGGAAACCAAGCCAAATTGATCGCTGTCACTCAGCTGACCTCAACGTCAGAATCTCAGATGCAGGAGTTTCAAAATATCCAAACTAGTCTGCAAGAGTCTGTGATTCATTATGCCAAGAAGACAGCTGAAGCTGGATTAGATGGTGTTGTCTGCTCGGCTCAGGAAGTGCAACTCATCAAGCAGGCTACCAATCCAGATTTTATCTGTCTGACACCGGGAATTCGTCCTCAGGGAGCTGCTGTTGGAGACCAAAAACGCGTGATGACGCCAGCAGATGCCTATCAAATCGGTAGTGACTATATCGTAGTGGGACGTCCCATTACTCAAGCTGAGGATCCTGTTGCAGCTTATCATGCCATCAAGGATGAATGGACACAGAACTGGAATTAAAGAACTAGATTAGAAAAATAAAAGGAGAATACCATGACACTTGCTAAAGATATCGCTAGCCACCTCTTGAAAATCCAAGCCGTTTACCTCAAACCAGAGGAGCCTTTCACTTGGGCATCTGGTATCAAGTCACCGATTTACACTGATAATCGTGTGACACTAGCCTATCCAGAAACTCGTACCTTAATTGAAAATGGCTTTGTGGAAGCTATCAAAGAAGCCTTTCCAGAGGTAGAAGTCATTGCAGGAACTGCGACAGCAGGGATTCCTCACGGAGCTATTATTGCTGATAAGATGAATCTGCCATTTGCCTATATCCGTAGCAAACCAAAAGACCACGGAGCTGGTAACCAAATCGAAGGCCGCGTGGCTCAGGGTCAAAAAATGGTAGTTGTTGAAGACCTTATTTCAACAGGTGGTTCTGTTCTTGAAGCTGTAGCAGCAGCCAAGCGAGAAGGAGCAGATGTGCTTGGAGTTGTAGCGATTTTCAGCTACCAATTGCCAAAAGCAGATAAGAATTTCTCAGATGCAGGTGTTAAACTTGTGACGCTTTCTAACTACAGTGAACTCATCCACCTAGCCCAAGAAGAAGGCTATATCACCCCAGAAGGGCTCGACCTTCTAAAACGATTTAAAGAAGACCAAGAAAATTGGCAAGAAGTGTAGAAAAATCAAAGAGTTTTGAGAAAGAGACTTTCATAATATAAAAACGCATCATATCAGTACAGAAAAGCTTGATATGATGCGTTTTATTGTGGAAATGTTTTCTGAAGTTTCTAGTCAAATTGAATTTTTGTTCTGATTATTTGATTTATACTGTAAACAATGTCATAGAAGGTAGATTAAGTAAATGTTCCAATACAAGAATGAATATTAAAATTTGATAAATGTGTTACTAATATTAGAATCGGGAGTTTCTTCGATAAATTCAACGATATCATTTGGAAGACAATCTAAAATGCGACATAGCTTTTCTAGAGTTAGTAAAGTTATGTTTTTGTTTTTCTTTAAGCTGTCAAGAGTTTTGTTATCAACTCCGGATTTTAATAACTTATATTGAGAAACTTCTTTTTTCTTCATTGTAGCCCAGAGTGGGTTAAAACTGATTATCGTCATCAACTCCTTTTATTTAATTATAAGAAAAAAGTATCTGACTTCATATTGTGTATATATCCACAATATGATAAAATAACTAGGAAAGGAGACTTATGGATGAATAAGAATGATATTATTTCTCAAGAGGAGAATGAGTTAGATTATTTTTTAGGAATTATTCCGGATGAATCTAAGTCAGATTTGTTTGATGAATGGACTATTTGGGAAGCCTATGTAAAAGGTCGGTTACCAAATAAACATTGGTCTGAAGTTTTTGATAATGGGGCATACCATTCGCTTGATGTCATTACTGCAGAAGGCAAAAAATATGAATATTATCCTATTGTTAATCCGCAATCATACCAGACTGTTTTACAAGAATATCTTTTGACAATAGAAGAGCCTAAACGTAGTAGAAACTTAATAGTTGAAGCTGCTATTTGGTCCAAAAGAGTAGAAGACCTAACTAAGTATTTTTATATAGTAGATGGAAAACATGTTTCTCTTATCAATCCTAAATTGAGTGTTTTGGGATGGATTTTCAGAATTTTAGGTTCATTGTTTTTAGTTGCCTATATAGATAGACTTGGTGAATTTTCTAGTTCTGGTTTAGGAATCTTAAGTAAACCTTTTGAATACTCCCTTTGGGTGATAGCATGGATTCTTCTATGGTCTCCAATTTATTTTGCTTATCAACGAGTGAAGCATGAAAAACCAATAGCAGATCAAGTAAAAGAACATAAGGATGAAGTTGCTCAAGCTAGAAACTATTGTATAGAGAAATTGAATAGTATCCCATTTGTTTATGCAAGGCAACAAACAGGATTAGATATTCATTTTGATGCTTTTGCTTATATGGTTAATGTAATCGATCAAGGTAGAGCCTATGATCTAGGACAAGCGCAAAATATGTATGAAGACTTGATAAGAACAGAGCAATTAAATCATCAGTTTCAAGAATTACAAAGAAAAGTTGATTACAATAACAAAATGACAACAATTAATACATTTACAAATTTAATGAAATAATAGATTAGGAGAAATAAGATGTTTGGAAAACCGAAATATGAAAGTGATATTGATCAAACAGTTAGAGATATGTGGTGGGGCTTTGCTATTTTTATAACTGTAATGTACTTTTTAGTCAAAGCAACTTATTATGTTGCATTACCATTTTATACTTTATTTACTCATTTGTTTGAAGAAAAAATCCAACAGAAAGAATATTTAAATTGGATGAGATTTTTACCTTTGACTTGGTTTATGAGTGGAGAGACCAAAGAAATGAGACGAGCTGCTGTGAGCTGTACTATACTGCCGATTTCGCTACCTTTATTTTTAATTTTTAATTATCTATATAGTATTAAAGTAATTGGCGATAGCTTTTCCATTTTTATTTTGATTTTATTTACATGTAGCCTAGGAGGCATTATAGGTACTGTTAGAAATTATCGTTTTTCTAAAAAATATATTAGATAGTGTCACTATGTAAAAATATAATCATTGAAAAGTCAGGAAAATAAAGATGGATAGACAAAATACTAATGAAAAAAAGACTTTGAAAAAAGGTAGAAGAGGTTGGGTAATCTCAGCTGCAATTGTCGCGCTTTTAGGAATTTCAGCTGGAACAGTTATGTTGCAAAATCAATCGAGTCAAAATCAAGGGCAATGTGAAAGTGTTACCGTTTCAGACTCTTCTTCAAAAGAAAAAGAATACACAACAACTGATACTATTAAAGAAACAGAGAAGAGTTTTCTACCTAAAGTAGATGCCAAAGAGGAATTGGCTAAAGCATTTGTAGCTACTAAAAAAATTGGTGCTGAAGATTCGATTAAATCTTTCGATAAATCATATGAAAAATTATCAGAAATAACGAAGGTAGAGGAAAAGCTTAAGTCACAGGTAAGAACTGAGGGTGAAGACGCAGTTGAGCAAGTTTCTAGATTAGAAGTAGCTAATAAAGATAATAAAATATTGGAAAAATCTGATAACCTAACTAAAAAGGTTGAAGTTAAAGATGATAAAGGCATCCCAGCAGTTCAGCCTAAACTGCCAGAATTGGTAATTATCGAAAAAGGCACTCCAGAAGTTCAGCCTGCATTGCCTGAAGCTAAACCAGAAAAAGATAAGGTCTCAGATAAAAAGGAAGAGAAAAAAGAAGTTGAAACTAAAGTTACAACTCCAACTGTTCCAGAAAACAAAGACCAAACAACTGGTACTCCAACTAAAGAAGAAAAAACTTTAGAAGAGAAAAAAGATAAGGTTGAAGGTAATAACCAAGCAACTTTACCAGGAAACAAAGAACAAGTTGAAACTGGTAAAACTAATACTGTAGTTGGTGAAACAACGACTGAAGAAGTTATTAAACCAGCTATTCCAGGAAAACCTGAAGTTCCAGCTCAGCCTGAAGTTAAAAAAGTCGTAACTACTCGAACTGAAGTACAAACTTCTGTTATTGAACCTGGGGTACAACATGTCCCAGATGCAAACCTTAGCCTTGGGGAGACTCAAGTTGTTCAAGAAGGTGTTACAGGAAAAACAGAAACAACTTACACAATTACCATTGAAAATGGTGTGGAAGTTAGTCGTACAGTAACAGGAACTCAAACAACTCCTGCAGTTGATAAAGTTATCCATGTTGGGACTAAAACTTCTAAAGAAGTGGTTCGTACTACAAAAGAAGAATTGGTTCGCACTCCTATTCTTCCAGGTACAGAATACGTTCCAGATGAAAAATTGGATGCTGGAGTAGAAAAAGAAGTGGAAGCCGGTAAAGCTGGTGAAAAACTTGAAGTATACACTGTAACACTTGAAGACGGTGTAGAAACTGGTCGTACTCTTGTTTCATCTACTCAAAAAGAGGCAAAAAATCGAGTTGTTCATGTCGGAAAAAAAGTTGCTAAGAAAAACATTGAAACTGTAACTCGTGAAAACCACAAGGTTGAACATAAAGTTACTAGCAACACAAATCCAGACCTTCCGAAAGGTGAGAAAAAAGTAATTCAAGCTGGTAAGGATGGTTCTTATGAACTTGTTACTACAGTTGTAACCACTCCAGATGGTACGGAAGTTTCTCGTGATGAAAAACGAGAAAATGAAGTTCCTGCAGTTGATGAAATTGTAGAAATCGGAACTGGTGAAAACATTGAAACAAGTCGCACTTCTCGAACAGTTGAAGTAAATTACGAAACTGAAGAAGTTAAAGACGAGACCCTTAATGAAGGTAAACGTGTAGTTGAAACAAAAGGTCAAAAAGGATTTTATACAGAAACTACAATTGTTTATGATGATGGTCGTTCTTCCGTAGTTAAAAGTGATGAAGTTAAACCGGTTAAAGAGGTTGTTCGAGTTGGAACTCATAAAGTTTTAACTGAAAACAAAACTCGAGTTGAGCGCAAAGAAGGGGAAGCTTTCAAGACTGTTGAAATTAAAAGCGATAAACTTTTCAATGATCAACGAGTAGTTAAAACTAAAGGTAAAAACGGTGAAATCATCGAAAACTACAAAGACTACTATGAAGATGGTAAACTTGTTAAGAGTGAGCTAATAAATACTGAAACTGTTCCAGCAGTGAATGAAGTAGTCGAAGTTGGAACTAAAGATCGTTACACTTATGCTAACGAAGATAAAGTTCTTACCGCTGAAGGTGAAAAACGAGTTGCTGATCCTGAACTTTTTGAAGGTGATGAACGAGTTGAAGATGCGGTAAATGGTAAAGAAACTTACAAAGTTAAGTATCTAAATGATGAGTATCAAAACCGTACCGAAGTAAGTCGTGAACTTATCAACACAGTTCCAGCTAAACAAAAAGTTGTTCATTATGGAACTAAGAAATTGATGTCTGAAGTTACTGAAGAAGAAACTGAAACAATTTCACACGGTTCTCGTACTGAAAATGATTCTAACCTTTTCGAAGGTGAAACTCGTACTGAAAACGGACGTGATGGATTCAAACGTTATCGTAAAGTTATTTCAGTAAACAATAAAACTGGTGAACGAACTGTTAAAAGTCGTGAGCTAGTTGAAATTCAAGATGCAGTTGACACAATCACCTTTAATGGTACTAAGAAAAAACGTGTCGCTGACCCAACAGATGTTGTAGTTCCAACAAGTGATGAAAACTATGACATTGATGGCACTTGGAAAGACGTTAAGAGCCTAGGTAAAAATGGTTTGGATCCAAACAATGAAGATCACCGTAGTGCTAAGTATCTACACGACAATCTTTCTCAATCTGATAAAGACCGTGTGGCGGTTGATACAACAGATGATGAAGATGAACTTCCTCGAGACAGTGGACTTATCTCAGTTTGGAAAGCATCTCGCCTCTCTCAAGCAGAACTTGATAAGCTTGAACAAATCGTAGATAATCGTAAACTTAATGAACACTTCATGGAACTTCTTAACGAAGAACGTACTCGTAAAGGATTGACTCCTGCAACAATCGCAGCAGATGATAGCGAACTAACTCGAGTTGCCAATATTCGTGCAAATGAAATGGCAGATCATGGTTCATTGCGTTACCAAGGTAAGAAGGAAGGTAAGCACAAACGTCCGGACGGCTCTCGTTGGTCAACTGCTTATGATCCAGAGTTCTATAAACAAACAAATGCAATGACTGAAAATACAGCAGAAACAACATCTGTTTGGGATATTGTAAGTCTTACAAATGAAAAAGCGTTAGCTCACTACTTCTATACTGTATGGAAACACTCACCAGGTCACTATGCAGCTATGATGATGGGTGATGGTTATAGCCCAGCAAACAAGAATGTACAATTCCGTGTTGCTCTTGGGTTCGCAAATCATTCATTGACTTCTGATAATCCAACAAACGTTGTTGCAATAATGGAAATTGCATCTATGATGGACTAGATAAAAAACGAACAAGATAGAGATTCTGATTACCAGAATTCTAGTCTTGTCCGTTTTTCTTTTTAAAACTTAGTCAACTTTTCCACCTTCAACAACTAGGTCATCTGCTTTAGCAGCGTCACCGTAGGTTGGGTGAAGTGTTTTTTCATAGGCCTTGTGGAAGAAGTTTTCCTTGCCTAATTTTTCAATATCTTTATTGATGAAGTCTAGCAATTCTTGGTTTCCTTTTTGAACTGCTGCTGCGATGGTATCTGGATTACCGAGGGAAGTAATTCCTACTTCAAATCCTTTGTTTTCAAGCGCCCAAGCTAGGACTTCCGTATTGTCAGTAGAGAAGGCATCTCCACGTCCGTCAAGAAGAGCTTGGTAAGAATCACTGTATTGGTCGTATTTTTGGAGTTTGACTTCTGGATGATTCTTTTCAAAATAAGTTTCAGCAGTCGTTCCTTTTGTGACAATCAAGGTTTTACCTTCAAGTTGTTTGACATCTGTAATGAGACTAGTCTTAAGTGATACAACACCAAGAGAGACTTTCATGTATGGAAGGGCAAAATCAACTTGTTTCTTACGTTCGTCAGTTACTGTAAAGTTGGCAAGGGTAATATCCACCTTGTTTGAAATCAAGTATTCCGCACGGTTGGCAGCATCGACTGAAACGTATTTAACCTTCACGCCAAGGTCTTGCGCTAATTGGTTCCCAAGTTCAATATCGTAACCTTGGTAGGAACCATCATTGTCAACGTAGCCAAACGGTTTTTTATCTCCAAACACGGCGATTCGTAGCTCACCGCTTTTTTTGATTTCATCGATTGTGCGAGCCTTGGCAGTGGTTTTACCTGATGATGCACCACCATTTCCACCTGAGCTACAAGCTGTGACAAAGATAAGGGTAAAGGCAAGTGCCAAAACAGTTAAGAGTGGTTTGAATAGTTTCATAAGAATCTCCTTTATAGATATGAGCCAAATTGGCTAAAGTCAAAGACGTTTAAAAATTCCTGAGCTCGTTTGGTTTGCGGATTGGTAAAGAAGGCTTGAGCTGTTCCCTCTTCAGCAATTTTCCCTTGGTCTAGGAAGATAATGCGGTCTGCAATGGCTTGGGCAAACTGCATTTCGTGGGTTACTAAAATCATGGTACGGCCTTCTTGAGCCAAATCATTGATAAGTTCCAGCACCTCACGCACCATTTCTGGATCCAGCGAAGCAGTCACTTCGTCAAAGAGGATAATTTCTGGATGCATGAGAAGGGCACGGACAATTGCAACCCGTTGCTTCTGTCCACCAGATAATTGATGCGCAAAGCTATGTTGTTTATCCAACAATCCGACACGTTCCAGTAGTTTCAGAGCTTCTTCCGTTACTTCCTTCTTGTCGCGACCTTGAGCCTTAATAGGACCTAGGATAAGGTTTTGTAGGACATCCAGATGGGGAAAGAGTTCATAGCTTTGAAAGACCATGCCAATCTTTTGGCGAACGAGGTGAAAGTCTTTCTGATTGCTAATAATGGACTGGCCATCCAGCAGGATATCTCCTCCTTGAATACTTTCTAAACCATTGAGACAGCGAAGTAGCGTGCTTTTACCACAACCAGATGGTCCTAGGATGACGATAACTTCCCCCTTTTTAATATCTAAAGAAAGTCCTTGGAGGATAGGATTGTCTCCGAAGGATTTTTTTAGTTCCTTGATTTCTAAGATAGTTTCAGACATTTAGTTCCTCCAATATTTTTCTAAGTGAGTGGATAGTTTGGAAATAGGAAAGCAGACTGCGAAATATAAGACCAGAATGGTTCCATAAATCCAGAAGGAAGCGGTTGGGATGGTCAGGCGATTGCTATCAATGATTTGTTGCCCAACCTTGGTAACCTCAACAACCCCAATCAAGACAACCAAGGAAGTGGTTTTAATCATCCGAGTAACAAGGTTGATGGCTTGTGGCAGCAGTCTTCTCAAGACTTGAGGGATGATAATGTGGTAGTAGAGTTGCACTTTAGTTAAGCCAAGTGCCTGTCCACTTTCAAACTGATGCTTGGGGAGGGAAGTGATAGCTCCACGAACCAAGTCCCCCATCTCAGCTGTTCCCCAGAGGGTGAAAACAATAATAGCTGAAGTCTCACCTGAGATATTGATATTAAAGTTTCGAGCCAAGCCGAAATAAACGATGAAGAGTAGCACCAGCTGGGGCATGATACGGATAAATTCCAGATACAATCGTGTTAAAAATCGTACGATTCTAGAATGGGAGGTCATGATAACTCCCATGACCGTTCCGAATATCATGGATAAGAGGACAGACAGGATGGATATCCCAATGGTAACGCCCAGTCCCTGTATGATTCTCAGTAGATTATTTCCTTGAAAGAGTACTTGGATTCCCGAATCCTGCATGGCGTAGCCTCCTTTCTATCCAGCTAAAGACCAGTGAGATGGGTAGCAGCAACATCAGATAAGCAGCTACCAACATAGCTAGCGCAATGTCTGTCTCATAGTAGAGCCCAATCAAGTCCTTGGCGACGTACATAAGGTCGGCCAAAGCCACTGCTGAGAAAACAGAGGTCTCCTTGATGAGGAAAATGACATTGGCACTAAAAGACGGTAGAGCAATCGCTGTTGCTTGCGGAAGAACCACATAGCGAAAGACCTGTAGAGGTGTCAGACCGATAGCTAATCCAATCTCCTGCTGGGTTTGACTGACAGCTTCCAGCCCACTTCGGAAAGACTCTGCCATATAGGAGCCTCCTAAAAAGACCAGTCCTAAAGTAGCACAGACTTCTGAAGATAGGACAATCCCGATTCGGGGAAGACCGAAGTAGAGAAAGAAGAGTTGAATCAAAAGGGGCGTATTACGTGACAATTCAATGTAGGCTGTCGCTACTTGCGCCAAAACAGGAATTCGATAATGCCGGATGATACTAACGATTAAACCGAGCAGAAAGGATCCCAAAATTCCCCAAACTGCAATATGCAAGGTTAGAAGGAATGCCTTTTGATATAGTGGTAGATATTGTTCAACAATGGACCAATCCAAAAATAGAACCTCCCATCTAGAAATAATACAGTTATTGTAGCACTTAAAATCTCCTTTGGATAATATGTATTTTTTATTGCCGTTATAAAGATTTTTTATCATAGCCATAATTTTTCTGAAATTTCCAAACAAAATATTTGAAAAGTTTTGAAAAAAGAGTTAAGATATTTTTGTAACATACAAAAGTAAACGCTTACTTATTAAGGAGGACATTTTATGTCATACAAAACAAGCAATGCAGAAGGTCATGTAGATTTCATCAATACCTATGATTTGGAGCCAATGGCGCAACAAGTTATTCCTAAAGCAGCATTTGGCTATATCGCTAGTGGAGCGGAAGATACTTTTACTTTAAGAGAGAATATTCGCGCCTTTAACCACAAACTCATCGTTCCTCATACTCTTTGTAATGTTGAAAATCCAAGTACAGAGATTGAATTTGCTGGTGAAAAACTGTCTTCACCAATCATTATGGCGCCTGTTGCGGCTCATAAATTGGCAAATGAACAGGGTGAAGTGGCGACTGCGCGTGGTGTGCATGAGTTCGGTTCCCTCTATACAACTAGCTCTTACTCTACTGTAGACCTTCCAGAAATTTCGGAAGCCCTTCAAGGGACACCTCATTGGTTCCAATTTTACTTTAGTAAAGATGACGGTATCAACCGCCACATCATGGATCGTGTGAAGGCTGAAGGTTATAAAGCGATTGTCTTGACGGCAGACGCTACTGTAGGGGGTAATCGCGAGGTGGACAAGCGTAATGGTTTTGTCTTCCCAGTTGGCATGCCGATTGTTGAAGAATACCTGCCAGAAGGTGCTGGAAAATCAATGGACTTTGTTTACAAATCAGCGAAACAACGCCTATCTCCACGTGATGTAGAATTCATTGCTGAATACTCAGGATTACCAGTTTACGTTAAAGGACCACAATGCCGTGAGGACGTTGAACGTTCGCTTGCTGCAGGAGCTTCTGGTATCTGGGTAACCAACCACGGTGGTCGTCAAATCGACGGTGGACCAGCTGCCTTTGACTCACTTCAAGAAGTAGCAGAAGCAGTTGACAAACGTGTACCAATCGTCTTTGACTCTGGTGTTCGTCGTGGTCAACACGTCTTTAAAGCCTTGGCATCAGGAGCAGACTTGGTAGCAATTGGCCGCCCTGTCATCTATGGTTTGGCTCTCGGTGGTAGTGTCGGTGTGCGTCAAGTCTTTGAACACTTGAATGCGGAATTGAAGACAGTTATGCAGTTGTCTGGAACTCAGACAATTGAAGATGTCAAACACTTTAAACTTCGTCACAACCCATACAACCCAACCTTCCCAGTTGATCCTCGTGACTTAAAATTGTATTGATAAAACAGTTTGCCTCCACTGAGTGTGGAGGTTTTTGCTTGTGTTTTAATCACCTTTGTAATGAAGATTAAAAAAAGAGAAAGATTCGATTTTTTTAATTGACAAACGTAGATTTTAGGAGTATACTAATAATTGTAATCGACAAATGTAGATTTAGGAGGTGTGATTATGCAGATTTCAGATGCAGAATGGCAGGTCATGAAGATTATTTGGATGCAAGGAGAGCAGACCAGTACGGATTTGATCAGGGTTCTGGCGGAGCGGTTCGACTGGTCCAAGTCAACCATTCAAACTCTTTTGGCTCGTTTGGTTGAGAAAGAGTGTCTGACAAGGAAAAAAGAAGGCAAGTTCTTTGTCTATTCAGCCCTTTTAACTTTGGACCAAAGTCGGGATTTACTTGTCCAAGATATCAAGGACAAGGTTTGTTCTCGTAGGATTAAGAACTTGTTGGCTGATTTGATTGCTGAATGTGATTTTACTCAGGCTGACTTGGAAGACTTGGAAGCTGTGATTTCTGAGAAGAAATCAAGCGCTGTAACAGAAGTAAAATGTAATTGTATGTAAAGGAGACGTCATGTTAAATAGCATTGTAACCATTATTTGTATTGCCCTTATCGCGTTTATCTTGTTTTGGTTTTTCAAAAAGCCTGAAAAATCTGGACAAAAGGCCCAGCAAAAAAAGGGCTATCAAGAGATTCGAGTGGAGGTCATGGGGGGCTATACGCCTGAGTTGATTATCCTCAAGAAATCAGTGCCAGCCCGCATTGTCTTTGACCGCAAGGATCCTTCACCCTGTCTGGACCAAATTGTTTTTCCAGATTTTGGTGTACATGCGGACCTGCCTATGGGGGAAGAGTATGTAGTGGAAATCACACCTGAGCAGGCTGGAGAATTTGGCTTTGCTTGTGGCATGAATATGATGCACGGCAAGATGATTGTAGAATAGGAGAATGATATGACTGAAATTGTAAAAGCAAGTCTTGAAAATGGTGTTCAAAAAATCCGTATCACGGCAGACAAAGGCTACCATCCAGCCCACATTCAACTGCAAAAAGGAGTTCCTGCTGAGATCACCTTTCACCGTGTGACACCTTCAAACTGTTATAAGGAAATTCTATTTGAAGAAGAAGGCATCTTGGAACCAATCGGCGTAGATGAGGAGAAAGTCATTCGATTTACACCTCAAGAATTAGGTCAACATGAATTTTCTTGTGGCATGAAGATGCAAAAGGGGAGTTATACCGTAGTTGAGAAGACTCGAAAATCTCTATCACTTTTACAGCGTTTTTGGATTACTAGTATCTTTACTGTGCCTCTTGTGATTCTCATGATTGGGATGTCGACAGGAGGAATTAGTCACCAAGTTATGCGTTGGGGAACCTTTTTAGCCACAACACCGATTATGCTAGTAGCAGGTGGTCCTTATATCCAAAGTGCTTGGGCTAGTTTTAAAAAGCACAATGCCAACATGGATACCTTGGTTGCTCTGGGAACCCTAGTGGCCTATTTCTATAGCTTAGTTGCCCTCTTCGCTGGTCTCCCCGTTTACTTTGAAAGTGCTGCATTTATCTTCTTCTTCGTTCTTATGGGGGCAGTTTTTGAGGAGAAAATGCGGAAAAATACTTCCCAAGCTGTGGAGAAATTACTTGACTTGCAGGCTAAAACTGCAGAAGTCTTGCGTGAGGATAACTATGTCCAAGTCCCCTTGGAGCAAGTCAAGGTAGGTGACCTGATTCGAGTGCGTCCCGGTGAAAAGATTGCGGTTGATGGTATCGTAGTAGAAGGTGTCTCCAGTATTGATGAGTCTATGGTGACAGGTGAGAGTCTGCCTGTGGATAAGACAGTTGGAGATACTGTGATTGGCTCAACCATCAATAATAGTGGAACGCTTGTTTTTAGAGCAGAAAAAGTTGGTTCAGAGACTGTTTTGGCTCAGATTGTGGATTTTGTGAAGAAAGCTCAGACAAGTCGTGCTCCGATTCAGGACTTGACGGATAAAGTTTCAGGGATTTTTGTTCCAGCAGTTGTCATTTTAGGGATTGTGACCTTTTGGGTTTGGTTTGTCTTGTTGAGAGATAGTGTAGTCGTGCTTGGAGCTAGCTTTGTGTCCTCTCTTCTCTACGGAGTGGCGGTTTTGATTATCGCCTGCCCTTGTGCCTTGGGACTCGCAACACCGACAGCCCTTATGGTAGGGACAGGACGCAGTGCCAAGATGGGAGTTCTCCTCAAAAATGGAATGGTTCTACAGGAAATCCAGAAAGTCCAAACTCTTGTCTTTGATAAGACTGGGACTTTGACGGAAGGGAAGCCTGTGGTAACAGATATCATCGGCGACGAAGTAGAAGTGCTTGGATTGGCAGCCTCCTTGGAAGAAGCTTCTCAACACCCACTGGCTGAAGCCGTTGTGAAACGAGCGAGTGAAGTTGGACTTGAGTTACAAACTGTTGAAAATTTCCAAGCCTTGCACGGAAAAGGTGTTTCAGGGCAAATAGCTGGAAAACAAGTCTTACTTGGAAATGCTAAAATGCTGGATGGCATGGATATTTCTAGCATTTATCAAGAAAAACTAGAAGAACTGGAAAAAGAAGCTAAGACAGTTGTGTTCTTGGCTGTGGACAATGAAATCAAAGGCTTGCTTGCTCTGCAAGATATCCCTAAGGAAAATGCTAAGCTAGCCATCAGTCAGTTGAAAAAACGAGGCCTTAAAACAGTCATGCTGACAGGAGACAATGCAGGTGTGGCGCGTGCTATTGCCGATCAGATCGGAATCGAAGAGGTCATTGCAGGTGTCTTGCCAGAAGAAAAAGCCAACGAAATCCATAAACTACAAGCGGCTGGCAAAGTAGCCTTTGTTGGGGATGGTATCAATGATGCTCCTGCCCTCAGCGTAGCGGATGTGGGAATTGCTATGGGAGCTGGAACAGATATCGCCATCGAGTCAGCAGATTTGGTGTTGACAACTAATAACCTCTTAGGAGTGGTTCGTGCCTTTGACATGAGTAAGAAAACCTTTAATCGCATTTTGCTCAATCTTTTCTGGGCCTTTATTTACAATGTCGTCGGAATTCCGATAGCAGCAGGAGTCTTTTCAGGTGTTGGACTGAGCCTCAATCCAGAACTGGCAGGTCTAGCCATGGCCTTTAGTTCTGTATCTGTTCTGACCAGTTCACTCTTACTAAACTTTAGTAAGATAGACTAAAAGCGGGCTTGCTCACTTTTTATTATAAAACAGACATTAAAAACGTTTCCGAACTGTACTGTAATAGAGAATAAAAACTTCTGAGCAGATTCTTAGTAAAGTAGAATTAAATGTGGTAAATTAGTAGAGTAAAAATTTACTGAAACGTTTTCAGAAACTATATGAAACCTTTTTTAGTAGATTTAAAAATATTTGAAGGAGAGTTATCATTATGACTCAAGGGAAAATTACTGCATCTGCAGCAATGCTCAACGTATTGAAAACATGGGGCGTAGACACTATCTACGGTATCCCATCAGGAACACTCAGCTCATTGATGGACGCTTTGGCTGAAGATAAAGATATCCGCTTCTTGCAAGTTCGCCATGAAGAAACAGGTGCTCTTGCAGCGGTTATGCAAGCTAAATTCGGCGGTTCAATCGGGGTTGCAGTTGGTTCGGGTGGACCTGGTGCAACTCACTTGATTAACGGTGTTTACGATGCAGCTATGGATGACACTCCATTCCTTGCTATCCTTGGATCACGTCCAGTTAATGAATTGAACTTGGATGCCTTCCAAGAATTGAACCAAAATCCAATGTACAACGGTATCGCTGTATACAACAAACGTGTAGCTTACGCAGAGCAATTGCCAAAAGTAATCGACGAAGCTTGCCGTGCTGCAGTTTCTAAAAAAGGTCCAGCTGTTGTTGAAATCCCAGTAAACTTCGGTTTCCAAGAAATCGACGAAAACTCATACTACGGTTCAGGTTCATACGAACGTTCATTCATCGCTCCTGCTTTGAACGAAGTTGAAATCGACAAAGCTGTTGAAATCTTGAATAATGCTGAACGTCCAGTAATCTATGCTGGTTACGGTGGTGTTAAAGCTGGTGAAGTGATTACTGAATTGTCACGTAAAATCAAAGCACCAATCATCACAACTGGTAAAAACTTTGAAGCTTTTGAATGGAACTATGAAGGTTTGACAGGTTCTGCTTACCGTGTTGGTTGGAAACCAGCCAACGAAGTGGTCTTTGAAGCAGACACAGTTCTTTTCCTTGGATCAAACTTCCCATTTGCTGAAGTATACGAAGCATTCAAAAACACTGAAAAATTCATCCAAGTCGATATCGACCCTTACAAACTTGGTAAACGTCACGCCCTTGACGCTTCAATCCTTGGTGATGCAGGTCAAGCAGCTAAAGCTATCCTTGACAAAGTGAACCCAGTTGAATCTACTCCATGGTGGCGTGCAAACGTTAAGAACAACCAAAACTGGCGTGATTACATGAACAAACTCGAAGGTAAAACTGAGGGTGAATTGCAATTGTATCAAGTTTACAATGCAATCAACAAACATGCTGATCAAGATGCTATCTACTCAATCGACGTAGGTGACACTACTCAAACATCTACTCGTCACCTTCACATGACACCTAAGAACATGTGGCGTACATCTCCACTCTTTGCGACAATGGGTATTGCCCTTCCTGGTGGTATTGCTGCTAAGAAAGACAATCCAGATCGCCAAGTATGGAACATCATGGGTGACGGTGCATTCAACATGTGCTACCCAGACGTTATCACAAACGTTCAATACGACCTTCCAGTTATCAATGTTGTCTTCTCAAATGGTAAATATGCCTTCATCAAGGACAAATACGAAGACACAAACAAACACTTGTTTGGTTGTGACTTCACTAATGCTGACTATGCGAAAATCGCTGAAGCGCAAGGTGCTGTAGGGTTCACTGTAAACCGTATCGAAGATATCGATGCAGTTGTTGCAGAAGCTGTTAAATTGAACAAAGAAGGTAAAACTGTTGTTATCGATGCTCACATCACTCCACACCGTCCACTTCCAGTAGAAGTACTTGAATTGGATCCAAAACTTCACTCAGAAGAAGCAATCAAAGCCTTCAAGGAAAAATACGAAGCAGAAGAACTCGTACCATTCCGTCTCTTCTTGGAAGAAGAAGGTTTGCAATCACGCGCAATTAAATAATTTCTCACGTCGAAAATCAAATGTAAACTGTGTTATCTTTACCTTGCCGTACGACAGTACTGCCTGCGGTTCGATGTCTTGTTTATTCTTTGATTTTCATAGAGAGGAACTTGAAAAGATCGGAGCAATTCGGTCTTTTTCTGGAGGATAGTAAATGAATTTAAATCAATTAGATATTATTGTTTCAGATGTTCCCCAAGTCTGTGCCGACTTGGAGCGTATTTTGGATAAAAAAGCTGATTATGTTGACGACAGTTTTGCTCAGTTTACGATTGGTAGTCACTGTCTTATGTTGTCTCAAAATCATTTGATTCCTTTGGACGATTTTCAGTCAGGAATCATTCTTCACATTGAGGTTGAGGATGTAGAGCAGAACTACCAACGGTTGAAAGATCTTGGTATCCAGATTTTAAATGGCCCAGCTGTAACTGATTGGGGAACAGAGTCCTTATTAGTTAAAGGACCTGCGGGCCTAGTGCTTGATTTTTATCGTATGAAATAAGGGGCTTAGTCATTTGAAGATGACCTTAACTATTCTTAAAATAGAATGTGAGAATATGAACTATTGAAAGATCGGAGCAATCCGGTCTTTTTTGTATTTATGCGACTTTCAGTCCGTCTCGCTCCGTTAGGTGCGAGACAAAAAACCACCCGTTTTCACGGGTGGTTATGATTTCTACACTTATTGTTTGGCTTGTTGTTTTAATTGTTGCACCTGTTCTTTGTACTGGTGGACAAGCTCCTTGTCTTTTTTATGGATAGTCGCTTCTGCTTCAGCAATGCGGCCTTTCAGCTCTTGGGTCTTGCCATGGTGATAGCTAATACCAATAGCACTACCAGCAATGAACCCGATTACTAGACAAGTAAAAATCACCAAAATCAAGGGAGCAGATAGTTTTGTAAAGACAAGACTGACAGCTACTGTTTGACGATTGAGCAGACCAAAGCAGGTCACAATGACTAATAAGCTCAAACCGCCAATTAGATAAGCCTTTTTTTTCAGTGTCAATTCATTAAATTTTTTTAACATAAGTTCCTTTTTCCTGACTATGTTGATAGAAAACTACACACCATATAGGCAGTAACAAAGGTGATTATACTAGAAAATTTCGATACTGTCAATAATTTCTAACGGCTTATTTACCATCAATCAATTGATTCATTGAAAAGGAGTATTCATTTTCTAATATTTGATTGACTGAACAGATCGGGGCAATTCGGTCTTTTTCTTATCATAAGATTGTGATAGTTTACATCTTTATAACAAAAGTTTTAAAGACTTGATTGTTTTGAAGGGATATTATAAAATAAGATTCAGTAAAAATGAAAGAGGATTTGAAAATGTCCGAAAAACAAATGAAAGTTTTGGGTTGGGTAGCGACCTTCATGTCTGTTATGATGTATGTGTCTTACTTCCCACAAATTATGAACAATCTGGCTGGTCAAAAAGGAAATTTCATCCAGCCCTTGGTTGCAGCGATCAACTGCAGTCTGTGGGTCTACTACGGTCTTTTCAAAAAAGAAAGAGATATTCCTCTTGCAGCAGCGAATGCACCAGGTATTATTTTTGGCCTTGTGACGGCTATTACAGCTTTGATTTAAAAAGAAGACTGGTTACAGTTTTGTTCGTTTATGAAAATAGATGCTTCATTAAAGTAATTTTTGAATGAGAGTTGGGGGAAAAAGTCCAGTGACAGCTAGTTTTACGAGAGTCTTTTATGTTCGTCTCTATTAAAGAAAAAAGTATATCGTTACTATTTTTATAAAATCTTCTCTCTACTTTATAAGATATGAAAAAGAGTTCAACTGGAACTCTTTTTTTGCTATAATGAGGGGAGAAAAATCAGACAGGAGATTGACATGTCAGAACCATTATTTTTACAATCAGTTATGCAAGAAAAAATTTGGGGTGGAACCAAGCTACGTGATGAGTTTGGCTACGACATCCCAAGTGAAAAAATCGGAGAATACTGGGCTATCTCGGCTCATCCAAATGGCGTTTCAAAGGTGGCTAATAGTCGTTTTGAGGGAACAGACCTAGCTACTTTGTATGCGGAACACCGTGAATTGTTTGGCAATCGTCCAGAACCTGTATTTCCACTTTTGACCAAAATCCTCGATGCCAACGACTGGCTCAGCGTCCAAGTTCACCCAGACGATGTTTATGGACTCGAGCATGAAGGCGAACTTGGAAAAACAGAATGCTGGTATATCATCACAGCGGACGAAGGTTCAGAGATTATCTACGGTCATAATGCCAAGTCAAAAGAAGAACTCCGTCAGCAAATCGAGGACAAGAACTGGGATAGTTTATTGACAAAAGTACCAGTTAAAGCTGGAGATTTCTTTTATGTACCAAGTGGAACCATGCACGCTATCGGTGCTGGTATCTTGATTCTTGAAACCCAGCAATCTAGCGATACCACCTATCGCGTCTATGACTTTGACCGCAAGGATGACAAGGGCAACTTGCGTGAACTTCACCTTGAAAAATCTATTGATGTTTTAAACATTGGTGAACCAGCAAACAGCCGTCCTGTGACTGTCAAAGCTGATGATTTACGTTCCACTCTCCTTGTATCCAATGATTTCTTCGCAGTTTACAAGTGGGAAATCACTGGAAAAGTTGACTTCGAAAAGACAGCTGACTACAGCTTGTTAAGTGTTTTGGCTGGTCAAGGTCAATTGACTGTTGACGGAAAAAACTACCCAATCCAAAAAGGTAGCCACTTTATCCTACCAAGTGATGTTGAAGCTTGGACCCTAGAAGGGCAAGATTTGGAATTGATTGTTAGTCATCCATAAAAAAAGAAAGGGCCTGAGTTCACTACTCAAGTCCTTTTTGATTACATAAATTGTGCGATAAAGACCACAATGATGATGATTGGAATGATAAAGCGAAGAAGGAAGAGCCAGACTTGGAAAAGTCCCTGTTTCCATGCTGTTTCATCAAGATGCAGTTCCTCAATGGCAAGAGCCTTTTTGAAGATGTAGCCTGTAAAGAGTGAAAGGCAGAGAGCTCCAAATGGCATGAGGAGATTGGAAACCAAGAAATCCATAGCGTCAAAGAAGGTCTTCCCAAAGATGTGAACATCCGCCATAACACCATAAGATAGGGCTGAAGGAATTCCAAAGACAAAGGTCAAGATTCCCAAAATCACACTCCACTTGGCACGCTTACTGTTATCCTGATTGGTGATATTGCCCACATTGATTTCCAGCATCACGACAGAAGAAGTGACCGTCGCAAAGAGGAAGAGCAAGAGGAAGAGGATGTAGAAAATGGTTCCAAAAGGCATCTTGTCAAAGAGTTGAGGCAAGACGATAAAGAGTAAGCTCGGCCCCCCTTCAGACTGGATATTGAAGGCTGACATAGCTGGGAAAATGGCTAGACCTGCCATGATGGATACTGAGATGTTCATGGCTACAATGGAAATCCCTGACTGGACCAGATTGGTTTTCTTATCCAAGTAAGAAGCATAGGTCAGCATGGCTGTAACCCATAGTGAGAGGGCAAAGAAAGATTGTCCCAGAGCATAGAGGAGACCAGCACTGGTCAGTTTTGAAAAGTCTGGTTTGAGGAAGTAAAGAACGCCTTCCAAGGCATTTGGCAAACTGAGAGAGCGCCCGATGATGACAACAAAGATGATAAAGAGCAGGGGCATCATAACCTTAGATGCTCTTTCAATCCCTTTTTGAACCCCACGTGATACAATAAAGATATTCAATAAGATAAAGGCTGCTTGAGCTCCAAGCGCAGTGGCTGGATTTGAAATGATGGAAGTAAATAACTGAGCATAATCACCAGTTCCGCTAAGTTGGAACAATTTCCCAAACTCAATGCCTAAATAGACTAAAATCCATCCTCCAATAACACTGTAGAAAGATAAGAGGATAAAGAGGGCAAAGGCACCAATCCAACCGATCAAGTTATACTTGCTATTTTTGCCGAGTTTTCCAAAGGTTTTAATCCCAGAGACACCAGCGCTTCGGCCGAGGGCGAATTCAGCAAGGAGAAGTGGGAAACCGATCAAAATAGTGGATATGAGAAAGACCAGTAAAAATCCTCCTCCGCCATTAGCAGCAGTCATGTAGGGGAATTTCCAAACGGCACCAAGTCCGATGGCTGAACCAGCAGATGCTAGGATAAAGCCCAGTTTAGAACCCCATTGCGATTTTTCAGACATAGTTAAACTCCTAAAATTAGTGTTACAAAAGAAAAAGCCACTGCCCTTGGCAAATAGCCTCATAAGTACTCAAACTGAGCGTTTCTTTTGATTGATAGACTTGACTATCCTATCATGTTTTCTAAGGTCTGGCAAGAAAACCATTTTCAAGCTTTCACACCTTCTTTAAAAAGTTTAAAAAATTTCACAAAAACGCTTGACTCTGACCTAAGGGGAGGGGTTATACTATCAACGCAAGGAGGAAATCATGTACCATATCAAAGAAGCTGCGCAGCTTTCAGGTGTCTCTGTCAAGACCCTGCACCACTACGATAAGATAGGTCTTCTGGTTCCCATAAAGTCGGAAAACGGCTATCGAATCTACAGTAAAGAGGATTTGGAACGCCTTCAGGTCATTCTTTACTACAAATATCTAGGTTTTTCTTTAGATAAAATAGCAGAGCTACTAAAGGAAGATAGATCAGATTTGTTGCCTCACTTGACCAGACAGTTGGACTATTTGACTCGAGAAAGGCAACATCTGGATAGCTTGATTTCCACCTTGCAAAAAACCATTCAAGAACAAAAAGGAGAAAGAGAAATGAGTATCCAAGAAAAATTCGCAGGATTTAACTACCAAGACCATCAAAAATACCACCAAGAGGCGGTAGAGAAATATGGACAAGAAGTGATGGACCAAGCACTAGAGCGCCAAAAAGGTCACGAAGACGAAGCTACGGCTGCCTTCAACCAAGTTTTTCGAACCTTGGCACAAAATCTTCAAGCTGGTTTACCTGCAACAGCAACTGAAAACCAAGAGCAGGCAGCCAAGCTCTTGCAATCCATCCGTACTTATGGATTTGATTGTTCTGTTGAGGTATTCGGCCATATCGGCAAAGGCTATGTCTATAATCCAGAGTTTAAGGAAAATATTGATAAATTTGGAACTGGTACTGCCCAGTACACATCAGATGTCATTGCTTACTATGTCCAAACTAA
The DNA here is from genome assembly GCF_001074975.1 of Streptococcus pseudopneumoniae. Classification (GTDB taxonomy): domain Bacteria; phylum Bacillota; class Bacilli; order Lactobacillales; family Streptococcaceae; genus Streptococcus; species Streptococcus pseudopneumoniae_D. Next base: position 19,007 of record NZ_JUUO01000029.1, on the reverse strand, counting down.
GACAAAATAAAATCGGAGGAGTAATCTTCCGATTTTTACTAAATTCAAATACTACTTACTTAATAATTTTTCTACTACATTCAGTTTTCGCATGGTCAAATCTACATTAAAAAGTTTTTCAAGATAGTTGGTATTAAGTTTCTTTTGTTTTGCAGTTCTAGGGAGATAGAGGTAAAGGCAATGGTTACCGATACAAATTTCTTCTTCACCGTAATCAATTTTTAATTTTTCTAAGGGGAGACTTTGGATATCATTTTGAAAAAGAATCACATGTATTCGGTCATAAAGATAGTGTTCTCTAAATGGGTTTTCTTGGACAATTTTCGTAAAATCACTTTTGCTCTTGATTACCATTTTTAAGTCAGCACCAATTTTATCCTTTATTAGAGTGTGAATCTGTTCTCGTATTTCTTCTAGGGACAAATCACTTTCAAGAATGATATTTCCGCTTTGAATATAAGTTCGAACTTGTTGAAAACCAGCTTCTGTTAAAATATCTACCAAATAAGACATTTTCGGGATAGCATTTTTTTCATTAGGAGTAACACCTCTTAGTAAAATAATATGTTCCAAAGGACTTCCTTTCTTATTTGGTATTTTAGTCATTCAATTATTTATATATTTGATTTGAGCCTGCTACCCAGCCAGTGCAGAGGGCAGAAGTGATGTTAAAGCCACCCGTGTGGGCGTTGATATCAAGTACTTCACCTGCAAAGTGAAGGCCAGGAACTAATTTGCTTTCCAGCGTTTTGGGATTAATTTCCTTGAGACTGACACCACCTTTAGTTACAAAAGATTTTGCTAGCGACATCTTGCCAGTTACAGGGATTTTGAGAGATTTGATAGACTGGATAAGTTGCTCACGTTCCTTTTCAGTTAGCTGTTTGACTTTTTCAGGATATCCTTGAATAAAGAATTCTGCTAAACGTTCTGGTAACAAGGTTTTTAAAGCATTTTTTAGAGATTTTTCCCGATTTTCTTGTAAAAATACAACCAAGTCCTTCTCAGAAAGTTGAGGTAAGACATCCAGTGAGAGAACTTCGCCACCCTTGACAAAGCTGGACATACGTAGGGTAGCAGGACCGGATAGACCAAAGTGTGTAAAGAGTAAATCGTGAGTGATGACATGCTTGCCATAACTTAGGGTTACATCGTCCAGCGAAATCCCCTGCAAGGCTTTGTGTGGAAAATCTGTCAACAAAGGACTTTCAGCGGCCTCGAGTTCGGTAATGGTATGTTTGAAGTGGCGAGCAATCTCATGGCCAAAACCAGTCGAACCAGTCGAAGGATAGGATTTTCCGCCAGTTGTGACAACCAATTTATCACAAGTGAAGGTTTGGTTAGCTGATTTAAGAACAAACTGGTCATCTACTTTTTTAACCGAAACAATCTCTGTTTGAGTAGCAACTTGGCCACCTAACTCAGTAATTTTCTTCTCTAAGGCCTCGATAATGGTACGAGATTTGTCGCTATCAGGAAAGACGCGGCCGTGGTCTTCGACCTTAAGTTTAACACCATTTTCTGTAAAAAAGTTGATGATATCATGGTTATCAAACTGGGAAAAAACACTGTATAGAAAGCGACCATTTCCAGGAATTCCAGCTAATAGGTCGTCTAGAGTTCCGTTGTTAGTTACATTGCAGCGTCCCCCACCAGTCCCAGCTAGTTTTTTTCCAAGTTTCCGATTTTTTTCGATGAGGAGGGTTTTCTGTCCATAAAAGCTACTGGAAATCGTAGCCATCATACCGGCAGGTCCTCCACCGATAACAATAGTATCAAAATGTTTCATAGCTCTATTGTACCACAAAAAAACAAGAGATGAAGTCACCTCTTGTCAAGAATGCAATTAATTAATTTCATATCCCATCAGCAAACCACCATCTTCTGCATAAAAACTGCAAAGACCAGAGGTTGGGAGAATTTTGATATCCGCTTGTGGGAAGGTTTCACGGATTCGCTCTGAAAGCTGTTGGCAACATTTCTCGTTATTTCGTTGAGCCATGACAATACGACCACCAGCATATCCTGCTTTCACTAACTCTTCATAGGCTGCCTGAATCGATTTCTTTGGTCCTCGTGCTTTTTGTAGCAATTCGAGGGTTCCAGTTTCACTAGCTTCTCCAACCATACGGATATTGAGAAGGCCAACGACTGTACCGATAAGCTTGCTCAAACGGCCGTTCTTCACCAAGTTATCTACTTTGGCTAGGACAAAGAGCAACTTGGTTTTTTCTTGGTAGGCGGTGATAGCTTCAACCACTTCTTCAAAAGATAAGCCTTGGTCAATCAAATCATTTAATTTTTCTACGAGCAAGTCAACTTCTCCACCAGCAGACAAACTATCAATTACATGAATTTTAGTATCAGGATGTTCTTCCAGATAAATATTCTTGGCTAGTTGAGCACTATTGTGGCTGCCAGAAAGAGTACCTGTGATAGTTACTAGGAAAATATTTTTTGCTCCTTCAAATGCTTGCAAATAATCATCTGGGCTTGGACAAGCTGATTTTGAAGCTTCTGCAGTTGCATACATGGTTTCCATCATTTGATCAATATCAAGACTGGCATCATCAATAAAGATTTGATCAGCTACTTGAATGGTTAAGGGAACACTTACAAAGGTTGTGTCAATAGCTGGTGTTGGCAGTTGACGATAATCACAACCAGAGTCAGCAATAATCTTCCAAGTCATAGAAATTCTCCATCTTTGTCAGTTATACATTGACAAAGGTTCTGTCTTTTTTTACAATTATATCATGAAAACCCTTGAAACAAAAGCCTCATCCGTCTGTTGTGACAAGAAGAAAGAAAATGTTATGTCTGAACGTAGAATCTCCGAAAAATCTCTTGAAAATCTCAGAAAATCAAACCAGGAATCCAATTTAATAACCAGAGAAGCCATTGAAACAGCCCTCTTGCAGCTCTTGGAAAAAAAGGACTTGACCAAGATTAGTATTTCTGAATTGGTCAAACGTGCAGGCGTTTCTCGTGCGGCCTTTTATCGCAATTATGATTCCAAAGAGGAGATTTTAGAAAGTGTCTTTAAACGAACTGTCCACAATATTATGGAACAGTTGCATCATTATGATTTAAAGACAGACCTTTATCTGGTCTGGGTTCACCTTTTCCGAGAAGCAAGAAAGGAAGCCAGAGTGATTCAATTAGCCTTAGATTATCATTTGGAAAAAATCTTTGTCCAAGCTATGCAGGAATTTCTAGAAAAATACCATGGAAAATCAAAAGGTGTCAGCTCTTATCTTCATTCCTTTTGGAGCTCAGCCATCGTCTCTGTCCTTCTAAAATGGATCAAGGATGGCATGAAAGTACCTGCTGAAAAGATTGCGGATTTACGGTTACCATTTTTAAAAAAATAGAGAAAAAGGAGAAAAGAGATGACTGAAAAAAGACTAGCCTGGGATGAGTACTTTGCAGCCCAAGCCCTACTAATTGCCAATCGTTCCACTTGTAAACGTGCCAAAGTGGGCGCAATTCTGGTAAAGGACAATAAGGTTATTTCCACTGGTTACAATGGTTCGGTGTCAGGGACTGAGCATTGTATTGATCACGAATGTCTGGTCATTGAAGGCCACTGTGTTCGTACCCTTCACGCCGAAGTTAATGCTATCCTTCAAGGTGCAGAACGTGGTGTTCCCAAAGGTTTTACAGCCTATGTGACCCATTTTCCTTGTCTAAATTGCACGAAACAATTGTTGCAGGTCGGTTGCAAGCGCGTGGTTTATATCAACCAGTACAGAATGGACGACTATGCCCAATACCTTTATCAAGAAAAGGGAACAGAATTGACCCATTTACCACTTGAGACAGTACAGACAGCTCTTAAAGAGGCAGATCTAATGTAAAAATTATCAAAAATAAATGGTTTAGAAAGATTTTTACCCCGTTTTTTGGTATAATAAGAAGAATAAATTGAAAGAAGGAATTCCAAAAATGGGAAAAATTGAAGTTATTAATCATCCACTGATTCAACACAAATTGTCAATCTTGCGTCGTACAGATACTTCTACAAAAGCTTTCCGTGAGCTAGTAGATGAGATTGCAATGTTGATGGGGTATGAAGTACTTCGTGATCTTCCACTAGAAGATGTGGAAATCGAAACACCAATCACAAAAACAGTTCAAAAACAATTGGCTGGTAAGAAATTGGCCATCGTTCCAATCTTGCGTGCAGGTATCGGGATGGTTGATGGGCTCTTGAGCTTGGTTCCAGCTGCTAAGGTTGGTCACATCGGTATGTACCGTGATGAAGAAACACTTCAACCAGTTGAGTACTTGGTGAAATTGCCTGAAGATATTGACCAACGTCAAATTTTTGTCGTAGACCCAATGTTGGCAACAGGTGGCTCAGCAATCTTGGCTGTTGACTCGCTTAAAAAACGTGGCGCATCAAATATCAAATTTGTCTGCCTTGTATCTGCTCCAGAAGGTGTAAAAGCTCTTCAAGAAGCTCATCCAGATGTAGAAATCTTTACAGCAGCCTTGGATGAACGCTTGAACGAACACGGTTATATCGTTCCAGGTCTTGGAGATGCTGGGGACCGCTTGTTCGGTACAAAATAAAATTAAAAAGAGATTGACTTTGAAAAGGATTTCCAGTCGTGAAAGGAGGTTGAATTTTTGTTTCTGTCTAATGAAAACAGAGCAAAAATTTGACCTTTTTTGACCAAGATATTATAATAGTCTTATCTTCAGTCATTTGACCAACAAAATAAAACTCAAAAGGAGAAATAAATGATTCCTGTAGTTATTGAACAAACAAGCCGTGGAGAACGTTCTTACGATATTTATTCACGTCTTCTCAAAGACCGCATCATTATGCTGACAGGTCCAGTTGAAGACAATATGGCCAACTCTGTTATTGCCCAATTGCTTTTCTTGGATGCCCAAGACAGCACAAAAGATATTTACCTTTATGTAAACACACCTGGGGGTTCCGTTTCAGCTGGTTTGGCAATAGTTGATACCATGAACTTTATCAAGGCAGATGTCCAAACCATTGTTATGGGAATGGCCGCATCTATGGGGACGGTCATTGCATCAAGTGGAGCAAAAGGAAAACGTTTCATGCTTCCAAATGCTGAATACATGATCCACCAACCAATGGGTGGTACAGGTGGTGGTACTCAACAAACCGATATGGCGATTGCTGCAGAACACTTGCTTAAAACTCGTAACACTTTGGAAAAAATCTTGGCTGAAAATTCAGGTCAGTCAATCGAAAAAGTTCACGCAGATGCAGAGAGAGATAACTGGATGAGTGCCCAAGAAACACTTGAATATGGCTTTATTGATGAAATCATGGCCAACAATTCATTGAACTAATGATGAAAGAAGGCAAACTCGACTGAGTTTGCTTTTTTTGGTATAATAGAGGGAGATTTCTTAGAAAGAGGATTTATCATGTTTGAAAAAGTCAATCGATCTGGATTGATTATCTATCTTTACTATAATCGTGATGCCAAAAAACTGCAGGATTATGGAGATATTACCTATCATTCCAAGAAACATCGTTACTTACAGCTTTATGTTCCAACTCAAGAAGTGGAGCAATTGGTCGGGCGCTTGAGCAAGGAAAAGTTTATAAAAAAAGTCAGAGTTTGTCATATCCAAGAGCTAGAAACACCCTTTGTGGGCAATCTTTATCGAGAGGAAAACGTTATCATCGAAAAAGTTCAAGAAAAGTGTTGACAATTTTCTGATAATTCGGTATATTCTTAACATGCTATTTATTTAAGAAATAAGGAGACAAAAAAGATGAAGAAAAAATTTGCCCTATCGTTTGTGGCGCTTGCAAGTGTAGCACTTCTTGCAGCCTGTGGAGAAGTGAAGTCTGGAGCGTCAAACGCTACTGGTAACTCAGTAGAGGAAAAGACAATCAAAATCGGATTTAACTTCGAAGAAACTGGTGCTGTAGCAGCCTACGGAACATCTGAACAAAAAGGTGCTCAACTTGCTGTTGATGAAATCAATGCAGCAGGTGGTATCGATGGAAAACAAATCGAAGTAGTTGATAAAGATAACAAGTCTGAAACAGCTGAGGCGGCTTCAGTAACAACTAACCTTGTAACTCAATCTAAAGTATCAGCAATCGTAGGACCTGCGACATCTGGTGCGACTGCAGCTGCGGTAGCGAACGCTACAAAAGCAGGTGTTCCGTTGATCTCACCAAGTGCGACTCAAGATGGATTGACTAAAGGTCAAGATTACCTTTTTATCGGAACTTTCCAAGATAGCTTCCAAGGAAAAATTATCTCAAACTATGTTTCTGAAAAATTGCAAGCTAAGAAAGTAGTTCTTTACACTGACAATGCCAGCGACTATGCTAAAGGTATTGCCAAATCTTTCCGCGAGTCATACAAGGGTGAAATCGTTGCTGATGAAACTTTCGTAGCAGGTGACACAGACTTCCAAGCAGCCCTTACAAAAATGAAAGGGAAAGACTTTGATGCTATCATCGTCCCTGGTTACTACACTGAAGCTGGTAAAATTGTAAACCAAGCGCGTGGCATGGGAATTGACAAACCAATCGTTGGTGGCGATGGATTCAACGGTGAAGAATTTGTACAACAAGCAACTGCTGAAAAAGCATCAAACATCTACTTTATCTCAGGCTTCTCAACTACTGTAGAAGTTTCAGCTAAAGCAAAAGCCTTCCTTGACGCATATCGTGCTAAGTACAATGAAGAGCCTTCAACATTTGCAGCCTTGGCTTATGACTCAGTTCACCTTGTAGCAAACGCAGCAAAAGGTGCTAAAAACTCTGGTGAAATCAAGGATAACCTTGCTAAAACAAAAGACTTTGAAGGTGTAACTGGTCAAACAAGCTTCGATGCAGACCACAACACAGTCAAAACTGCTTACATGATGACCATGAACAATGGTAAGGTTGAAGCAGCAGAAGTTGTAAAACCATAATAGAAAATGTTGAAATAGGGAATGAGCCTCGGACTCACTCCCTGTTTCGATGTTTAAGAACCTATCAAAAAGTGAGGGAAAACCCTCGGAATTATAAATAGAAAGAGTGAATCTTATGCTCCAACAACTAGTAAATGGTTTGATTCTAGGTAGTGTATACGCGCTGTTAGCCCTAGGGTATACCATGGTTTATGGAATTATCAAGCTCATCAACTTCGCCCACGGTGATATTTATATGATGGGAGCCTTTATCGGTTATTTCTTGATTAATTCTTTCCAAATGAATTTTTTTGTAGCGCTTATTGTAGCTATGCTAGCGACAGCCATTCTTGGTGTCGTGATTGAGTTCCTTGCTTACCGACCTTTGCGCCACTCTACGCGTATTGCTGTTTTGATTACAGCTATTGGGGTTTCTTTCCTATTGGAGTATGGGATGGTCTATCTGGTTGGTGCTAATACTCGTGCTTTCCCTCAAGCGATTCAAACAGTTCGCTATGATTTGGGACCAGTTAGCCTAACAAATGTGCAGTTAATGATCTTGGCCATTTCCTTGATTTTGATGATTTTGTTACAGGTCATTGTGCAAAAAACAAAGATGGGGAAAGCCATGCGTGCGGTATCTGTAGATAGCGATGCAGCGCAATTGATGGGGATCAATGTAAACCGTACTATCAGCTTTACCTTCGCTTTGGGTTCAGCTCTTGCGGGTGCGGCTGGTGTTCTGATTGCCCTCTATTATAACTCTCTTGAGCCTTTGATGGGAGTGACTCCAGGTCTTAAATCTTTCGTTGCTGCTGTACTTGGTGGTATCGGAATCATTCCTGGTGCGGCTCTTGGTGGTTTTGTAATTGGTCTATTAGAAACCTTTGCGACAGCCTTTGGAATGTCAGACTTCCGTGATGCCATTGTTTATGGAATCTTGTTGTTGATCTTGATTGTCCGCCCAGCTGGTATCCTTGGTAAGAATGTGAAAGAGAAGGTGTAAACGATGAAAGAAAATTTAAAAGTTAATATTCTATGGTTACTCCTTTTGTTAGCTGGCTATGGCTTGATTAGTGTACTGGTTTCAGTCGGAGTACTCAACCTATTCTATGTACAGATTTTACAACAAATTGGAATTAATATTATTCTGGCTGTTGGTCTCAACTTAATCGTTGGTTTTTCAGGACAATTTTCACTTGGGCATGCTGGTTTCATGGCGATTGGTGCCTATGCAGCAGCTATTATTGGTTCTAAATCACCAACCTACGCTGCCTTCTTTGGAGCTATGCTGATAGGGGCTTTGCTTTCAGGAGCCGTTGCCTTGCTTGTCGGAATTCCAACCTTGCGCTTGAAGGGGGACTATCTTGCGGTAGCGACTCTAGGTGTTTCTGAAATCATCCGTATTTTTATCATCAACGGTGGAAGCCTTACAAATGGTGCGGCAGGTATCTTAGGGATTCCTAACTTTACAACTTGGCAAATGGTATACTTCTTTGTCGTGATTACAACGATTGCAACCTTGAACTTCTTGCGTAGTCCAATTGGGCGTTCAACCCTCTCTGTTCGTGAGGATGAAATCGCTGCTGAGTCAGTTGGGGTTAATACGACTAAAATTAAAATCATCGCCTTTGTCTTTGGTGCTATCACTGCAAGTATTGCAGGGTCGCTTCAAGCAGGATTTATCGGTTCAGTTGTACCGAAAGATTACACTTTCATCAACTCAATCAACGTTTTGATTATTGTTGTATTTGGTGGACTTGGTTCCATTACAGGTGCAATTGTTTCAGCCATTGTTCTTGGAATTTTGAATATGCTTCTCCAAGATGTTGCCAGCGTGCGTATGATTATTTACGCTTTGGCCTTGGTATTGGTAATGATTTTCAGACCAGGTGGACTTCTTGGAACATGGGAATTGAGCCTATCACGTTTCTTTAAAAAATCTAAGAAGGAGGAACAAAACTAATGGCATTACTTGAAGTAAAACAGTTAACCAAACATTTTGGCGGTCTAACAGCTGTTGGAGATGTGACTCTTGAATTGAACGAAGGGGAATTGGTTGGACTAATCGGTCCAAACGGAGCTGGTAAAACCACTCTTTTTAACCTCTTGACGGGTGTTTATGAACCAAGTGAGGGAACAGTTACCCTTGATGGTCACCTTTTAAATGGGAAGTCACCCTATAAGATTGCCTCTTTGGGACTTGGACGTACTTTCCAAAATATCCGTCTCTTTAAAGATTTAACAGTTTTGGACAATGTTTTGATTGCTTTTGGCAACCATCACAAACAACATGTTATTGCTAGTTTCTTACGCTTACCAGCTTTTTACAAGAGTGAAAAAGAATTAAAAGCTAAAGCTTTGGAATTATTGAAAATCTTTGATTTAGATGGTGATGCAGAGACTCTTGCTAAAAACCTCGCCTACGGACAACAACGTCGTTTGGAAATTGTTCGTGCCCTTGCTACGGAACCTAAAATTCTCTTTTTAGATGAACCAGCAGCAGGTATGAACCCACAGGAAACAGCGGAATTGACTGAGTTAATTCGTCGTATCAAAGATGAATTTAAAATTACAATCATGTTGATTGAACACGATATGAATCTGGTCATGGAAGTAACAGAACGCATCTACGTACTTGAATATGGTCGTTTGATTGCTCAAGGAACTCCAGACGAAATTAAGACCAATAAACGCGTTATCGAAGCTTATCTAGGAGGTGAAGCCTAATGTCTATGTTAAAAGTTGAAAATCTTTCTGTACATTACGGTATGATCCAAGCAGTCCGTGATGTAAGCTTTGAAGTTAATGAAGGTGAAGTTGTTTCCCTTATCGGTGCCAATGGTGCAGGTAAGACAACTATTCTCCGTACTTTGTCTGGTCTAGTTAGACCAAGTTCAGGAAAAATTGAATTTTTAGGTCAAGAAATCCAAAAAATGCCAGCTCAGAAAATCGTGGCAGGTGGGCTTTCACAAGTACCAGAAGGACGCCACGTCTTCCCTGGCTTGACTGTTATGGAAAATCTTGAAATGGGAGCTTTCTTAAAGAAAAATCGTGAAGAAAATCAAGCTAACTTGAAGAAAGTTTTCTCACGCTTCCCACGTCTAGAAGAACGGAAGAACCAAGATGCAGCCACTCTTTCAGGGGGAGAACAACAAATGCTTGCCATGGGACGCGCCCTCATGTCAACACCAAAACTTCTTCTTTTAGATGAACCATCAATGGGACTTGCACCAATCTTTATCCAAGAGATTTTTGATATCATTCAAGACATCCAGAAACAAGGAACAACCGTCCTCTTGATTGAACAAAATGCCAATAAAGCACTCGCAATCTCTGACCGAGGCTATGTATTGGAAACAGGGAAAATCGTCCTATCAGGAACAGGAAAAGAACTTGCCTCATCAGAAGAAGTCAGAAAAGCATATCTGGGTGGCTAAACTAGTCTGGGAGACTAGTTTAGGTTGCAAATGAAGATTACGAAGTAATCCTCATTAATAGTCTGGGGTACCTTTTTAGTCGGCAGATATAGATTGTAAAGCAATCTTCATCTACATTAAAAGGCTAATTTTTAATAATTGAAAAAATCGAATGAAAGCTATCTTACTTTCATTCATAGAGCTCGATTTTAGAGCTCTTTTTGCTAGCTTATTCATACTTTTCTGAATTTTGAAAAAGAAATGTAAGCGTTTGATAGATTTACAAAAAGATTGTATAATAGGGATAAGAATAGAAAAGGAGAAGTCTCATGGCAGTTAAAGATTTTATGACCCGCAAGGTAGTGTACATTAGTCCAGATACAACAGTATCTCATGCAGCAGATTTGATGAGAGAGCAAGGTTTGCACCGCTTGCCTGTTATCGAAAATGATCAATTGGTTGGTTTGGTGACTGAGGGAACCATTGCGCAAGCAAGTCCATCCAAAGCAACAAGTCTTTCTATCTATGAGATGAATTATCTTCTGAATAAGACAAAAGTAAAAGATGTCATGATTCGTGATGTTGTCACTGTCTCAGGCTATGCTAGTCTAGAAGATGCAACTTATCTGATGTTGAAAAACAAGATTGGTATTCTTCCTGTCGTAGATAACCATCAAGTCTATGGTGTTATTACAGATCGTGACGTTTTCCAAGCCTTTCTTGAAATTGCTGGCTATGGAGAAGAAGGAATTCGTGTGCGCTTTGTTACGGAAAATGAAGTCGGCGTTCTTGGTAAGATTGTTTCTCTAATCGTTGAAGAAAATTTGAATATCTCCCATACAGTAAATATTCCGCGTAAAGATGGTAAGGTGATTATCGAAGTTCAAATTGATGGTTCAGTTGATTTGACAGCCTTAAAGCAAAAATTTGAAGCTGAAAATATTCAAGTAGAAGAGATTAGTCGTACTTCTGCTAAAATTTTGTAAGCATGGAAGCCGAAAGGCTTCTTTTTTACATGTAATATGGGATTAGAGCAAAAGATGGAAAGAAATGAGAGAATATGGTATAATAAAACGATACAAAAAAGGAGTATTTATGGACATTTCAGAAATTCGTCAGAAAATTGACGCAAATCGTGAAAAATTAGCTTCTTTCAGGGGGTCTCTTTGACCTCGAAGGTTTAGAAGAAGAGATTGCTATCTTGGAAAACAAGATGACAGAACCTGATTTTTGGAACGATAATATCGCGGCCCAAAAAACGTCGCAAGAATTAAATGAATTAAAAAACACCTATAACACCTTCCACAAAATGGAAGAGTTGCAGGATGAAGTCGAAATTTTATTGGACTTCTTAGCAGAAGACGAGTCGGTTCAAGAAGAACTGGTAACGCAGTTATCCGAACTTGATAAGATGATGACCAGCTACGAGATGACCCTCCTCTTGTCAGAACCTTATGACCATAATAATGCCATCTTGGAAATCCATCCAGGATCTGGTGGTACAGAGGCGCAAGACTGGGGTGATATGTTACTTCGTATGTACACTCGCTATGGAAATGCTAAAGGCTTTAAAGTAGAAGTCTTGGATTACCAAGCTGGTGATGAAGCAGGTATTAAGTCGGTGACCTTGTCCTTTGAAGGGCCTAATGCCTATGGTCTCCTCAAGTCAGAAATGGGTGTTCACCGTTTGGTTCGTATTTCACCATTTGACTCTGCCAAACGTCGCCATACCTCTTTTACATCTGTAGAAGTGATGCCTGAGTTGGATGATACTATTGAAGTGGAAATCCGTGAAGATGATATCAAAATGGACACCTTCCGTTCAGGTGGTGCTGGTGGACAGAACGTCAATAAAGTTTCAACAGGTGTGCGTTTGACACACATTCCTACGGGAACTGTCGTCCAGTCAACGGTCGATCGTACCCAATATGGAAATAGAGATCGTGCTATGAAAATGTTGCAGGCAAAGCTCTATCAAATGGAGCAAGAAAAGAAAGCTGCGGAGGTAGATTCCCTCAAAGGTGAGAAAAAAGAAATCACATGGGGAAGCCAAATCCGTTCTTATGTTTTCACGCCATATACTATGGTAAAAGATCACCGAACTAGCTTTGAAGTTGCACAAGTAGATAAGGTGATGGATGGAGACCTAGATGGTTTTATTGATGCCTATCTCAAGTGGCGCATCAGCTAAGATAGAAAGGAACTCACATGTCAATTATTGAAATGAGAGATGTCGTCAAAAAATACGACAATGGAACGACTGCTCTACGAGGTGTTTCAGTTAGCGTTGATCCAGGGGAATTTGCTTACATCGTAGGACCTTCAGGAGCAGGGAAGTCAACTTTTATTCGTTCTTTGTATCGTGAAGTAAAAATCGATAAAGGAAGCCTATCAGTTGCTGGTTTTAATCTGGTTAAGATTAAAAAGAAAGATGTCCCGCTTCTACGTCGTAGTATTGGGGTTGTCTTCCAGGATTATAAACTGTTGCCAAAGAAAACTGTCTATGAAAATATTGCTTATGCTATGGAAGTAATTGGGGAAAATCGCCGTAATATCAAAAAACGAGTGATGGAAGTTTTGGACTTGGTTGGATTGAAGCATAAGGTTCGTTCTTTTCCAAATGAGCTCTCAGGTGGGGAGCAACAGCGGATTGCGATTGCACGAGCTATTGTAAACAATCCAAAAGTACTGATAGCTGATGAACCAACAGGAAACTTGGATCCGGATAATTCATGGGAAATTATGAATCTCTTGGAACGGATTAACTTACAAGGAACAACTATTTTGATGGCGACTCATAATAGCCAGATTGTAAATACCTTGCGCCACCGTGTCATTGCCATTGAAAATGGCCGTGTCGTCCGTGACGAATCAAAAGGAGAGTATGGATACGATGATTAGTAGATTTTTTCGCCATTTATTTGAATCATTAAAAAGTTTGAAACGAAATGGTTGGATGACAGTAGCTGCTGTCAGCTCAGTCATGATTACGTTAACCTTGGTTGCCATATTTGCTTCTGTTATTTTCAATACAGCGAAACTGGCTACAGATATTGAAAATAATGTCCGAGTAATGGTTTACATTCGTAAGGATGTCGCTGATAATAGCGAGACTATTGAAAAAGAAGGTCAAACTGTTACAAATAATGACTACCATAAGGTATATAATGCCTTGAAGGGCATGTCTATGGTTAAGAGTGTTACTTTTTCAAGTAAAGAAGAACAATATGAAAAATTAACCGAGACAATGGGTGACAACTGGAAAATCTTTGAAGGAGATGCCAATCCTCTCTATGATGCCTATGTCGTTGATACAAATACGCCAAGTGATGTAAAAACTGTAGCCGAGGATGCTAAAAAAATTGAAGGTGTGTCTGAGGTTCAGGATGGTGGTGCCAATACAGAACGCCTATTCCAACTAGCATCATTTATCCGTGTTTGGGGATTAGTTATAGCAGGACTCTTGATTTTCATTGCAGTCTTCTTGATTTCTAATACCATTCGTATTACCATTATTTCTCGCAGTCGAGAAATTCAAATTATGCGCTTGGTTGGTGCTAAGAATAGCTATATCCGAGGACCATTCCTCCTTGAGGGGGCTTTCATCGGATTACTTGGAGCAACCCTTCCATCGGTTTTAGTATTCGTTGTTTATCAAATGGTTTACCAATCGGTTAATAAGTCATTAGTCGGTCAAAATCTTTCTATGATTTCACCAGAAGTATTTAGTCCACTAATAATAGCCCTCTTGTTTATTATTGGAATTTTTATTGGTTCAATTGGATCAGGAATTTCAATGCGTCGATTCTTAAAAATTTAAATTTAAATAGATGTATATTTGAGGAGATTTTAATATCTCCTCTTTTACTACAAAAATTTTAGAAAAAAGTCTACTTTTTTTTATAAAAGCCTTTACAAAAAAAATTAAAGTGGTATAATTAATACATAGTTAAGTGCAAACGTTTTCGTAAAACGTTTGCCTAAATAAAAATAAAGGAGATTTGAATGATGAAAGATACATTCAAAAATGTCTTGTCTTTCGAGTTTTGGCAAAAATTCGGTAAGGCTTTGATGGTGGTTATCGCCGTTATGCCGGCTGCTGGTTTGATGATTTCAATCGGTAAGTCGCTTGTGATGATTAACCCTAACTTTGCTCCACTCGTTATTACTGGTGGTGTACTAGAGCAAATCGGTTGGGGAGTTATCGTTAACCTTCATATCTTGTTCGCCCTCGCTATTGGAGGAAGCTGGGCTAAGGAACGCGCTGGTGGTGCGTTTGCGGCAGGTCTTGCCTTTATCCTAATCAATCGTATCACTGGTACAATCTTTGGCGTATCAGGAGATATGTTGAAAAATCCAGAAGCTATGGTAACAACACTCTTTGGTGGATCAATCAAAGTTGCTGATTACTTTATTAGCGTTATGGAAGCACCAGCACTTAACATGGGTGTCTTCGTAGGGATTATTTCTGGTTTTATTGGGGCAACTGCTTACAACAAATACTACAACTTCCGTAAGCTTCCTGATGCACTTTCATTCTTTAACGGAAAACGTTTTGTACCGTTTGTAGTTATTCTTCGTTCAATAATTGCTGCAATTGTACTTTCAGCTTTCTGGCCACTTGTGCAAACTGGTATCAATAGCTTTGGTATCTGGATTGCTAACTCACAAGAAACTGCTCCAATCCTTGCACCATTCTTGTATGGTACATTGGAACGTTTGCTCTTGCCATTTGGTCTTCACCACATGTTGACTATCCCAATGAACTACACAGCTCTTGGTGGTACTTATGAGGTCTTAACTGGTGCAGCTAAAGGTAGTCAAGTATTTGGTCAAGACCCACTATGGCTTGCATGGGTAACAGACCTTGTTAACCTTAAAGGTACAGATGCAAGTCACTACCAACAATTGTTAGATACTGTTCACCCAGCTCGTTTCAAAGTTGGACAAATGATTGGTTCATTCGGTATCTTGATGGGTGTTATCGTTGCTATTTACCGTAATGTTGATGCTGACAAGAAACACCAATATAAAGGTATGATGATTGCGACAGCTCTTGCAACATTCTTGACAGGGGTTACTGAACCAATCGAATACATGTTCATGTTTGTAGCAACACCTATGTATCTTGTTTACTCACTTGTTCAAGGTGCTGCCTTCGCTATGGCTGACGTTGTAAACCTACGTATGCACTCATTCGGTTCAATCGAGTTCTTGACTCGTACACCTATTGCAATCAGTGCTGGTATCGGTATGGATATCATTAACTTCATTTGGGTAACTGTTCTCTTTGCTGTAATCATGTACTTTATCGCAAACTTCATGATTCAAAAATTCAACTACGCAACTCCAGGACGTAACGGTAACTACGAAACTGCTGAAGGTTCAGAAGAAGCTAGCAGCGCAGTGAAAGTTGCAGCAGGTTCTCAAGCTGTAAACATTATCAACCTTCTTGGTGGACGTGCAAACATCGTTGATGTGGATGCATGTATGACTCGTCTTCGTGTAACTGTTAAAGATGCAGATAAAGTAGGAAATGCAGAGCAATGGAAAGCAGAAGGAGCTATGGGTCTTGTCATGAAAGGACAAGGAGTTCAAGCTATCTATGGTCCAAAAGCAGACGTATTGAAATCTGATATCCAAGATATCCTTGATTCAGGTGAAATCATTCCTGAAACTCTTCCAAGTCAAATGACAGAAGCGCAACAAAACACTGTTCAATTCAAAGGTCTTACTGAGGAAGTTTACTCAGTAGCTGACGGTCAAGTTGTTGCCTTGGAACAAGTAAAAGATCCAGTATTTGCTCAAAAAATGATGGGTGATGGATTTGCTGTAGAACCTGCAAATGGAAACATTGTATCTCCAGTTTCAGGTACTGTATCAAGCATCTTCCCTACAAAACATGCTCTTGGTCTTGTGACTGAAGCAGGTCTTGAAGTACTTGTTCACATTGGTTTGGACACAGTAAGTCTTGAAGGAAAACCATTTACAGTTCATGTAGCTGAAGGACAAAAAGTTGCAGCAGGTGACCTTCTTGTCACAGCTGACTTGGATGCTATCCGTGCAGCAGGTCGTGAAACTTCTACAGTAGTTGTCTTCACAAATGCTGAAGCTATTAAATCAGTTAAATTAGAACAAACAGGTTCTCTTGCAGCTAAAACAGCAGTTGCTAAAGTAGAATTGTAATATACTTGAGGTTGGAAGCTGTTTTCCAACCTCTTGTTTTAGGAGAAAAGCATGAAATTTTTAACACTCAATACTCATAGCTGGATGGAAAAAGAAGCTGAGGAAAAATTCCAGCTCTTGCTCCAAGATATTCTTGATAAAGACTATGATTTGATTTGTTTCCAAGAAATCAATCAGGAGATTACGTCGCCTAAGGTAGAAGTTAATGATCTCTATCAAGCTTTGCCAGCTGCTGAGCCTATTCACCAAGACCATTATGTTAGACTTTTGGTTGAAAAGTTATCTGAGCAAGGAAAAAATTACTATTGGACTTGGGCTTATAATCATATCGGTTATGACCGCTACCATGAAGGTGTAGCTATCTTATCTAAAACACCTATTGAAGCACGAGAAATTTTGGTTTCAGATGTGGATGATCCAACGGATTATCATACTCGCCGCGTTGCCCTGGCTGAAACTGTAGTAGATGGTAAGGAGCTTGCAGTTGCCAGTGTCCACCTTTCTTGGTGGGATAAAGGTTTCCAAGAAGAATGGGCACGATTTGAGGATGTCTTGAAAGAATTGAACAAGCCACTTTTGCTGGCTGGGGATTTTAACAACCCAGCTGGTCAGGAAGGTTATCAAGCTATTTTAGCTAGTCCATTAGGCCTACAAGACGCTTTTGAAGTTGCTCAAGAGAAAAGCGGTAGCTATACTGTTCCACCAGAAATTGATGGCTGGAAAGGAAACACTGAACCCCTTCGAATCGACTATGTTTTTACTACTAAAGAATTAGAGTTGGAAAATTTACATGTCGTATTTGATGGTAACAAGAGTCCGCAAGTCAGTGATCACTATGGCTTGAATGCTATTTTAAACTGGAAATAATAACTGAAAAGAGGTTGGAATCATGAAGTTCCAGCCTTTTTCTGACTAGAGAAGCTCTGAAAGTAAGCTCTATAAGTGAGACTACTGTAATGAAATAAAATATGGTATAATTGATAAGATAGATAGAATCGAGGATATTATGTCATTTACGAAATTTCAATTTAAAAACTATATTGGAGAAGCCTTGGAGGAGTTAAAATTTACAACTCCAACAGAGGTGCAAGATAAGTTGATTCCTATTGTTTTAGCATGTCGTGACCTAGTAGGAGAATCAAAAACAGGTTCAGGTAAGACTCACACTTTCTTGTTGCCGATTTTTCAGCAATTAGATGAAGCTAGCGATAGTGTACAGGCAGTGATTACGGCACCGAGCCGTGAGTTGGCTACTCAGATTTATCAAGCAGCCCGTCAGATTGCAGCTCACTCAGAAGTGGAAGTTCGTGTGGTTAATTATGTGGGTGGTACGGACAAGGCTCGCCAAATTGAAAAATTGGCAAGTAACCAACCTCATATTGTTATTGGAACGCCAGGTCGTATCTACGACTTGGTTAAATCTGGTGATTTAGCTATTCACAAGGCTAAGACCTTTGTGGTCGATGAGGCTGATATGACCTTGGATATGGGATTTTTGGAAACTGTTGATAAGATTGCTGGTAGCCTTCCAAAAGACTTGCAATTCATGGTCTTCTCAGCGACTATTCCACAAAAATTGCAACCATTCTTGAAAAAATACTTGTCAAATCCTGTTATGGAAAAAATCAAGACCAAAACGGTCATTTCTGACACTATTGATAATTGGTTGATTTCTACCAAGGGACGTGACAAAAACGCTCAAATTTATCAGTTGACCCAGTTGATGCAGCCTTATTTGGCAATGATTTTTGTGAACACTAAAACGCGTGCTGATGAATTGCATGCTTACTTGACTGCTCAAGGCTTGAAGGTAGCAAAGATTCATGGAGATATTGCTCCTCGTGAGCGCAAGCGTATCATGAATCAGGTGAAAAATCTGGATTTTGAGTATATTGTCGCAACGGATTTGGCAGCGCGTGGGATTGACATTGAAGGTGTTAGTCATGTCATCAATGATGCCATTCCGCAAGATTTATCCTTCTTCGTGCACCGAGTTGGTCGTACTGGACGCAATGGCCTACCAGGTACAGCTATTACCCTATATCAGCCAAGTGATGACTCGGACATCCGTGAGTTGGAGAAATTAGGAATTAAGTTTACTCCGAAAATGGTTAAAGACGGGGAATTTCAAGATACTTATGACCGTGATCGTCGTGCCAACCGTGAGAAAAAACAAGATAAGCTCGATATCGAAATGATTGGTTTGGTTAAAAAGAAAAAGAAAAAAGTCAAACCAGGTTATAAGAAAAAAATTCAATGGGCTGTGGATGAAAAACGCCGCAAGACCAAGCGCGCTGAAAATCGAGCTCGCAGTCGTGTGGAGCGCAAAGCAAAACGCCAAACATTTTAAAAAAGGCTGGGAAAAATTCATTTTAGTAACTAACGAAAAATCGGCTCTTTCCACAATAAAACGCATAATATCAAGATTTTATGGCTCTATAATATTTGTAGTGGGTAAATCCCCTATGGATATTATGGAGCCTACTTTGT
>NZ_JUUO01000028.1 GCF_001074975.1 Streptococcus pseudopneumoniae | reverse complement strand
TAGGACTTCTTGGACTATTGAGTGGATTTGGACTTGTAGCTCGTAAGAAAAAAGAAGACTAAAAATTTAGTCAGATGAACATTCATTCTTTTGTATTGTAAAGACAAACTAGATTGGTTCTGGTAATCGTGTTAGTTATAAAATACAAAGAATGATTAGATAAAGAAAGCGAACAATGCTAGGATTTTGTTAAACGGAATTCTAAGTATTGTTCGCTTTTTGTGGTATAATAAGACTATGCAGAAAAAACCAACGTCAGCCTATGTGCACATCCCATTTTGTACCCAGATTTGTTATTATTGCGACTTTTCAAAGGTTTTCATCAAAAATCAGCCGGTAGATAGCTATTTGGAGCATCTGCTGGAAGAGTTTCGTTCTTATGACATTCAAAAGTTACGAACCCTTTACGTCGGTGGAGGAACACCGACAGCCCTGTCAGCGTCACAACTAGAG
This sequence comes from Streptococcus pseudopneumoniae, assembly GCF_001074975.1. Taxonomy (GTDB): domain Bacteria; phylum Bacillota; class Bacilli; order Lactobacillales; family Streptococcaceae; genus Streptococcus; species Streptococcus pseudopneumoniae_D. The sequence continues at coordinate 49,892 of NZ_JUUO01000028.1, read as the reverse complement.
GTATTATTGAAGGGGTTGACTGAAAACTTGGACTTGTCTGTCTTGGAGGAGTTGACCATTGAAGCCAATCCAGGCGACTTGGACGCGGATAAGATTGCTGTTTTGAAGAACTCGGCTGTCAATCGTGTTTCACTAGGTGTGCAAACTTTTGATAACAAAATGCTGAAAAAGATTGGGCGCAGTCATTTGGAGAAGGATATTTATGAAAATATCGACCGTCTGAAACTGGCTGGTTTTGACAACATCTCTATTGATTTGATTTATGCGCTACCTGGTCAGACTATGGACCAAGTCAAGGAAAATGTGGCTAAGGCCATTGGGCTGGATATTCCCCATATGAGTTTGTATAGTTTGATTTTAGAAAACCATACGGTCTTTATGAACCGAATGCGACGTGGGAAATTACCTCTGCCTAAGGAGGAACTAGAAGCGGAGATGTTTGAATATATCATCGCAGAGCTGGAGAGAGCAGGTTTTGAGCATTATGAGATTTCCAATTTCTCCAAACCCGGTTTTGAAAGTCGTCACAATCTCATGTATTGGGACAATGCTGAATACTATGGCATTGGTGCTGGGGCATCGGGTTATGTCAATGGTATTCGCTATAAAAACCATGGTCCGATTCGTCATTATCTGAGTGCAGTTGAGGAAGGCAATGCACGTATTACAGAAGAGCACCTGAGTCAAAAAGAGCAAATGGAAGAAGAAATGTTCTTGGGACTTCGCAAGAAATCAGGGGTTTCCATGGCGCGATTTGAGGAAAAATTTGGCCGGTCTTTTGATGAACTATATGGCGAAATCGTCAGAGACTTGGTTCAAAAAGGCCTCATGCAAATAGAGGGTGACCGAGTGCGCATGACAAAGAGAGGTCTCTTTTTGGGAGACACCGTAGCAGAACGATTTATTTTGGAGTAGGATCATGGGCTTAACTTATCAAATGAAAATGAAAATTCCTTTTGATATGGCTGATATGAACGGTCATATTAAACTTCCAGATGTGGTTTTGCTATCACTACAAGTTTCAGGGATGCAGTCTATTGAACTAGGAGTCGGTGATAAGACTATTTTAGAAAACTATAATTTAGTCTGGATCATCGCAGGATATGATATTGAGGTGATTCGTTTACCTCGTTTTGGGGAAGAAATTACCATCGAAACAGAAGCTTTGAGCTACAATCGACTTTTTTGCTACCGTCGCTTTACCATTTATGATGAAGCGGGGCAGGAGCTCATCCACATGATGACTACCTTTGTTCTCATGGACCGAGACAGTCGAAAAGTCCATGCTGTTGAACCTGAGATTGTGGTTCCTTACCAATCTGAGTTTTCCAAAAAATTGCTTCGAGGACCTAAATATCAAAGCTTGGAAAATCCAATTAGCAAGGATTACCATGTCCGTTTTTACGATTTGGATATGAATGGTCATGTTAATAACAGTAAATACCTGGACTGGATTTTTGAGGTCATGGGAGCAGATTTTTTGACCCAATATATTCCCAAGAAAATCAATCTCAAGTATGTCAAGGAAGTTCGACCAGGTGGGGTGATTACATCGGCTGTTGAGCGGAGTGGACTCGAAAGCAAGCATGAGATTACAAGCGACGGTGTTACCAATGCACAGGCTATTATTACTTGGCAAGAATTAGAAAAGGATTAGGGAGAAATAGATGAAATATAAAGGCTATTTAATTGATCTAGATGGAACTATTTATAAGGGGAAAGATAGAATTCCAGCAGGAGAGGCTTTTGTTCATGAATTGCAAAAGCGGGACATTCCCTATCTCTTTGTGACTAACAATACAACCCGCACTCCAGAGAGTGTTCAAGAGATGTTGGCTCAGAATTTTAATATTGATACGCCCCTATCGACTGTCTATACAGCGACTTTGGCCACCATCGACTACATGAATGACTTGGGACTGGAAAAGACGGTCTATGTCATCGGAGAAGCAGGGCTCAAGGAAGCCATCAAGGCGGCTGGTTATGTGGAAGACAAGGAAAATCCTGCCTATGTGGTAGTAGGCCTGGACTGGCAAGTAGACTATGAAAAATTTGCCACAGCAACTCTTGCGATTCAAAAGGGCGCCCACTTTATCGGAACCAATCCTGACCTCAACATCCCGACAGAGCGCGGTCTTTTGCCAGGTGCTGGTTCACTGATTACCCTACTTGAAGTAGCAACACGAGTGAATCCTGTTTATATCGGAAAACCAAATGCTATCATTATGGCCAAGGCGGTTGAGCACTTAGGTTTGCAACGTGAAGAGTTGATCATGGTTGGGGACAACTATCTGACAGATATCCGGGCTGGGATTGACAATGGCATTCCAACGCTCTTGGTGACGACAGGTTTTACCAAGGCAGAAGAAGTGGCAGATCTACCAATCGCACCGACTCATGTGGTTTCTAGCCTTGCGGAGTGGAACTTTGATGAAAACTAAATTGACCTTTTGGAGCTCTATGCTCTTTCTCCTCTCCCTCTCAATCCTTCTGACCATTTATCTGGCTTGGATTGTTTATCCGCTGGAAATTCAGTGGTTGAACTTAACGAATCGAGTTTATCTAAAACCAGAAACCATTCAGTACAACTTTCATATCTTGATGAATTACCTGACCAATCCTTTTAGTCAGGTCCTAGAGATGCCAGATTTTCGTTCGTCAGCTGCTGGGCTACATCACTTTGAGGTGGTCAAGAATCTCTTTCACTTGGTTCAGCTAGTAGCTCTAGTGACACTGCCAAGTTTCTATTTCTTTGTCAAAGGGATTGTGAAAAAGGGCTTTTTATCTTTATTTAGTAAGGGGCTTTTGACTCTAGTAGTCTTGCCTGTGCTGATTGGTCTTGGGGGAGTTTTGATTGGTTTTGACCAGTTCTTTACTCTTTTCCATCAAATTCTCTTTGTGGGAGATGATACCTGGCTTTTTGACCCAGCTAAGGATCTAGTGATTCTGATTTTGCCAGAGACCTTCTTCCTTCATGCCTTCCTCCTCTTTTTCGCCCTCTATGAAAGCTTCTTTGGCTATCTTTATCTGAAAAGTCGTAGGAAGTGAACTGAAAGATGTTTTTAATTTGCATATATAAAAATGTGTATCATTTGAAACCATCGTTAAGAGTGAATTAACCAAATCCAGTTGTGTCAATCGTTCGCAAACAGTCTATTTTTCTTGAAAAAATAGGCTTTTTTTTCTAAAAATCCCTAGTCAAGCGCTTTATTTTTTTGTATAATAGAAGTAGCAAAGTATAGATAAGAAGAGAAAAGCATGATTACACTATTTCTATCACCGAGCTGTACATCATGTCGTAAGGCGAAGGCCTGGTTAGAAAAACATAAGGTGCCCTTTGAGGAACACAATATTATGACCAGTCCTTTAACAAGAAAAGAATTGCAACACATCCTTTCCTTGACCGAAAATGGTACTGATGACATCATTTCAACTCGTTCAAAAATTTTTCAAAAATTGAATATTGATGTAGAGAGTATCTCGGTATCGGAATTGCTTCATTTGATTGAGCAGTATCCAAGTCTTTTGCGTCGTCCCATTATTATTGATGCCAAACGCATGCAAATCGGTTTTAATGAAGATGAAATTCGTGCTTTTCTCCCTCGTAGTTACCGTAAGCAAGAACTAAAAGAAGCAAGAATGAGAGCTGGTATTAGTTAATGAACAAACAGTATAGTTACCCACTAGATTTGTCGTGGAGCACTGAAGAACTTGCTTCAGTGCTTTCTTTTTTTAATGATGTTGAAGCTGCCTATGAAGGCAAGGTAGAGGCTGAAAAGTTACTGGACTCCTATAAGGGATTCAAGGTGATTGTGCCAAGCAAGAGCGAAGAGAAACGTTTGGGACGAGAATTTGAAACAGTTAGTGGTTATTCGCTTTACCGAGCAGTTCAGGCTGCCAAGGAAAAAGGGGAAGGAAAGATTTCTCTTGGAAAGTAAATTTGAATTTGCTAAAGAGCTTGTTAAGAAGGCGGGCCAGTACATCCTTGACCACATGCAGGAAGACTTGCGTGTTGAGACCAAGTCCTCTCCAACAGATTTGGTGACCAGACTGGACAAGGAAGTTCAAGAGCTATTGGTTGGTGAGATTTTGTCCCGTTATCCTGAGGATAAGATTTGCGCTGAAGAAGGCTGTTTGCGAGCTTCGGTTCAAGAGGACAAGGTTTGGGTCATTGATCCCATTGATGGGACCAATAACTTTGTCGCCCAGCAGGAAGATTTTGCTGTCATGATGGCTTATTTTGAAAATGGTCAGGGGAAGTTTGGACTGATTTATGATGTGGTCAAGGGGGATTGTTACCACGGTGGTGGGGAATTTCCGGTTTGCCGAAACGATCAGGCCCTAGCTTCCTTTAAAGCAAAACCACTTGGAGATTTTCTCATTGCGGGAAATAGTGGTATGTTGGAAACTAATGAATGGGGCTTGGCTGATTTGGGTCGAGCGGTCCTCGGTGTACGTGTCTATGGGAGTGCGGCCATTAGTTTTGCCAAGATTTTGTCAGGGCGTTTGTTGACCTATGTCACTTATCTGCAACCATGGGATTATGCTGCCGCTAGTATTTTAGGAGAAGGTCTGGGCTATCGGGTGGTGACCCTATCTGGTGAAGCTCCTGATTTTCAAACCAGACAGCCGGTCATGATGCTACCTCTTGAGATGCAGGAGGAAATTCAGTCCTATATTTACGAAAGGAAAAGAACTTAAATGCAATTTCCAGAAGGATTTGTTGAAAAATATGAAGAGATACTAGGAGATGAGGCAAGAGATTTTCTTGCCTCTTTTGAGGAGGAAGCGGTTTCGGCCTTTCGGGTCAATCCTTTAAAAGAAGCGCTAGTTTCCTTTCCTGATGCTATTCCTCAAACTCCTTGGGGTCACTATGGTAAGGTTTCAGGAAAATCGCCAGAGCATGCTACTGGTTTAGTTTATTCGCAAGAACCTGCTGCCCAGATGGTGGCTCAGGTAGCCCAACCCAGTCCTGGTATGAAGGTTCTGGATTTGGCCGCTGCACCGGGTGGAAAATCAACTCAACTAGCAGCCTATCTAGCAGGGGAGGGTCTCCTTGTTTCCAATGAAATTTCAAACAAACGGGCTAAGATTTTAGTAGAAAACATGGAGCGCTTTGGAGCGACAAATGTTGTGGTGACCAATGAATCTGCTGACCGCTTGGCCAAGGTTTTTAAAGGCTATTTTGACCTGATTGTCCTTGATGCTCCTTGCTCTGGTGAAGGGATGTTTCGTAAGCAACCAGATGCTATGGACTATTGGAGCTTAGATTATCCAAGTCAATGTGCTAGCTTGCAAAGAGAAATTCTGGAGGATGCAGTGACCATGCTAGCTGAAGGTGGTCGCTTGGTTTATTCAACCTGTACCTGGGCCCCCGAGGAAAATGAAGAGATTGTCAATTGGCTACTGGAAGAGTATGATTTTGATTTGTTACCAGTAGAGCATATCAATGGAATGGTAGCTGGAATTGACCTGCCAGAAACAGCTCGTATGTACCCTCATCAGTTTAAGGGAGAGGGTCAGTTTGTCGCCCATTTACAATTTAAAGGAGAAAATCCAGCACCTAAATTTAAGACAAGTAAGAGCAATCTCAGCCGAGAACAAGTTACCTTGTGGCAGGAATTTGCCCAAAAACATTTGAAGGTCAATCTAAGGGGAATCTTGCAGACTTTTGGTGACCAACTTTATCTCTTGCCCGAACTTTTGCCAGATTTAGGGAAGCTCAAGATTGCTCGGAATGGACTGCATATGGGTACCTTTAAGAAGAAACGCTTTGAGCCTAGTTTCGCTCTTGGACTAGCCTTGAAACCGAGTCAGGTCAAGCAGTCCGTTACAATTGATCAAGAAGAGTTTGTAAAGTATGTGGCTGGAGAAACCATTCAGCTGGCGGAAAGTCTGCCAAATGGTTGGTACCAAGTTTTGGTTCAAGGAAATGGTTTGGGCTTTGCTAAGGTGACTGGAAATATTTTGAAAAATTATTTTCCAAAAGGCCTTAGATTCAAGTGAAAATGCTAGTCAAAGTAGCTTGTCTATGTTATAGTGGAAGTATGGATTTTTTTCAAATTGTCTTTCATTTTAAGTCAAAATTGGTGGGCAAGGTAACTGAGCAAATTTCTAGTAAAACTAGGCTAGCAACTTCAGTTGGCTCCCAATTTTCAAAAGAAAAACATAAATAAATAGTTGAAAAAATTCAAACCATTCACCATTATTTTCAAGGAGAAAAACAGTGAAAAAAAGGAAAAAACTCGCTCTATCCCTTGCAGCTCTTTTGTTGGCAGGTTCGTTGGCGGGATGTGCTAGCTGGATTGATCGTGGAGAATCCATGACAGCTGTTGGCTCAACGGCTCTTCAGCCCTTGGTCGAAGCAGCAGCAGATGAATTTGGCTCTCTGCACGTTGGAAAAACAGTCAACGTCCAAGGTGGAGGATCTGGTACAGGTTTGTCTCAGGTTCAGTCTGGAGCCGTTGATGTAGGAAATTCAGATGTATTTGCCGAGGAAAAAGACGGTATCAACGCATCCGCTCTAGTGGATCATAAGGTAGCCGTAGCGGGCTTGGCAGTCATTATAAATAAGGAAGTTGATGTTGAAAATCTGACAACTGAGCAACTCCGTAGCATCTTCACAGGTCAAGTGACCAACTGGAAAGAAGTCGGTGGGAAAGACCTAGCCATTTCCATTATCAACCGCGCGGCAAGTTCGGGTTCGCGTGCAACCTTTGATAGTGTTATCATGGATGGTCAATCTGCCGTGCAGAGTCAAGAACAGGATTCAAATGGGATGGTCAAAAACATTGTTTCCCAGACACCAGGAGCCATTTCTTACCTAGCTTTTGCCTATGTGGATGACTCAGTGAAACGCATGAAATTGAACGGCTATGAGTCGATTTCAGAAAATGTTACAAGCAATAACTGGCCTTTGTGGTCTTACGAACACATGTACACCCTAGGTCAACCGAACGAATTGGTGGCAGAATTTCTCAACTTTGTCCTCTCAGATGAAGCGCAAAGTGGAATCGTTAAGGGGATGGGCTATATTTCTGTCAAGGAAATGAAGGTTGAAAAAGATGCTGTAGGAACGGTGACAGCACTAGAAGGGAGTCAATAATGAATCAAGAAGAATTAGCTAAAAAATTACTTTCTCCCTCAAAGAACTCTCGTCTAGAGAAACTTGGAAAAGGCTTGACCTTTGCCTGTCTGTCTTTGATTGTCATCATTGTGGCTATGATTTTGATTTTTGTAGCCCAAAAAGGTTTGTCGACCTTCTTTGTCAATGGAGTCAATATCTTTGATTTCCTTTTTGGACAAACTTGGAATCCTTCAGGTAAACAATTTGGTGCACTTCCTATGATTTTGGGTTCCTTTATTGTCACAATCCTATCAGCCCTTATCGCAACTCCTTTTGCCATTGGTGCGGCAGTCTTTATGACCGAGGTCTCACCAAAAGGTGCTAGAATCTTGCAACCAGCCATTGAATTGCTGGTCGGGATTCCTTCAGTCGTGTATGGATTTATCGGTTTGCAGGTCGTAGTTCCCTTTGTCCGTAGTGTCTTTGGTGGAACTGGTTTTGGGATTTTGTCAGGGATTTTCGTTCTCTTTGTCATGATTTTACCAACGGTAACCTTTATGACAACGGACAGCTTGCGTGCGGTACCTCGTCACTACCGCGAAGCCAGTTTGGCTATGGGAGCCACTCGTTGGCAAACCATCTGGCGCGTAACCTTAAAGGCAGCGCGTTCAGGGATTTTCACCGCTGTTGTCTTTGGAATGGCGCGTGCCTTTGGTGAGGCTTTGGCTATTCAGATGGTAGTCGGAAACTCAGCCGTTGTCCCAACTTCATTGACAACACCTGCTGCAACCTTGACCTCTGTTTTGACCATGGGTATTGGAAATACCGTTATGGGAACAGTTGACAATAACGTTCTCTGGTCCTTGGCCTTAGTCTTGCTTTTGATGAGTTTGGCCTTCAACAGTGTGATTAAATTGATTACGAAAGAAAGAGGAAAGAAAAACTATGCACGCTAAGAAATTAGATAAAATTGCAACAGCTGTCCTCTACTCGATTGCAGGGATTATTGTTGCCATCTTGGCATCCTTGATTCTTTATATATTGGTTCGTGGTTTGCCCCATATCTCTTGGTCTTTCTTGACGGGCAAATCATCTTCTTACCAAGCAGGCGGAGGGATTGGAATTCAGCTCTATAATTCCTTCTTCCTCTTGGTCATTACCTTGATTATCTCTGTGCCCTTGTCTATGGGGGCTGGGATTTTCCTAGCTGAATACGCCAAAAAAGGTCCTGTGACCAATTTTGTCAGAACCTGTATTGAAATCTTGTCTTCACTGCCATCGGTGGTTGTGGGTCTCTTTGGTTACTTGATCTTTGTAGTTCAGTTTGAGTATGGATTTTCAATCATTTCAGGTGCCTTGGCCTTGACGGTCTTTAACCTTCCTCAGATGACTCGAAATGTTGAAGATAGCTTGAAACACGTTCACCATACGCAACGTGAAGCTGGCTTAGCTCTGGGTATTTCTCGTTGGGAGACTGTGGTCCATGTGGTCATTCCAGAAGCTCTACCAGGTATTGTCACGGGGGTTGTCTTGGCCTCTGGTCGTATCTTTGGTGAGGCTGCGGCTCTTATCTATACAGCAGGACAATCCGCTCCAGCTCTTGACTGGTCTAACTGGAATATTCTCAGTGTTACTAGCCCAATCTCTATCTTCCGTCAAGCAGAAACCTTGGCTGTCCATATCTGGAAAGTCAATAGTGAAGGAACCATTCCTGATGGAACTATCGTATCAGCAGGTTCTGCGGCCGTGCTCCTTATCTTTATCCTCATCTTTAACTTTGGAGCCCGCAAACTCGGAAGCTACCTACATAAGAAATTAACCGCTGCCTAAAGGAGAAGCCATGTCAAAATATAATTGGGATGAAAAGCATATCATCACCTTTCCTGAAGAGAAAGTGGCCCTCTCTACTAAGGATTTACATGTTTACTACGGTAAAAAAGAATCCATCAAGGGCATCGATATGCAATTTGAAAAAAATAAAATTACAGCCTTAATTGGCCCTTCTGGTTCAGGAAAATCAACCTACCTCCGCAGTCTCAACCGTATGAATGATACTATTGATATTGCCAAGGTCACAGGTCAAATCCTCTATCAAGGGATTGATGTCAACCGTCCAGAAATTAACGTCTATGAGATGCGTAAGCACATCGGAATGGTCTTCCAACGACCAAATCCCTTTGCCAAGTCTATCTACCGCAATATCACTTTTGCTCATGAACGTGGAGGGGTTAAGGACAAGCAAGTCTTGGATGAAATTGTGGAAACTTCTCTCCGTCAGGCTGCCCTTTGGGACCAGGTCAAAGACGATTTGCACAAGTCAGCCTTGACCCTATCAGGTGGTCAGCAACAACGTCTTTGTATCGCGCGTGCTATCTCTGTTAAACCAGATATCCTCTTGATGGATGAGCCTGCGTCAGCCTTGGATCCGATTGCTACAGCCCAGCTGGAAGAAACCATGTTGGAATTGAAAAAGGATTTTACTATCATCATCGTGACCCACAGTATGCAGCAGGCTGCGCGTGCTAGTGACTACACAGGATTTTTCTACTTGGGTGACTTGATTGAGTATGATAAGACGTCTAATATTTTCCAAAATGCCAAACTACAGTCAACTAATGACTACGTAACAGGCCACTTTGGATAGAAAGGAAACAGTATGACAGAAGCGATTTTACAGGTGTCAGACCTGTCCGTTTACTACAATCAAAAAAAGGCCTTGAATAGTGTTTCCCTATCTTTCCAATCTAAGGAAATTACAGCCTTGATTGGTCCATCTGGATCAGGGAAATCAACCCTCCTCAAGGCTATCAACCGCATGGGGGATCTCAATCCAGAGGTAACCACAACTGGTTCGGTGGTTTACAACGGTCACAACATTTACAGCCCACGTACAGATACAGTTGAATTGCGTAAGGAAATCGGTATGGTTTTCCAACAACCAAACCCTTTCCCTATGACTATCTACGAAAATGTTGTTTACGGGCTTCGTATCAATGGAGTGAAAGACAAGCAGGTTCTGGATGAAGCGGTAGAAAAAGCCTTGCAACGAGCTTCCATCTGGGATGAGGTCAAGGATCGCCTGCATGATTCAGCTATCGGGCTTTCAGGTGGACAACAGCAACGTGTTTGTGTTGCCCGTGTCTTGGCAACCAGTCCTAAAATCATTCTCTTGGATGAACCGACTTCAGCCTTGGATCCTATCTCTGCTGGTAAGATTGAGGAAACCTTGTATGGTCTAAAAGATAAATACACCATGCTCTTGGTTACGCGTTCTATGCAACAAGCCTCTCGTATCTCTGACAAGACAGGATTTTTCCTAGATGGAGATTTAATTGAGTTTAACGATACCAAGAAGATGTTCCTCAACCCACAACACAAGGAAACAGAAGATTATATTTCAGGAAAATTTGGATAAGGAGATAAAAGATGTTACGTTCTCAATTTGAGGAAGATTTAGAGAAATTGCACAACCAGTTCTATGCTATGGGACAAGAAGTGCTATCCCAAATCAATCGTACAGTGCGTGCCTTTGTTACGCATGACCGGGATTTGGCCAAAGAAGTCATCGAAGACGATGCAGAAGTAAACGAATACGAAGTGAAATTGGAGAAGAAATCATTTGAAATGATTGCCCTTCAACAACCAGTTTCTCAAGACTTGCGTACAGTTTTAACAGTCTTAAAAGCCGTATCTGACTTGGAACGTATGGGTGACCATGCCGTTTCCATTGCCAAAGCGACAATTCGTATGAAGGGTGAGCAACGTATCCCAGCTGTTGAAGAAGAAATCAAGAGAATGGGGCGCGATGTCAAGAATTTCGTTGAAGCAGCCCTTGAACTCTATCTGAATGGTTCAGTAGACCAGGCCTATGAAGTAGCAGCTATGGACGAAAAAATCAACCATTACTTTGATAGCATTCGTGACTTGGCTACAGAAGAAATCAAGAAAAATCCTGATGCCATCGTTACAGGTCGTGATTATTTCCAAGTGATTGCCTTCTTGGAACGTATTGGAGACTATGCCAAGAATATCTGTGAATGGGTTGTTTACTTTGAAACAGGTAAGATTGTAGAACTATAAAGTATTTAAATGATAAAATTACTGTGAAAGCTTACTTTTTAATATAGTAAGCTTTCGTTGTATTGATGGTTTACTTTGTCAGAGGTTAATAATGAACTACATACAGAATATAAGAAAAAAAGTAGGAAAAGATAAAATTATTTTAAATTTTACCTGTGGAATATTAAGTCAATCAGGAAAAATTTTATTACAAAAACGAGCAGATAAAGGAACGTGGGGCTTACCAGGTGGTGCTATTGAATTAGGTGAATCGGCTTTAGAAGCTTTAGTGCGAGAGTTTTATGAAGAAACGGGAGTCGAAGTGAGATTGGAAAAACTCTTAAATGTTTATACAAAATATTCAGATAGTTATCCGAATGGTGATGAGGCTCAAGTTCTTACAATTTTGTATTTAGTTTCATCTGAAACTTCTATCTCTACAAATTTTTTTACAAGTGATGAAACTTTAGAATTAGGATTTTTTGATCATATGGACATACAAAATATTGCAATTGTAAACCAGCAGCATCAAGATATGATAAATGATTTTTTTGAAAATAAGTTCCCAATAGATAGATAGATAAACTAACCACTGAATTTCTATTTTTTGTAAATATATTTTATGAAAATGCAAGAAAAACACTTGACAAGTGTCTTGAATAGCGTTATAATTATACAAAATTAACAGAGAGGTTGTTTATTTATGAAATTTAAAAAATGGATATTTGTTTTATGTAGTTTTCTTGCAAGCTTCTTCTTAGTAGCTTGCCAGTCAGGTTCTAATGGTTCTCAGTCAGCTATTGAGGCCATTAAGCAAAAGGGGAAATTAGTCGTGGCGACCAGTCCTGACTATGCACCCTTTGAATTCCAATCCTTGGTTGACGGAAAAAACCAGGTAGTCGGTGCGGACATTGATATGGCCCAAGCGATTGCGGATGAACTTGGGGTTAAGTTGGAAATTTCAAGCATGAGTTTTGATAATGTCTTGACCAGTCTTCAAACTGGTAAAGCTGACCTAGCAGTTGCGGGAATTAGCGCTACTGACGAGAGAAAAGAAGTCTTTGATTTTTCAATCCCTTACTATGAAAACAAGATTAGTTTCTTGGTTCGTAAGGCTGATGTAGAAAAATACAAGGATTTAACAAGCCTTGAAAGTGCTAATATTGCGGCCCAAAAAGGGACTGTTCCAGAAGCTATGGTCAAGGAACAATTGCCAAAAGCTCAGTTGACTTCCCTAACCAATATGGGTGAAGCAGTCAATGAATTGCAGGCTGGAAAAGTAGATGCTGTTCATATGGATGAACCTGTTGCTCTTAGCTACGCTGCTAAAAATGCGGACTTAGCTGTCGCAACTGTCAGCTTGAAGATGAAGGACGGAGAAGCCAATGCAGTTGCCCTTAGAAAAAATAGTGCTGATTTGAAAGAAGTGGTGGACAAGGTCATCCAAAAACTCAAGGATGAAGGAACCTACCAAAGCTATCTTGAAAAAGCAGCAAGCCTAACAGAAGTAGAACAATAAGAAAAAGCAGAGTTGGAGATCATTCCAATTCTGCTTTTAAATAGTTTAAAACATTTTCCAGATTTTCTAAGGACACCTTGGCAAATTGATAAGGGCAGGCATCCAAGTAAGCCTCTTCAAAGAAGTCTAAGCCCAGTTGGCTGTGTTTGAGACTAGCGATTTTAGGATATTGTCTGAGGTCTAGCAATAAACCATCGTGTAGGGGAAAGTGAGGAAGGGGACAAGGAGTGTTAGCTAGTCTTTCCTCGAGTTGTTTTTGGTAAGTTTCCTGATTGGACAAGCGAGCTAGACGATTTTTCTCAAACAATTGACTGTCAATATAGAGTGACAGGGCCTTTTGCATGATGAGGTTACTGTCATAGTCTAGGATATTTTTGTAGGCCACAAAGGCTTCTTTGATAGTATTTGGAAGAATGAGTGCTGTTATCCGCAGGGCTGGAAAAAGGCTGGTTGAGAAGGACTTGATATAAATGACGCGCTCCTCTGTATCCAGATAGTGGAAGGTCTGGCCCTTCTTGGACTCCAAATCACCTAGATAGTCATCCTCTACGATATAGACACCGTACTTGGCAGCTAAGTCAAGAATAGCCCGTTTGTCCTGCTCAGAATAGGAATGCCCCAGAGGATAGTGGAAGCGAGGAATAGTGTAGAAAAACTTGATTTTTCCTGTTTTGAAGTGGCCTTCCAGTTCCTTCAAGTCAATCCCATCAATGCCTCGTTCAATCGTTTGATAGTCCAATCCCTGAGCAATCAAGAGACGATTCATCCGATGGTAGGTCGGCTGTTCCACCAAGATTTCCTTTGCTAGGCTTGGAAAGGATATTTGAGAGAGGATAAACAAGGCTTGTTGGGTCCCAGAAGTCAATACCAGCTGGTCAGCCTTGCAGTAGAGGGCTTGGTCAAAGAGGAGCTGGTGAATGGACTGTCTTAGGTCTTCTAAACCTTCTTGGTTGTCATAGTAGTTGAAGAGGTAGTTTTCCCTGCCAATCAAGGTTTCATTGACACAGAGTCGGAAATCGTCATAGGCGCTGGCATGTTCGTCAGTGACTTCGATTTCTAGGTCCTGGTGTTGCCCCTGTTCTAAGACATAGTAGCCACTCTGGGGCTTGGCGTAGAGGTATTGTTCGTGCCGTAATTCAAGCAAGGCTCGTTGAATGGTGTCCTTGCTACAGTGGAAGTCAAGGCTCAGTCGACGGATAGAAGGCAGGCGACTTCCCGTCGGAAAGCGTCCCGACTCAATACCATTTTTCAGATAAGATACGACCTCTTGGTACTTGCTTTGTTTCTTCATTCCAGACCTCCCTTGATTTTGTTACATTGTACCCTTTTTTTTGCTTCTTGGCAATGTCTAGAGTGTTTCTCTCGTTCACATCTAGGGGCAAATGTGGTATACTTAGGAGTAAGATTTATAGAATAATAGACAAGAAAGTGAATGGATAAGAACGTGCAAGAACCAGTTAAATTATTCCAATACAATACCTTAGGAGCTTTGATGGCAGGACTTTACGGCGGGACAATGACCGTTGGTGAATTGCTTGAACATGGAGATTTAGGACTAGGAACCTTGGACTCTATTGATGGAGAATTGATTGTCTTAGATGGTAAAGCCTATCAAGCTAAGGGTTCAGGTGAGAAGCCTGAAATCGTGGAAGTTTCACCAGACGCGCTTATTCCCTATGCAGCAGTTGTACCCCACCAGGCAGAAGTTATTTTTCGTCAGCGTTTTGAAATGACTGATAAGGAACTAGAAAAACGAATTGAATCATACTATGATGGAGAAAATCTTTTCCGTTCTATTAAGATTCGTGGCGAATTTTCGCATATGCATGTGCGCATGATTCCCAAGTCGACACCAGATACCAAGTTTGCTGATGTTGCAACCCATCAACCAGAATATAGTCGTGACAATGTGGCGGGGACCATTGTTGGTTTCTGGACGCCTGAGATTTTCCATGGGGTTAGTGTGGCGGGCTATCATCTGCACTTCATCTCAGATGATTTGACTTTCGGTGGACATGTCATGGACTTTGTCATCAAGGAAGGCATTATCGAGGTGGGAGCAGTTGACCAGTTGGACCAACGTTTCCCAGTCCAAGATCGTCAATACTTGTTTGCCAAGTTCAATGTTGACGAGATGAAAAAAGATATTGAAAAGGCAGAATAAAAGGAGACAAGTATGAAAATTCATGTAATAATCACAATGCTAGTTTTATTTGTATTTCTCATAGCTGCCATTTGGTTCTCAAAAAAGAAATACAAGATTAACCTTTCAGTTTTAGGCCTTGGGGCAGTTGCATTTTTTGTCTCATCTCAGGTACTGGAGAAAATTGTTCACCTTTTCGTTCTTCATCCGCAAAAAGATGGAACCATTTCGCTTATGCAGGAGCATCCTTTTCTATACGTCCTTTATGGAATCACTATGGCAGCTCTCTTTGAAGAAACGGCTAGACTTGTCTTCTTTAAATGGTTGGAGAAGAAAAGAACTTTGGAAGATTCGGATGCCCTCGCCTATGGACTTGGTCATGGTGGTTTGGAATTACTCTACCTCGGAATGGGAAGCTTGATTAGTCTTTTGATCCTTTTCTCGTTATTAGAGTCTTCAAATCCAGATTTGGCAAATCTCCTTCCAAAAAATTCACTTGAAACAGTTCAATCTCTATCTGGATGGCAGGTTTATTTACTCGGTGTTGAGCGTGTGCTGGCTATGGTTATGCAAATCGGTCTCTCTTTCTGGGTATATCAAGGAGTTCGTCAAAAGAATTGGATTTATCTGGTAACTGCTTATGGTTTGCACGCCTTCTTTGATCTGGCTCCAAGTCTATCTCAGGTTGGTTGGATTTCAAATCCCCTTCTAGTCGAAGGAGTTCTAACAGTGGAAGTTGTTCTATTGGTATACTTTACAAAAACTATCTTATATAAAAAATAATCATGCAAAAGAGGTCTAACCTCTTTTTTTACTTGCGTGAATAAAAAAGCTTCTCAAATCGTCGAAAAAAATCGCTAAAAATGGTATAATGGGATGGATTTTATAAAAGGATAAGAAAGATGACTGTATTAGATAAATTAAAAGAAACCTTAGAAGGAATTGATATTCGTTTCGATGAGCCATTGAAAACTTATACCTATACCAAAGTCGGAGGGAAGGCAGATTACTTGGTTTTTCCTCGTAATCGCTACGAGATGGCTCGCGTGGTGAAATTTGCCAATCAGGAAAACCTTCCCTGGATGGTTCTTGGAAATGCTAGTAATATTATCGTCCGTGAAGGCGGAGTTCGTGGCTTTGTCATTATGTGTGACAAGCTCAACAATGTTTCGGTTGATGGGTATACGATTGAAGCAGAAGCAGGGGCTAACTTGATTGAAACAACTCGCATTGCTCTTCGCCATAGTTTGACAGGATTTGAGTTTGCCTGTGGTATTCCTGGAAGTATCGGTGGTGCTGTCTTTATGAATGCTGGTGCCTACGGTGGTGAGATTGCACATATCCTGCAATCCTGTCAGATCTTGACCAAGGAAGGTGAAATCGAGACTTTATCAGTCAATGATTTAGCCTTTGGTTATCGTCATTCAGCTATTCAAGATTCTGGAGCAGTCGTCTTATCAGCTAAATTCGCACTTTCTCCTGGGAATTATGAGACCATCAAACAAGAAATGGATCGCTTAACCCACCTTCGGGAACTCAAACAACCCTTGGAATATCCATCATGTGGTTCTGTCTTTAAACGTCCAGTCGGGCATTTTGCAGGACAATTGATTTCAGAAGCGGGTCTAAAAGGCTACCGTATCGGTGGTGTCGAAGTCTCAGAAAAACATGCAGGCTTTATGATCAATGTTGCTGACGGAACGGCCAAAGACTACGAGGACTTGATTGAGTCTGTGATTGAAAAAGTCAAGGAACATTCTGGCGTCACTCTTGAGAGAGAAGTACGTATCTTGGGTGAAAGCAAGTAGGAAGTTTTAGTTAAAAAGCTGCTGCTATATCATAGAAAGGGGGTGAAAGCCTATCGTTAGTGCAGAAGAATGTAGGCAGTTCAATCTCCTACAAGAGGTAGTAGCGGCCTGACAGAGCCCTAATCTGTTAATCTATGAAAAAGAAGGAATAAATGACAATTGAAAAAACCAATTATTGAATTCAAAAACGTTTCTAAAGTTTTTGAAGACAGCAACACCAAGGTTCTCAAAGACATCAACTTTGAGTTGGAAGAAGGGAAGTTCTATACTCTTCTAGGCGCATCTGGTTCAGGAAAATCAACCATCCTAAACATCATTGCAGGGTTACTGGATGCGACGACAGGAGATATTTTGCTGGACGGAGTCCGTATCAATGACATCCCAACCAACAAGCGAGACGTCCATACAGTCTTCCAATCCTATGCCTTGTTTCCACATATGAATGTGTTTGAAAATGTTGCCTTTCCACTCCGCTTGCGTAAAATTGACAAGAAAGAAATCGAGCAACGCGTAGCGGAAGTTCTCAAGATGGTTCAGTTGGAAGGTTATGAAAAACGTTCCATCCGTAAACTCTCTGGAGGACAACGTCAGCGTGTGGCCATTGCCCGTGCTATCATCAACCAACCCCGTGTGGTTTTGTTGGATGAACCCTTGTCAGCGTTGGACTTGAAATTAAGAACAGACATGCAGTACGAACTGCGGGAACTGCAACAACGATTGGGCATTACCTTTGTCTTTGTCACTCACGATCAGGAAGAAGCTCTCGCCATGAGTGACTGGATTTTTGTTATGAATGATGGCGAGATTGTCCAGTCTGGAACACCTGTGGATATCTACGATGAGCCGATTAACCACTTTGTTGCGACCTTTATCGGTGAGTCAAATATCTTGCCAGGAACCATGATTGAGGACTACTTGGTTGAGTTTAACGGCAAACGCTTCGAAGCAGTTGATGGGGGGATGAAGCCGAATGAACCTGTTGAGGTTGTTATTCGTCCAGAGGACTTGCGGATTACCCTTCCTGAAGAAGGCAAGCTCCAAGTTAAGGTGGATACTCAGCTCTTCCGTGGGGTTCACTATGAAATTATCGCCTATGACGAACTTGGAAATGAATGGATGATCCACTCGACTCGTAAGGCCATCGTGGGTGAGGAAATTGGTCTGGACTTTGAACCAGAAGACATCCATATCATGCGTCTCAACGAAACAGAAGAAGAGTTTGATGCTCGTATCGAGGAGTACGTGGAAATCGAAGAGCAAGAAGCAGGTTTGATCAATGCAATCGAGGAGGAAAGAGATGAAGAAAACAAGCTCTAAACTCTTTGTAGTGCCCTACATTCTCTGGATCGTCCTCTTTGTGTTGGCACCCTTGGTTTTGATTTTCGGTCAATCCTTTTTCAATATCGAAGGCCAGTTCAGTTTAGAAAATTATAAGTCTTACTTTGCGTCACAAAATTTGACCTACCTCAAAATGAGCTTTAACTCTGTGCTTTATGCAGGAATTGTGACCTTTGTGACCTTGCTTATCAGCTATCCGACAGCCCTCTTTTTGACCCGTCTCAAGCACCGTCAACTCTGGCTCATGCTGATTATCCTGCCAACCTGGATCAATTTGCTCCTTAAAGCCTATGCTTTTATCGGGATTTTTGGTCAAAATGGCTCTATTAACCAATTCTTGGAATTTATCGGAATCGGTTCGCAACAGTTGCTCTTTACCGATTTCTCCTTTATTTTTGTCGCAAGCTACATCGAGCTTCCTTTTATGATTTTGCCCATTTTCAATGTCTTGGACGATATGGATAACAATCTCATTAATGCTAGTTACGATCTCGGTGCGACCAAGTGGGAGACCTTCCGCCATGTCATCTTCCCTCTATCTATGAACGGAGTGAGAAGTGGGGTTCAATCTGTCTTTATCCCCAGCTTGAGCCTCTTCATGCTGACCCGTTTGATTGGTGGGAACCGCGTTATCACCTTGGGGACTGCCATTGAGCAGAACTTCCTAACCAATGACAACTACGGTATGGGTTCCACCATCGGTGTGATTCTCATCCTGACTATGTTCATCACCATGTGGGTGACCAAGGAAAGGAGAGAACGATGAAAAAATTTGCCAATCTTTATCTGGGACTGGTCTTTCTTGTCCTCTACCTGCCAATCTTTTACTTGATTGGCTATGCCTTTAATGCAGGAAACGACATGAACAGCTTTACAGGTTTTAGCTTGAGCCATTTTAAAACCATGTTTGGCGATGGTCGCCTCATGTTGATTGTGACCCAGACCTTTTTCTTGGCCTTTTTATCAGCCTTGATAGCGACCATTATCGGGACTTTCGGTGCTATTTACATTTATCAGTCTTGTAAGAAATACCAAGAAGCCTTTCTTTCACTTAATAATATCCTCATGGTTGCACCTGACGTTATGATTGGTGCCAGCTTCTTGATTCTTTTTACTCAACTCAAGTTTTCACTTGGCTTTTTGACCGTTCTATCTAGTCACGTGGCCTTCTCGATTCCTATCGTGGTCTTGATGGTCTTGCCTCGACTCAAGGAAATGAATGGGGATATGATTCATGCGGCCTATGATTTGGGAGCCAGTCAATTTCAGATGTTCAAGGAAATCATGCTTCCTTATCTGACTCCGTCTATCATTGCAGGTTATTTCATGGCCTTCACCTATTCGCTAGATGACTTTGCCGTGACCTTCTTTGTAACGGGAAATGGCTTTTCAACCCTCTCGGTCGAGATTTACTCTCGTGCTCGTAAGGGGATTTCCTTAGAAATCAATGCCCTGTCTGCCCTTGTCTTTCTCTTTAGTATTATCCTAGTGGTTGGATATTACTTTATCTCACGTGAGAAGGAGGAGCAAGCATGAAAAAATTCTATTCATTTTTAGCAGGAATTGTAGCGATTATCCTCGTCTTGTGGGGAATTGCGACGCATCTAGACAGTAAAATCAATAGCCGAGATAGTCAAAAACTGGTTATCTACAACTGGGGTGACTATATCGATCCAGAACTCTTGACTCAGTTCACAGAAGAAACAGGAATCCAAGTCCAGTACGAGACTTTTGACTCCAACGAAGCCATGTATACCAAGATAAAGCAGGGTGGAACAACCTACGATATTGCCATTCCTAGTGAATACATGATTAACAAGATGAAGGATGAAGACCTCTTGGTACCGCTTGACTATTCAAAACTTGAAGGTCTTGAAAATATCGGACCAGAGTTCCTCAACCAGTCCTTTGACCCAGGCAATAAATTCTCCATCCCTTACTTCTGGGGAACCTTGGGAATTGTCTACAATGAAACCATGGTTGATGAAGCACCTGAGCATTGGGATGACCTCTGGAAACCAGAGTATAAGAACTCTATCATGCTTTTTGATGGGGCGCGTGAGGTGCTGGGACTCGGACTCAATTCCCTAGGCTACAGCCTTAACTCTAAAAATCCACAGCAGTTGGAAGAGACAGTAGATAAGCTCTATAAACTGACTCCAAATATAAAGGCTATTGTGGCAGACGAAATGAAGGGATACATGATTCAGAATAACGCTGCAATCGGTGTGACCTTCTCTGGTGAAGCCAGCCAAATGCTAGAAAAAAATGAAAATCTACGCTATGTAGTACCGACTGAGGCCAGCAACCTTTGGTTTGACAATATGGTCATTCCCAAAACAGTCAAAAACCAAGATGCAGCCTATGCCTTTATCAACTTTATGTTGAAACCCGAAAATGCCCTCAAAAATGCAGAGTATGTCGGCTATTCAACACCAAACCTACCAGCTAAGGAATTACTCCCAGAGGATAAAAAAGAAGACAAAGCCTTCTATCCAGATGCTGAAACCATGAAACACCTAGAAGTTTATGAGAAATTTGACCATAAATGGACAGGAAAATATAGCGACCTCTTCCTACAGTTTAAAATGTATCGGAAGTAGAAGTTAGCAGTCACGGAACGAATCAGTCAAGCTGGTTCGTTTTTTTATGTAAAAGGCAATTTTTGTAACTGTATGTTTTTCTATGATAGTTGCTGTGTTTAGTAATATGAAAATTGAGGATAAAAATAGTGATAAGTGAAATAACGGCGCATTTATTTCAAGATTTTTTTATTTGTTGAATTCTATCTCCTTCATTAAAATTGCTTCATTAAAATTTTTAAAATTGACTACTAGCTACATACGCTTTTACCTCCTTTTATGCTATAATATTCTCAATAGAATCTTTAATCTTCAAATAAATATTCCTTATGGAATAATTCCGTTTTATACCGTTTAGAATATTTAAGAGGATACAATGTTTAATAATGATTCTTTTGGAGCTCGTCTTAAGGAACTGAGAAAGATCAAGAAGTTAACTCAGGTACAAATTTCTGAGATGATTGGTGTATAACAAGGTACTTATTTTCGTTGGGAGAATGGAACTTTAGAGCCTAATTTAGACGTCGTTGTCAAATTAGCAAAATTATTTGATACCACGACAGATTATTTACTAGGAAAAACGATTTATAGTACTCTAGATGGTATTTCTCATCCAATCACTAGAATTGATATGAAGAAGTTAAAAGATAAACTTAATGATTTGAAATTTGCGCTTGTTATGAATGGAATAAAAAAACATTTCACTGTATTTGACTATATGGATGAGCTAGTTTCTGAATATAATTTAGACAAAGAAGAGCAAGGAATATTGCCGACTCTCTTTAAAGAGGTTTATGATTATTTTAATGCAGATTAATGGTTTATAAGATTAAGCCTCAATAGATAGAGAATAGTATATTCTTGTTGAGTGATTCTATTTTATGAAGGTTGTTTGTAGTTGAAGGGGGAAATAGATGGACTCTAAAATTGATACAGCTTGGGACTTGTTTCTGGAGGGAAAAACATCAGAAGCTAAAAAGTTGGTTGAACAAGATTTTTCCATTGATACCTGTACAGATTTTAGCCTATTAAATCTGATGGGGTATTTATTATTGGCAGAAAAAGACTATGCTTCATGTACCCATATCTTTGAGAAATACATTTTATTGGCTCAACAAAATGAAGATAAAGAAAATGAACACATTGGCTTACATCAATTAGCTATGATCTACAGAGATCAGGGGGATTTTCATAAGGCTTTAAAACTTATTGAAGATGAAGAGAAGATAGTTGAAGAGCATTTTCCAAATGATAATCTAAAGAAAGCTGTGAATAATTACGAACAGGGCTATGTGAGATTTAAATTAAACAATCTTGATGAGGCTCTTACATTCATGAATCTGTCATTGGAACAATCTTTAGAGACTGATGATGTAATTTCTCAAGCTTGTAGCTATAGAGGGTTAGGTGAAATCTATTTAGCCTTGGAAGATACGGAATTATCCAACACACATTTCAAACGAGCTATAGAACTTTTCGAAAGTGTTGGAGAATTTGAAGGGATAAAGGAAATTGAGGAATTGATTAATGAATGATTTTAAATTTAGATTTTGTTATTAGTTTGCTTTATCTTAAAGAATGTAGATATGCAATTGACAGTCTAGATAATATTAAAGCGAGAGAGTAATATGTTATTTTGGATTTGTTTAATATCAACAATTATATTGGCTAATTTTGTTCTCCTGAAAGAGTAATCAAAGATACAGGAAATTGCTCTGATTCAACGGATATGATTTTCAGTTGACGCAAGCTTAAAAAAACGTTATAATAAAAAAGTTGAGAATTGATTTTCAATCATCTTAGTCCAGAGAAATGGCGGTGCTGCGAGCCATCTAAGCTAGAAAGTCATGCTACTCAATTTAACAATTGCATAAGAATAAGAGAATGACAAGTTCATTGAATGAAGGTGGTACCGCGGTTTTTCGCCCTTCGTGATATGAGCTTGTCTTTTGATTTTTTGGAGGTGTTGATGAAAACATTTCTTGTCAAACAAAAGTTTCGTCTTGGAGGCGAACGATTCGCTATCAAGGATGACAGGGGAGAAATCGCCTATCAGGTAGAGGGATCATTTTTTAAGATCCCCAAAACTTTTACCATCTATGATGCTAATGGTGAACAGGTCAGTCAGATCAGTAAAGAAATCTTGACCTTGCTTCCTCGTTTTGAGATTCAGCTTCGGGATGGCTCGAGTTTTGTCATTCGTAAGAAGTTGACCTTCTGGCGAGATAAGTATGAGTTTGATAATCTAGGTCTTCGTATCGAGGGCAATATCTGGGATTTGAATTTCAAATTGCTGGATGATCGCGATCAGTTGATTGCGGAAATCAAGAAAGAACTCTTCCATCTGACATCTACCTATAATGTAACGGTCCTTGAGGACGCTTATGCAGACCTAGTCATTTCCCTCTGTGTCGCGATTGACTATGTGGAAATGCTGGAAAGCCAATCACATTAAACAAGTAAATAAGGAGACAATATGAAACAACTATCTAGTGCACAAGTGCGCCAAATGTGGCTTGATTTCTGGGCGACCAAAGGTCACTCAGTAGAACCATCAGTGAGCTTGGTTCCTGTAAATGATCCTACACTTTTGTGGATCAACTCTGGTGTAGCAACCCTTAAAAAATACTTTGACGGGACTATTATCCCAGAAAATCCACGTATTACCAATGCCCAAAAGGCAATCCGTACCAACGACATCGAAAACGTAGGGAAGACTGCACGTCACCATACTATGTTTGAAATGTTGGGGAACTTCTCAATCGGGGATTACTTCCGTGACGAAGCCATCACTTGGGCTTATGAGCTTTTGACAAGCCCAGAATGGTTTGACTTCCCTGCTGAAAAACTTTACATGACCTACTATCCAGATGATAAAGATTCTTACAACCGTTGGATTGAAGTTGGAGTGGATCCAAGTCACTTGATTCCAATCGAAGATAACTTCTGGGAAATCGGTGCGGGACCTTCTGGACCAGATACAGAGATTTTCTTTGACCGTGGAGAAGCTTTTGACCCAGAAAATATCGGTATTCGCCTCCTTGCAGAAGATATTGAGAACGACCGCTATATCGAAATCTGGAACATCGTTTTGTCACAATTTAATGCAGACCCTGCTGTTCCTCGTAGTGAGTACAAGGAATTGCCACACAAGAACATTGATACGGGTGCTGGTTTGGAGCGTTTGGTGGCCGTTATCCAAGGAGCTAAGACAAACTTTGAAACAGACCTCTTCATGCCAATCATTCGTGAAGTGGAGAAATTGTCTGGTAAGGTCTACGACCAAGATGGCGACAACATGAGCTTCAAGGTTATCGCTGACCATATCCGTTCTCTTTCATTTGCCATCGGTGATGGTGCCCTTCCAGGAAATGAAGGTCGTGGTTATGTCCTTCGTCGTCTTCTCCGTCGTGCTTCTATGCATGGTCAAAAATTGGGTATCAACGAGCCTTTCCTTTACAAACTCGTTCCAACTGTTGGAAAAATCATGGAAAGCTACTACCCAGAAGTGCTTGAAAAACGTAACTTTATCGAAAAAATCGTTAAGAGCGAAGAAGAGTCATTTGCGCGTACTCTTCACTCAGGTCAACACTTTGCCCAAGGCATTGTAGCTGACTTGAAAGAAAAAGGTCAATCTGTCATTGCTGGTTCAGATGTATTTAAACTTTACGACACTTATGGATTCCCAGTTGAATTAACTGAAGAAATCGCTGAAGAAGCTGGTATGACTGTGGACCGTGAAGGATTTGAATCAGCCATGAAAGAACAGCAAGAACGCGCGCGTGCATCAGCTGTCAAGGGTGGCTCAATGGGTATGCAAAATGAAACTCTTCAAAACATCACTGTAGAAAGTGTCTTCAACTACAATGCTAGCCAATTGTCTTCTAAATTGGTGGCTATCGTGGCTGACAATGCAGAAGTAGAAGCTGTTTCAGAGGGAATTGCCTCTCTTATCTTTGCGGAAACTCCATTCTACGCTGAAATGGGTGGACAAGTAGCTGACCACGGTCAAATCTTGGATCCTGCAGGAAACCTTGTGGCTACTGTGACAAATGTTCAAAAAGCTCCGAATGGACAAGCCCTTCATACAGTTGAAGTCCATGCACCACTTGCTTTGAACCAAGAATATACCTTGGCAATTGATACAAATCGTCGTCACCGTGTTATGAAAAACCACACTGCGACTCACTTGCTTCACGCTGCCCTTCACAATATCCTTGGAAATCACGCAACACAAGCAGGATCTCTTAACGAAGTCGAATTCCTTCGTTTTGACTTTACCCACTTCCAAGCTGTGACTGCTGAAGAATTGCGTGCGATTGAACAGCAAGTCAACGAGAAAATCTGGGAAGCTCTTGAAGTGAAGACAGTTGAAACGGATATTGATACTGCTAAAGAAATGGGAGCTATGGCCCTCTTTGGTGAGAAATACGGCAAGGAAGTCCGTGTTGTCACTATCGGTGACTACTCTATCGAGCTTTGTGGTGGTACCCACGTTGGTAACACTTCTGAAATTGGCCTCTTCAAGATTGTCAAAGAAGAAGGGATTGGATCAGGAACTCGCCGTATCTTGGCAGTGACTGGTAAGGAAGCCTTTGAAGCTTACCGCGAACAAGAAGATGCTCTTAAAGCTGTCGCAGCAACCTTGAAAGCACCACAAGTCAAAGAAGTCCCTCACAAGGTAGAAGGACTTCAAGAACAACTTCGTCAATTGCAAAAAGAAAATGCTGAGTTGAAAGAAAAAGCCGCAGCTGCAGCCGCAGGCGATATCTTCAAGGATGTTAAGGAAGTCAATGGTCACCGTTACATTGCTAGCCAAGTATCTGTATCTGACGCTGGTGCCCTTCGTACATTTGCGGATAACTGGAAACAAAAAGACTACTCTGATCTTCTTGTCCTAGTTGCTGCTATCGGTGACAAAGTCAATGTTCTTGTAGCAAGCAAGACAAAAGACCTTCATGCAGGAAACCTTGTCAAAGAATTGGCACCAATCGTCGATGGACGTGGTGGTGGTAAACCAGACATGGCCATGGCGGGAGGAAGCAACCAAGCTAAGATTCAAGAATTGTTGGATGCAGTAGCAGGTAAATTGTAAGACAATAAAGATCTATCCATTTGGGCAGGTCTTTTTTGTGAATAGAAAAAAGCCAAATCCGTTTGGACCTGGCTTGGTAATCATTTGCTATTATACTCAATGAAAATCAAAGAGCAAACTAGGAAACTTGTCGTAGGCTGTACTTGAGTGCGGAAAGGCTACGTTGACGCGGTTTGAAGAGATTTTCGAAGAGTATTAGATTGTATTAGCTGCCCAGACACTTACCGAAGCAGCTGAGACTGGGAATTGTCCATAACCTTCCTCGTCAATTGTAACTTGACCTTGGTGGTTTTCAAGTAAATCTACGAAGGTTTGGTTAGTCCATTCTTGGCCGACAAACATTGACTTACTGTTTTCTTGGTCATTTGAAATCAAGACTGCGATTGGTGATTGATTTTCAGCACCTGAACGTACCCAACCGATACAGTTAGGGTCATCAAAGTAGTCATTTTGTTCTCCATAGGCCAAATCTTTTCGGATGGTTAGGAGGCGGTCAAGGACTTCTTTGAAATCTTGTTGAGCATATTGCCCTGAAATCCCATAGTAGTCGCCGTAAAAGACACATGGAAGGCCATTTTGGCGTAACAGAATGAGGGCATAAGCTGCTGGTTTGAACCATTCTTCAACGGTAGACTCAAGAGCCTGACCTCGTTGGGTATCGTGGTTGTCGACAAAAGTCACAGCCTTGTCGGGCTTGAGTTCAACCAAGCTATCTGTGAAAATACCACGAAGGTCATAGTTTGCGCCAGCTTGACTGGCTTCAAAGAGATTCTGGTGGAGACGAACATCGACAAGGTCAAAGCGTTCTTCCGTTTTTTCAAGATAGTCCAGATTGGCTTCCTTATCTGGATTCCAAAATTCACCAAAAACATAGAAATCTTGACCATATTTTTCCTTCATATCACGGATGAAATTGCGCATAAAGAAAGAATCGATGTGTTTGACTGCATCCAAGCGGAAACCAGTTACACCAGTCGTTTCCATGAACCAGTCAGCCCAGTCATAGATATTTTGAATGACTTCAGGATGTTTAAAGTCTAGGTCGGCATACATGAGGTAGTCGTAGTTTCCGTTCTCGTTATCAACTAATTCCTCATTTGCCCAG
This sequence comes from Streptococcus pseudopneumoniae, assembly GCF_001074975.1. Lineage (GTDB taxonomy): Bacteria > Bacillota > Bacilli > Lactobacillales > Streptococcaceae > Streptococcus > Streptococcus pseudopneumoniae_D. Next base: position 23,177 of record NZ_JUUO01000028.1, on the reverse strand, counting down.
CCCTTGTTGTCCCCTTGGATCAGATAAATCCCAGACTTACGACGTTTGGCATCGTAGTCTGTGCCAGTAAAGTGGTACCAATGCCAGTGGAAGTCATTGTAGGTATCTTGGCGACCATCAAAGGTAAAGCTAGTCCAGCCATTGATAGTGAAGGGTTCTCCAAGTTCAACTGTACGGTCTATAGGATCCACTTCGATAACCTGAAAGGCTTCCATATGATCGGCTGCAGCCTTGTGATTGAGTACCACATCGGCCATGGGTTGAATTCCCTGCGCTTTTAGGGCTTGAATGGCTTGAAGATAGTCTTCTTTGAAACCATACTTGGTGCGGACAGTTCCTTTTTGGTTGAACTCTCCTAAGTCAAATAAGTCATAGACACCATAGCCCACATCTTTTTCATTGGTAGCCTTAAAAGCTGGTGGCATCCAGACATGGCTGATACCGAGATCAGCTAGGTGTTGAGCATCTTCAGCTAGACGCGTCCAGTGCTGACCGTCGTGGGGCAGATACCATTCAAAGTATTGCATGAGTGTTTGATTTTGCATTGTTTTTCCTCTTACTTGTCAATCTTGTTCTTTATTCTATCATAAAGTATTGGTTAGCGCCAACGTTTGCATAAAATAGAAGGAAACTATTTTAACTACTTAAAATAAAGTGTTGATTTTTTTGTATCAAAGTGCTAGTATAATAGTATGTAATATAGATAAAGATAGGAGTCAGCTCATGATTGAATTTCAAAATGTTAGTAAGTTGTATGGTGATAAAGAGGCTTTGAGCAATCTCAATTTGCAGATTGAAAATGGGGAGATTATGGGTTTGATTGGTCATAATGGGGCTGGAAAATCGACCACCATAAAATCCTTAGTCAGTATCATTTCGCCCAGCAGTGGCCGTATTTTGGTAGACGGTCAGGATTTATCGGAAAATCGCTTAGAGATCAAACGAAAGATTGCCTACGTTGCAGACTCGCCTGACTTATTTTTACGCTTAACAGCCAATGAATTTTGGGAATTGATTGCCTCATCCTACGATTTGAGTAGCTCTGACTTGGAGACTAGTCTAGCTAGGCTATTGAACGTTTTTGATTTTGCTGAAAATCGTTATCAGGTTATTGAAACCCTTTCTCACGGAATGCGTCAGAAAGTCTTTGTCATCGGAGCACTCTTGTCTGATCCTGATATTTGGGTCTTGGACGAACCCTTGACTGGTTTGGATCCTCAGGCTGCCTTTGATTTGAAGCAAATGATGAAGGAACATGCACAAAAAGGTAAGATTGTCTTGTTTTCAACTCATGTCCTAGAGGTAGCCGAGCAGGTCTGTGATCGGATTGCCATTTTGAAAAAGGGGCATTTGATCTATTGTGGTAGCGTAGAGGACTTGAGAAAAGACCACCCAGATCAGTCTTTGGAAAGTATCTACCTTAGCCTGGCTGGTAGAAAAGAGGAGGTTACAGATGCGTCTCAAGGTCATTAAAAAATTAGTTGATATCAATATCCTTTATTCATCTAAAGAAGCGAATCTGGCTAACCTACGAAAGAAGCAGGCTAAGAATCCCGGGAAAAAAGTAAATGTTTCAGCTAAAGTCTTACGCTCCTACATTTTTTCCAGTATCTTGATGCTCCTCTTGTTTATAAATATAGCCTTTCGTTTTCCTTTTGAGGAAATGCCAAGTCTTTTTAGTAGCATGGTTGCTATTTTATTGGTGCTTGCCTTTTCAACGGCTTTCACTGCCTTTTACAATGTCTTTTATGAGAGTAAGGATTTGGCCTCCTATAGTCCCTATGCCTTTAAAGAATCAGAGATTGTAATTGCTAAAGGACTGTCTGTTCTCTTGCCAGCTCTGGCTGGAATTGTACCAATTCTAGCTTATTTTCTAGTTCTCTACATTAGGCTAGCTCCTTCTCTTTGGTTGGGCTTGCCCTTGATGCTGCTGTCCTTGACCTTATTATTTGTCTCTGTTACTTTAGTGATGGTAGGGGTAGTGCATTTCTTGGCTCTAACTGCGGTTTTCAGAAAGTATCAGTCTATTTTTGCCAATGTGATGATTGGGATTGGGGTTCTAATGCCTTTATTATTTGTCCTACAGTCGACTTCTGGAGCTATAGTTGACAGAGGTAGAGACATTTCACCACTTCTTTACCCTATTCATCTCTTTTATAAAATAGCAGTAGAGCCTTTTTCGACAGAGGCCATACTGGGTCTGCTCGCTTGGATGGGATTAACTCTCTTCCTGCTTTATCTGACCAAAAAGAAGGTTCTTCCTCGTTTTTATGACGTTATCCTGCTTAACAGTGAGGAGAAGGTCAAAAAAGAACGTCGCAGTAAAGAGGGGATTTCAAGGACTAAAAAGGGATTTTTCCGCATGGTTTTGCGCTACAACCTCTCCCTCTTGGGACAGGGAACTGGCGTAATTACAGTGCTTTTTACAAGTGCCTTCCTTCCCTATCTCCTTATGTTCGGTCCAATTTCCACAATCCGAGATTCTCAGTTAGTTCCAGACGTTCATCCTTCATACTGGTTACCCTTGTTTTTTGTAGGAATGTTTATAGCAGTTGTCAATAACAATATTACCAGCCTGCCTTCAATTGCCTTATCCTTGGAGAGGGAAAATATTGATTTTCTGAAGAGTTTACCCTTTGACTTTGCTCGTTATGTGAAAGTGAAATTTTGGATTATCTTTGCTGTCCAGTCCCTCTTACCTATCGTGACTTTACTTGGTCTTTCCCTTTATTTAGGATTGCCCATCCTTTCGATGATTTACCTTCTTGTAGCATGGATCCTTGCCAGTGTCATCCTTTCTTGCCACCATTACTTTAAGGATGTGAAAAATCTGTCAACCAATTGGAGTAGCATTACGGACCTGGTGAATCGTTCAAAGGGCATAGTCAAAATGGTTCTGATTTTTATTTATAGTGCTATCTTGTATATTTCAGCCATTGTGAGCATATTCTTGGTTCAGCCTCTCTCCACTATCCTTGCCATCAGTTTGGGAGTAGGAGCTCTTATCCTCCTGCTTGGTCTTGCTATATTTAGCTATCATTACTACCTGTCACACATATTGGCAGAAATAGAAAAAAGATGAGCTAGTTAGTTGCTTGCTTGATAAATTTTATAAAAAGAAATGAAGCTGAGAAAAAACTACTTCTAACTATCAAAAAAACGAGCATTTCCGTAGTTGGAGATACTCGTTTTTCTAGTTTTTCTGTTATCATAATAAAAAACGACTAGAAATTTATAATAATGTATAAATTGCTTAAATTTAGGACTAGATCTTATCTATGATTTAATGGAGTTTGAGATGTTAGCCATTTATGGATGGCATACAAAATCATTGTTACTGGTGAGCTCTCTTATGCTTCCGGGTCTGCCTTTTATCTAGTTATTCTTATAAAAACCTGTTTTAGACTAGTTTACACTTTGGTAAGTTACCTGAGAAATTATCCTTATTTGTAAAACTCTGATAAGTATTGGCTGATTTGCTAGAAATGTGGTATAATTTTTCTTATGGAAAAGATTATCATTACAGCAACTGCTGAAAGTATTGAACAAGTTGAACAACTGCTCGAAGCTGGCGTAGACCGTATCTATGTTGGTGAGAAAGATTTTGGCCTTCGTCTGCCAACAACCTTTAGTTATGATCAATTGCGTGAAATCGCTAAGCTGGTTCATGATGCGGATAAGGAATTGATTGTTGCGGTTAACGCCCTCATGCACCAAGATATGATGGACCGTATCAAGCCTTTCTTAGACTTTTTGGAAGAAATCAAGACCGATTACATTACGATTGGGGATGCAGGTGTCTTTTACGTAGTCAACCGCGATGGTTATTCATTTAAGACCATCTACGATGCTTCGACTATGGTAACTAGCAGTCGTCAGATTAACTTCTGGGGACAAAAGGCTGGCGCATCTGAGGCTGTTTTGGCGCGTGAAATCCCATCTGCAGAACTTTTCAAGATGCCTGAAATTTTGGAAATTCCTGCTGAAGTGTTGGTTTACGGAGCTAGTGTTATTCACCATTCTAAGCGTCCGCTCTTGCAAAACTACTATAACTTTACGCATATCGATGATGAAAAGACTCGCAAGCGTGACCTCTTCTTGGCTGAGCCAAGTGACCCAGAGAGCCACTATTCCATTTTTGAAGACAATCATGGTACTCACATCTTTGCCAACAATGACCTGGATTTGATGACTAAATTGATAGAATTGGTGGAGCATGGCTTTACTCATTGGAAACTAGAAGGGCTTTACACTCCTGGTCAGAACTTTGTTGAGATTGCAAAACTCTTTATCCAAGCGCGTAGCTTGATTCAAGAGGGTAACTTTAGCCATGACCAAGCCTTCTTGCTAGATGAAGAAGTTCGTAAACTTCACCCTAAAAACCGATTCCTTGATACAGGATTCTATGACTACGATCCTGATATGGTTAAATAAAGTAAATGGACAGTTGAGAGAAGGAAGATTTAAAATTTCTTCTCTCAACTTTTTTATTTCTTCACCATTTTCAAAAAATCAGCAGGCTAGGCTGCTCTATTTGACGGTGTTTTTAATACAAGTAACTTTCTTGAGTTTGAAAATTATCCCATGTTTGCAGGTGCCAAATGGCCCTTTTTTTGGTATAATTTTTTATAATGAAAACGATTGGTAATCGCTATGTTGTGGTTGATTTAGAGGCAACTAGCACAGGTAGTAAGGCTAAAATTATCCAAGTGGGAATTGTTGTGATTGAGGATGGAAAAATCGTTGATCACTATACGACGGATGTCAATCCCCATGAACCTTTGGATGATCATATCAAAGAACTGACAGGATTGACAGATCAACGTCTGGCGCAAGCACCTGATTTTTCGCAAGTTGCCAGAAAAATCTTTGACTTGGTGGAGGATGGGATTTTTGTAGCCCATAATGTTCAGTTTGATGCCAATCTCTTGGCGGAAAATTTATTTTTTGAAGGCTATGAGCTAAGAAATCCTCGTGTTGATACGGTCGAATTGGCCCAAGTCTTTTTCCCTGAGCTGGAAAAATATAGCTTGCCGATATTGTGCCGAGAATTAGGAATTCCTCTTAAACACGCTCACACAGCCCTTTCAGATGCCCAAGCTACAGCAGAATTACTTCTTTTTTTACGGGAAAAGATGGCCCAGCTTCCTAAAGGTCTCTTGGAACGTTTGTTGGAAATGGCTGACGCTCTCCTATATGAGTCCTACCTGGTTATTGAAGAAATTTATCGCAGCCAATCTATCCTGAGTTCTCCAGACTTGGTCCAAGTTCAAGGACTGTATTTCAAGAAAATTCCAGCTCTCTTGGAGCCACGAAAACTATCTCAAGACTTTTCTAAAAATATTTCTCTGTTGAACCTTGAGGTGAGAGAGGAGCAAGAAAGTTTTGCTAAAGAGGTTGGCTTGCTATTGAAAGATGAGCCTGTCTCTCTAATTCAAGCGCCGACAGGGATTGGGAAAACCTATGGCTATCTCTTACCTGCTTTATCTCAAGCCAAAGAGCGTCAAATTGTTCTTAGTGTTCCGACAAAGATTCTTCAAAATCAAATCATGGAAGAAGAAGGTAAACGTCTCAAGGAAGTGTTCCATATAGATATTCATAGTTTAAAGGGGCCACAAAATTATCTGAAGTTGGATGCCTTTTATCGTTCCTTGCAGGCAAATGATGAAAATCGCTTATTTAGACGCTTTAAAATGCAACTCTTGGTCTGGCTGACTGAGACAGAGACAGGAGATTTGGATGAAATTGGGCAACTTTACCGTTATCAACATTTTCTGACAGATCTTCGTCATGACGGAAATTTATCATCCAAGAGCTTATTTGTAATGGAAGATTTCTGGAAACGTAGTCAAGAAAAGGCACAAACCTGCAAGCTTTTAGTGACCAATCATGCCTATCTTGTAACCAGACTGGAAGATAATCCTGAATTTGTCAGCGACCGTTTATTGATTATTGATGAAGTTCAAAAGATTTTGTTAGCTTTAGAAAATCTGCTTCAAGAGACCCACGATATCCAGTCTATTATCGATTTGCTTGATAAGGCTTTACTGGAGGAGCAAAATAAGGTCCAGCAACGAATACTAGAAAGTATTCGCTTTGAGTGCCTCTACTTGATCGAACAATTTCAGTCTGGGAAATCTAAGAAAAATATCTTAGATTCTCTTGCCAATCTCCACCAGTATTTTTCAGAATTAGAAGTAGAAGGCTTTGAAGAGCTGGTTCGCTATTTTACAACTGACCGAGATTACTGGCTTGAAGCAACTGAAACGAGTCAAAAGAAAATTCAGATTTCTTCTACGAAATCAGGCCGTATTCTTCTATCTTCTTTAGTGCCTAATTCATGTCAAGTCTTGGGCGTGTCGGCTACTCTTGAGATTAGTCAGAGAGTTTCTTTGGCAGACCTTCTAGGCTATCCTGAAGCCAAATTTGTCAAGGTTGAAACTCGGAAAAAACAAGATCAAGAAGTGGTCTTGGTTAAAGATTTCCCTTTGGTAACAGAAACCTCCTTAGAAGTTTACGCTAAAGAGGTAGCTAATTTGCTGATGGAAGTTCAAGCTTTCCAGCAACCGATTTTAGTTCTCTTTACTGCTAAAGACATGCTTCTAGCAGTATCGGATTTACTTCCAGTTAGCCACTTAGCCCAGTATAAAAATGGGGATGTTCATCAGCTTAAGAAACGCTTTGAAAAAGGTGAACAACAAATCCTGCTTGGTGCAGCAAGTTTCTGGGAGGGAGTTGATTTTTCAAGTCATCCTTTTGTGATTCAAGTTATACCAAGACTTCCTTTCCAAAATCCCCAAGAGCCCTTGACGAAAAAGATTAATCAGGAACTGAATCAAGAAGGAAAAAATGCCTTTTATGATTATCAGTTGCCAATGGCCATTATTCGCTTAAAGCAGGCTTTGGGAAGAAGTATGAGACGCGAACACCAACGTTCCTTAACTCTTATTTTGGATAGGAGAATTGTCGGAAAGCGATATGGCAAACAAATAGTAGCATCTCTAGCAAAAGAAGCGACTGTTAAAACCCTCTCTCAGTCTGAAGTTAATGAAGTTATTGATAAATTTTTAAATGAACTTTGATAAGTAGTATTGTATGAAAGTATAAGGTTAATATATATGAAACGTTCTCTCGACTCTAGAGTCGATTATAGTTTGCTCTTGCCAGTATTTTTTCTACTGGTTATTGGCGTGGTGGCTATTTATATAGCCGTTAGTCATGATTATCCAAATAATATTCTGCCCATTTTAGGGCAACAGGTCGCCTGGATTGCCTTGGGGCTTGTGATTGGTTTTGTGGTCATGCTCTTTAATACAGAATTTCTTTGGAAGGTGACGCCTTTCCTATATATTTTAGGATTGGGACTTATGGTCTTACCGATTGTCTTTTATAATCCAAGTTTAGTTGCATCAACGGGTGCCAAAAACTGGGTATCTATAAACGGCATTACCCTATTCCAACCGTCAGAATTTATGAAGATATCCTATATCCTCATGTTGGCCCGTGTCATTGTCCAATTTACAAAGAAACATAAGGAATGGCACCGTACAGTATCTTTGGACTTTTTATTAATTTTTTGGATGATTCTCTTTACCATTCCAGTCCTAGTTCTTTTGGCACTTCAAAGTGACTTGGGGACGGCTTTAGTCTTTGTAGCCATTTTCTCAGGAATCGTCTTGCTATCAGGAGTTTCTTGGAAAATTATTATTCCAGTATTTGCGACTGCTGTAACAGGAGTTGCTGGTTTCTTAGCTATTTTTATCAGTAAGGATGGTCGTGCTTTTCTCCATCAACTGGGGATGCCGACTTATCAAATCAACCGTATTTTGGCTTGGCTTAATCCATTTGACTTTGCCCAAACAACCACTTACCAGCAGGCTCAAGGACAGATTGCGATTGGTAGTGGTGGCTTGTTCGGTCAAGGGTTTAATGCTTCTAATTTGCTTATCCCAGTTCGAGAGTCGGATATGATTTTCACGGTTATTGCAGAAGATTTTGGCTTTATTGGCTCTGTCCTTGTTATCGCCCTTTATCTCATGCTGATTTACCGTATGTTGAAGATTACACTTAAATCAAATAACCAGTTCTATACTTATATTTCCACAGGTTTGATTATGATGTTGCTCTTCCATATCTTTGAGAATATCGGTGCTGTGACAGGTTTGCTTCCCTTGACGGGGATTCCCTTGCCTTTCATTTCACAAGGTGGGTCGGCGATTATCAGTAACTTGATTGGTGTTGGCTTGCTTTTATCGATGAGTTACCAGACAAATTTAGCTGAAGAAAAGAGTGGAAAAGTTCCATTCAAGCGAAAAAAAGTTGTATTAAAACGAATCAAATAAGGAGGAAATCATGGTTAAAGTAGCAGTAATGTTGGCTCAGGGCTTTGAAGAAATTGAAGCTTTGACAGTTGTAGACGTCTTGCGTCGTGCTAATATCACATGTGATATGGTTGGTTTTGAAGAGCAAGTAACGGGTTCGCATGCAATCCAAGTAAGAGCAGATCGTGTTTTTGATGGTGATTTATCAGACTATGACATGATTGTCCTTCCTGGCGGAATGCCTGGTTCTGCACATTTGCGTGACAATCAGTCCTTGATTCAAGAATTGCAAAGCTTTGAGCAAGAAGGGAAGAAACTAGCAGCCATTTGTGCGGCGCCAATTGCCCTCAATCAAGCAGGGCTATTGAAAAACAAGCAATACACTTGCTATGATGGCGTTCAAGAGCAAATCCTTGATGGTCAATATGTCAAGGAAACAGTAGTGGTAGATGGTCATTTGACAACCAGTCGAGGCCCCTCAACAGCCCTTGCCTTCGCCTACGAGTTGGTGGAGCAACTAGGAGGAGACGCAGAGAGTTTACGAACAGGAATGCTTTATCGAGATGTCTTTGGTAAAAATCAGTAAAACGGGAGTCAAACTCTCGTTTTTTATGTGGAAAACTCAGGGAAATCATCGCTTTTTTAATGAAAAAATGGTATAATGAAAGCTATGAAATATCACGATTATATCTGGGATTTAGGTGGAACTTTACTAGATAATTATGAAACTTCAACAGCTGCATTTGTTGAAACTTTAGCGCTGTATGGCATCACACAGGACCATGACAGTGTCTATCAAGCTTTAAAGGTTTCTACTGATTTTGCGATTGAAACATTCGCTCCCAACTTAGAGCATTTTTTAGAAAAGTACAAGGAAAATGAAGCCAGAGAGCTAGAACATCCTATTTTGTTTGATGGAGTTTCTGACTTATTGGAAGACATTTCAAATCAAGGTGGGCGTCATTTTTTGGTCTCTCACCGAAATAATCAGGTCTTGGAAATTTTAGAAAAAACCTCTATAGCAGCTTATTTTACAGAAGTGGTGACTTCTAGTTCAGGATTTAAGAGAAAACCAAATCCTGAGTCCATGATTTATTTAAGAGAAAAGTATCAGATTAGCTCTGGTCTTGTCATTGGTGATCGGCCGATTGATATCGAAGCCGGGCAAGCTGCAGGACTAGCTACCCACTTGTTTACCAGTATCGTGAATTTAAGACAAGTATTAGACATGTAAGAAAAAGGAATAAGATGACAGAAGAAATCAAAAATCTGCAGGCACAAGATTATGATGCCAGTCAAATTCAAGTTTTAGAGGGCTTAGAGGCTGTTCGTATGCGTCCAGGGATGTATATCGGGTCAACTTCAAAAGAAGGTCTTCACCATCTAGTCTGGGAAATTGTTGATAACTCAATTGACGAGGCCTTGGCAGGATTTGCCAGCCATATTCAAGTCTTTATTGAGCCAGATGATTCGATTACTGTTGTCGATGATGGGCGTGGTATCCCAGTCGATATTCAGGAAAAAACAGGTCGACCTGCCGTTGAGACTGTCTTTACTGTCCTTCACGCTGGAGGAAAGTTTGGCGGTGGCGGATATAAGGTCTCAGGTGGTCTTCACGGAGTAGGGTCCTCAGTAGTTAATGCCCTTTCCACTCAATTAGACGTTCATGTCCACAAAAACGGTAAAATTCATTACCAAGAATACCGTCGTGGTCATGTTGTTGCGGATCTTGAGGTGGTTGGAGATACAGATAAAACGGGAACAACAGTTCACTTCACACCAGACCCAGAAATCTTCACTGAAACAACAACCTTTGATTTTGATAAATTAAATAAACGGATTCAAGAGTTGGCCTTTTTAAATCGCGGTCTTCAAATCTCCATCACTGATAAGCGTGAAGGTTTGGAACAAACCAAGCATTACTATTATGAAGGTGGAATTGCTAGTTACGTTGAATATATCAATGAGAACAAGGATGCGATCTTTGATACACCAATCTACACAGATGGTGAGATGGATGATATCACAGTTGAAGTAGCCATGCAGTACACAACGGGTTACCATGAAAATGTCATGAGTTTCGCTAATAATATTCATACACATGAAGGTGGAACGCATGAACAAGGTTTCCGTACAGCCTTGACACGTGTTATCAACGACTATGCTCGTAAGAATAAGTTACTGAAAGACAATGAAGACAACTTAGCAGGGGAAGATGTCCGCGAAGGATTAACTGCAGTTATCTCAGTTAAACACCCAAATCCGCAGTTTGAAGGACAAACCAAGACCAAATTGGGAAATAGTGAAGTGGTCAAGATTACCAATCGCCTCTTCAGTGATGCCTTCTCTGATTTCCTCATGGAAAATCCACAGATTGCCAAGCGAATCGTGGAAAAAGGAATTTTAGCTGCCAAGGCTCGTGTGGCTGCCAAGCGTGCGCGTGAAGTCACTCGTAAAAAATCTGGTTTAGAAATTTCCAACCTTCCAGGGAAATTAGCAGACTGTTCTTCTAACAATCCTGCTGAAACAGAACTCTTCATCGTCGAAGGAGATTCAGCTGGTGGGTCAGCTAAATCTGGTCGTAACCGTGAGTTCCAGGCAATCCTTCCGATTCGTGGTAAAATCTTGAACGTTGAAAAGGCAAGTATGGATAAAATTCTTGCTAACGAAGAAATTCGTAGTCTTTTCACAGCGATGGGAACAGGATTTGGTGCAGAATTTGATGTTTCAAAAGCCCGTTACCAAAAACTCGTTTTGATGACCGATGCCGATGTCGATGGAGCCCACATCCGTACCCTTCTTTTAACCTTGATTTATCGTTATATGAAACCAATCCTAGAAGCTGGTTATGTTTATATTGCCCAACCACCAATCTATGGTGTTAAGGTTGGAAGTGAGATTAAAGAATATATCCAGCCAGGAGCAGATCAAGAAACTAAACTTCAAGAAGCCTTAGCCCGCCACAGTGAAGGTCGTGCCAAACCAACCATTCAGCGTTATAAGGGTCTTGGTGAAATGGACGATCATCAGTTATGGGAAACAACCATGGATCCTGAACATCGCTTGATGGCTAGAGTTTCTGTGGATGATGCTGCAGAGGCAGATAAAATATTTGATATGCTGATGGGAGATCGAGTAGAACCTCGTCGTGAGTTTATCGAAGAAAATGCCGTCTATAGTACACTGGATGTCTAAAAAATCGGGAGAAGTAGTTCCCTTGGTTTGAAAAATATGATATAATCGTTACGATTGTTTCAAGTAAAAAAGGAGTTTAATATGTCTGCTAGACCAGTAATTTATTTAATAATTGCAGTTGCAGTTTTATTGGTCATTGCCTATGCTATCGCAATCTATGTAAGGAAGCGCAATGAAAGTAAATTAGCAATTTTAGAAGAGAAAAAAGAAGAGCTTTACAATCTTCCAGTTAATGATGAAGTTGAAGCTGTAAAAAATATGCACTTGATTGGACAAAGTCAGGTGACTTTCCGTGAATGGAATCAAAAATGGGTTGATTTATCTCTTAATTCTTTTGCCGATATTGAAAATAATCTTTTCGAGGCAGAAGGCTATAACAACTCATTCCGTTTTTTCAAGGCCAGTCATCAAATTGACCAAATCGAGAGTCAAATTACCTTGATTGAAGAAGATATTGCGGCAATTCGCAATGCCTTGGCAGATTTGGAGAAACAAGAGTCTAAAAATAGTGGACGTGTTCTTCATACCTTGGACTTGTTTGAAGAGTTGCAACACCGAGTTGCTGATCATTCTGAAGAATATGGCCAAGGTTTATCTGAAATTGAAAAACAATTGGAAAATATCCAATCAGAGTTTTCTCAGTTTGTAACTTTAAATTCGTCTGGTGACCCAGTAGAGGCTGCTGTGATTTTGGATAATGCTGAAAATCATATCTTGGCTTTAACGCATATTGTTGATCGTATACCAGCAATTGTAGCAACATTATCTAAAGACCTACCTGATCAACTGGAAGATTTAGAAGATGGCTACCGTAAGCTTTTAGATGCTAATTATCATTTTGCTGAAACGGATATTGAAGCGCGTTTCCAACTGCTTTATGAAGCTCTCAAGAAAAATCATGAGAATATTGCGAAACTAGAATTGGATAATGCAGAGTACGAAAATACTCAAATCCAAGAAGAGATTAATGCACTTTATGATATCTTTACAAGAGAAATTGCGGCACAGAAAGTAGTAGAAGGTTTAGTAGCAACACTTCCTACTTATCTTCAACACATGAAGGAAAATAATGCTTTATTGATAGAAGACATTGAGCGTTTGAGTAAAAACTATTTACTTTCTGAGTCAGATGCAAGTCATGTTCGTCGTTTACAGTCCGAATTAGAAAGCTTTGAGACTGCTATTATTGAGGCAACTTCAAATCAAGATGAACCGACTCAAGCATATTCAATTCTTGAAGAAAAACTTGAATCTCTGCAGGAAAATCTTAAAAATATTGAAGATGAACAAATTGCAGTTAGTGAGCGTCTTGCACGAGTTGAGAAAGATGATATCAATGCACGTCAAAAGGCAAATGTATATGTTAATCGTCTCCATACAATCAAGAGATATATGGAAAAACGGAACCTACCTGGTATTCCACAAACTTTCTTGAAGTTATTCTTTACAGCAAGTAATAATACGGAAGATCTAATGGCTGAATTAGAACAAAACTTAGTCAATATAGAGTCAGTTAACCGTATTCTTGAAATTGCAACAAAGGATATGGAGGAGCTTGAGGAGGAAACTTATAATATTGTAAAGTATGCAACCTTGACAGAGCAACTCTTGCAATATTCTAACCGCTATCGCTCATTTGATGAACGCATCCAAGAAGCATTTAACGAAGCTTTAGATATTTTTGAAAAAGAATTTGATTATCACGCTTCATTTGACAAGATTTCTCAAGCATTGGAAGTGGCAGAGCCCGGTGTAACCAACCGCTTTGTTACCTCATATGAGAAAACACGTGAAACGATTCGTTTTTAATAAAAGAAAAAGATTTGATTGTGTGAGAAACAGAATCAAATCTTTTTTATAGTAATACTTTTCAAAAATCTTTTCAAACCACGTCAGCTTCGCCTTGCCTTATATATGGTATTGCCTTCGTTAGTCTTATCTGTAGCTTCAAAGTTATGCTTTGAGCCCCCTGTGGCTAGTTTTCTAGCGTGCTCTTTGCTTCTTTATTGAGTATAAGGTAGAGCCGTAATCTTTATCAAAAGGCATAATAGCAGATGTAGAAAATCTTGCTACTATGCCTTTTATTATGGAAAGACTTAATGGATTTTTTCTCAAATCGAGTTTTTATACTCTTCGAAAATCTCTTCAAACCCCGTCAGCTTCGCCTTGGATTATATATGTGACTGCCTTCGTCAGTCTTATCTACAACCTTAAAGCAGTGCTTTGAGCCCCCTGTGGCTAGCTTCTTAGTTTGCTCTCTGATTTTCATTGAGTATTACTCAACTTCTTTACTTGATTGGAATCGAAATTCCAATTAATTTCTCTGAGTAGAGTGTCTTGATATTGGCTTCATCAATAGAATCCTTATCAATTTTACGTTTCAAGAAAAATTCTTGGATGGATTCAATTTCAGTTTCGCGAATAGCACGGTGTTTGTTTGAGATGAGGATTTCATAGTGAAGCGGAGCTTGGGTAAAAATAACATCTGTATTCCCTGCAGAATAAACCTCAACAAGGGTTGCATCGGTACTTTCTAGCTGGCTTTTAACAAGTTGCGAGTGTGAGTTTGTCGTATTGATAAGCTTCATAACATTTCCTCCAATTTTCTAATTCTATTATAGCACTTTTTGAATAAAGTAGCTTGATTTAGTCAATCTTATGCTGTTTTTTCCAAGATTCGATAGCCCATTTATGACTACCACGTTTAAGGTTTTCAATAGCCTCGTCAATAGGGAACCAGGCAATATGATTAAAGTCTTCTAGTGGTTTTTGCACTTCTTTGAAAGAAGTCGCTTCATAGAGGTAGGCAGGATTGTAGTAGTAGGTATCACGGTGACGAGAGTAGAAATATTCGTCAGCTTGTCCGTAATAGGCACCGATTTCAGCTGTGAAGCCAAGCTCTTCAATCAATTCACGTTTTAGGGCTTCCTGATGATTTTCACCTGCTTCAATTCCACCACCTGGTAAGAACCAAGCGCCATTTGGTGCTTGAACAAGAACAATTTGTTTTTGTTCAGCGTCAGGGATAACTGCATATACGCCATAACGAGCAACATAGTCTGTATTTGCTTTTTTTTCTCCGAAAGTTGGGTTTGCCATTGCATTTTCCTCATTCTCTAGTATCTTTATTATTATCATAATGGACTAAGGCCGAGCTGTCAAGAACTTATAGTTATTTTAGTAAAAAGGAGCAGAAAATTTTCATTTTCTACTCCTTTTCTATAGGATTTATACTTCTTTTTCAGAAGTCTTTACTTCAGTTTTTTTGGCAGATTTTATTTGAATCTTGCCCTTGCTGGTCATAACTGCCTTGAGGTCTTTTTCACTTGGGTTTTCAAGGTAGTAGTCAGTGATTGCGTCCTCAATATAATCTTGAATAGTTCGGCGAAGTGGGCGTGCTCCCATTTTTGGATCATAACCGAGGTCAACCAGCTTTTCCTTGACCTTGTCTGTCACATCGAGGTGGATGTTATTGCTAGAGAGGCGTTTGTTAACATCTGCTAGCATAAGTTCGACGATTTGGAGGAGGTTATCCTTGCTGAGAGCTTTGAACTCGATGATGCCGTCAAAACGGTTCATAAATTCTGGGCTAAAGAAATTGCCGAGTTCACCAAGAACAGAGTTGGTACGTCCTTCGCGAGCAGCTCCAAATCCAACGCTGGCTTCGGCTTTTCCAGTCCCAGCATTTGAGGTCATGATAATGATGGCATCCTTGAAGCTAACGGTGCGTCCTTGTCCATCTGTCAAACGGCCATCATCCAAGACTTGAAGGAACATGTGCATAACATCTGGGTGAGCTTTTTCCACTTCATCGAGAAGGATGAGAGAGTATGGATTGCGGCGAACTTTTTCAGTTAACTGACCGGCCTCATCGTAGCCAACATAACCTGGAGGGGCACCAACTAATTTCGCAACACTGTGTTTTTCCATATACTCGCTCATGTCAAAGCGAATCATGCTGTCAGCAGAACCAAAAAGTTCAATGGCTAGTTGTTTGGAAAGTTCTGTCTTACCGACACCAGTTGGCCCGACAAAGAGGAAACTTCCGATTGGGCGGTTAGGCGTACCGAGACCGACACGATTACGGCGAATAGCTTTTGCAATTTTATCAACTGCATCATCCTGTCCAATAACATGAGACTTGAGATCTTCGGCTAGATGGACGAGTTGAGATTGTTCTTTCTCTTTTAAGTCACCAACAGGAATGTTTGTTTTCTGCTCGATAATGTGCTCAATGGTTTTCTCGCTGATGATAGGAATGTCTTGGTCCGTGACTTTTTTCTTTTGCATTTCCTTATACTTGACAATCTGATCGCGGAAGTAGGCAGCCTTCTCAAAATCTTCCTCTCGTGTAGCCTGAGATTTGAGATTTTCAGCCTCAATCAAGCGCTGATCAATCACTTTAGGATCTACAAAATTCAGGGTCAAGTTCATCTTAGAACCAGCCTCATCCAGGAGGTCAATGGCCTTGTCAGGTAAGAAGCGATCTTGGATGTAGCGATTGGAAAGAGTTGCAGCTGCTTCAATCGCAGCATCAGTATAGTGGACGTGGTGATAGTCTTCGTATTTTTTCTGAATCCCTTTGAGGATAGTGATTGTTTCGTCCACGGTTGGTTCATCAACCTTAACAGGCTGCATACGACGCTCTAAGGCAGCATCCTTTTCAATGATACGGTATTCATTGAGGGTAGTAGCACCAACCAACTGCAGTTCTCCACGAGCAAGGGCTGGTTTGAGGATATTTCCAGCATCCATATTGCCATCGCCAGCAGAACCTGCACCGACAATTTCATGGATTTCATCGATAAAGAGAATGATGTCCTCACGTTTGCGAATTTCTTCCATGAGTTTTTGCATACGTTCTTCAAATTGTCCACGGATACCCGTTCCTTGAACCAAGCTAACCACATCCAGACGGATGACTTGTTTTCCTTGGAGTTTATGTGGAACATCGCCATCGACGATTTTCTGAGCTAGACCTTCGACAACGGCAGTTTTACCGACACCTGGTTCACCGATAAGAACAGGATTATTCTTAGTTCTACGATTGAGAATTTCGATGACACGGATAATCTCATCGTCACGTCCAATCACAGGGTCAATATCTCCACGACGAGCAATCTCAGTTACGTTGATACCAAACTCTTCTAGCAGGCCTTTTTCTTGGCTAGGTGGCGGAGTTTGAGCAGATCCACGATTTTGAGAACCATAACCGCCGTTTCCACCGTAACCTCCACCTGATTGGGTTGGAGGAGTTGGAGGAGTGTTGTTAGAAGGTCTAAAATTGTTTAGGTCATTGAAGAAATCACCAAAAGGATCAAAGTCACGATTGTTCAGATCCGTCCTACCTTTAAAGAGGCTATTGTTAGGATCTGTTTTGATAATCTTATAGCAGTTTTGACAGAGGTCAATTTGTTTTTGTTTTCCATTGAGATTGGTGTAAAGATGAATTGTTGAGTCATTGATTTTACAGTTTTGACAAAGCATACATCTACCTCATTTCTTTCTTTAGCCGGACCCGTATAAAGGTCAAAAATAGTCAAAATTCTATACTCTCATTATAACAGGATTGGGGTGTAAAGCAAGTAAAAAGATTGTAGCTTTGGGAAGTTGTTGCAATGAAAATCTTTGTGAATTTGAACTATAAAAAAATCCTATTTGTGAGACAAAAAGGATTTTGGTTAGACATGCAGGGGTAATCCCGGCTTGTTTTATATTAGTATAGGAGTTCGTAAATCTCCATTGCAATTAAGTCAATGCTGTCAAACGTATAAGTTTCGCGAGCTTCGACATCACGAAGGGTAAAAATTGATCCGTTTTCTTCGTCGTGGCTGTATGCAACTTCTGCAACAACAACTCCTTCGCGTTCAAAATTACGTTTTAAATTTCCGCCGTCTTTTGCCATTGCTTCGAGGCGGTTGATAATTCTAACCAAATGTGATTCCATTTTGATTCTCCTTCATTTCTTATCGTTACTATTTTACCATAAAGGAGGCCAACTTGACTAGAAAAAACTAAGATTTCTCGCTAAATCTACTAGTTTTAAGTTTTTTTGAATAAATAGGATAAAAAGTTTGAATTTTAATTCAATACATGTTATAATCATACAGTATTCTATTTTAGAAAGCAGTGTGACTATGAATTTTTCTTTTTTACCTAAGTATTTACCTTATTTTAACTATGGGGCTGTTGTGACGGTTCTCATTTCTATCTGTGTTGTCTTTTTGGGAACTATTTTGGGTGTTGTCTTGGCTTTTGGGCAACGTTCAAAGTTTAAACCGCTGGTTTGGCTGGCCAACTTGTACGTTTGGATTTTCCGTGGGACACCGATGATGGTTCAGATTATGATTGCCTTTGCCCTTATGCATATCAATGCTCCGACTATTCAGGTTGGAATTTTAGGTGTTGATCTTTCTCGTCTGATTCCAGGGATTTTGATTATCTCTATGAACAGTGGTGCTTATGTTTCTGAGACTGTTCGTGCCGGAATTAATGCGGTTCCTAAGGGTCAGTTAGAGGCGGCCTATTCTTTAGGGATTCGTCCTAAAAATGCCATGCGCTATGTGATTTTACCACAAGCTATCAAAAATATCTTGCCAGCCTTGGGGAACGAATTTATCACCATTATCAAGGATAGTTCCCTCTTATCAGCTATTGGTGTCATGGAGTTGTGGAATGGGGCTACAACAGTTTCTACAACAACCTATTTGCCTTTGACACCACTTTTATTTGCAGCCTTTTACTACTTGATTATGACTTCTATTTTGACAGTGGCTTTGAAAGCTTTTGAAAAACGTATGAGACAAGGAGATAAGAAATAATGACAGAAATCTTGATAAAAATCGAAAATTTACATAAATCATTTGGAAAGAATGAAGTATTGAAGGGTATCAACCTCGAGATTAAAAGAGGTGAAGTTGTCGTTATCATCGGTCCTTCAGGGAGCGGGAAATCTACCTTGCTTCGTTCTATGAATTTGTTGGAAGAAGCGACCAAGGGGAAGGTTATCTTTGAGGGAGTCGATATTACGGACAAGAAGAATGACTTGTTTGCCATGCGTGAGAAGATGGGCATGGTTTTCCAACAATTCAATCTCTTTCCTAATATGACTGTGATGGAAAATATCACCTTGTCTCCTATCAAGACCAAAGGTGAAAGTAAGGAAGTTGCTGATAAGAGAGCTCAGGAACTTTTGGAAAAAGTTGGTTTACCAGATAAGGCAACAGCTTATCCACAGAGTTTGTCAGGTGGCCAGCAACAACGGATTGCTATTGCGCGTGGGTTGGCCATGGAACCAGATGTTTTGCTCTTTGACGAGCCGACTTCAGCCTTGGACCCTGAAATGGTAGGTGAGGTGCTGGCTGTTATGCAAGACCTTGCCAAATCAGGAATGACCATGGTTATCGTAACACATGAGATGGGATTCGCCCGTGAGGTGGCAGATTGTGTCATCTTTATGGCAGACGGTGTGGTTGTTGAAGACGGAACACCTGAACAGATTTTTGAACAAACCCAAGAACAACGGACTAAGGACTTCTTGAGTAAGGTTTTGTAGGATCTGGTTTATAGGAAGAAGAGGAGTGGAATGCATGGCCTCAAGTAAGGAATATTTAGCCTTTATTCTCGAACGGTTATCAGAACTAGAGGAGATAAGTTACCGTTGCATGATGGGGGAGTACATCCTTTATTATCGTGGGAAAATCATTGGTGGAATCTATGATAATCGTTTTTTACTGAAGCCTGTGAAGGCAGTCTTGGATCAGCTGGGACAGCCTAGGCTTGAATGTCCTTATGAAGGAGCCAAGGAGATGATTCTGCTAGAAGAACTTGAAGATAAGTCTTTTCTAGCGAAGTTAATCAAAGAGATGTATGCCTACTTACCTGCTCCCAAAGTCAAGAAGAAGTCCTGAAAAACTTGCCTGAGAAAAAATAGATGATAAAAGCTCAAAAAGAGCTTTTTCTTATAGTTTGAAACTATAGGATAGCCTAGGAAAGAAGTGTTAGAGGAGACCAGTAGTTTTTGGTATAATGGAAGATAGTTTGAAAGAAAAGAGAAGTGATATGACACAGATTATTGATGGCAAGGCTCTAGCAGCTAAGTTACAAGGACAGCTGGCTGAAAAGACTGCAAGATTAAAGGAAGAAACGGGGCTAGTACCTGGTTTGGTGGTGATTTTGGTTGGGGACAATCCTGCCAGCCAAGTCTATGTTCGCAACAAGGAGAAGTCAGCCCTTGCGGCTGGTTTCCGTAGTGAAGTTGTGCGAGTTCCAGAAACAATTACCCAAGCAGAATTGTTAGACTTGATTGCCAAATACAATCAAGATCCAGCTTGGCATGGGATTTTGGTCCAGTTGCCTTTACCTAAACATATTGATGAAGAAGAGGTTTTATTAGCCATTGATCCTGAAAAGGATGTAGATGGTTTCCATCCGCTAAACATGGGGCGTCTTTGGTCTGGTCATCCAGTCATGATTCCTTCTACACCTGCAGGTATTATGGAAATGTTCCATGAATATGGGATTGACTTGGAAGGTAAAAATGCGGTCGTCATCGGTCGTTCCAATATCGTCGGAAAACCCATGGCTCAGCTTCTTTTGGCTAAAAATGCGACAGTAACCTTGACTCACTCACGAACTCATCATCTTGCCAAGGTGGCTGCTAAAGCAGATATTCTTGTAGTCGCAATCGGCCGCGCCAAGTTTGTGACTGCTGACTTTATCAAACCAGGTGCAGTTGTTATCGATGTGGGAATGAACCGTGATGAGAATGGCAAGCTTTGTGGTGATGTTGACTATGATGCTGTTGCACCACTTGCTAGCCATATCACGCCAGTCCCCGGAGGTGTCGGTCCTATGACCATTACTATGCTGATGGAACAAACTTATCAGGCAGCGCTTCGTACACTAAACAAGGACTAGGAAGATGAAATCTGGATGGGACGCTGTCTTTTGACTATATGACCATAGATGAAGAGATTAAGCAGGTTCTTTTAAGGGCTGAAGATCATGGGCATGAGGTTGTCTTTGCCTCAGCTCGCTCTTATCGGGATTGTTTGGGATTATTAGGTACCGATCTCAGTCAGCGTTTGGTTATAGGTTTGAATGGTGGTGTAGCCTATTATCTGGGGAAAGCTATCTATAAAAGAAATCTCGATACTAGAGTTTATCAGGCGCTAGTAGATTATTGCCAGACCTACAATCTCCCTTTCTTTGCAGATGATTGCTTTGACTATAGTGGTCAGATCATGGAGAAGATTCCATTTATCGCTAGTGTGGATCCCCTAAAGGTAGCTCGTCATCAGAACCTCAAGGACTTGGGTACTCCGATTAAGGTAGTCGTTTATATGGGAGACCATGAGGATTTGCTTGATGACCTGCTTGGACAGTTAGAAAGACTGGGGCAGGCTCATCTGTCCTATCATGTGCATGAAAAGTGCCTTTATGTCAACCCTTGGGATACTCATAAGGCGACAACTGTTGAAAAATTGTGTGGAGAGAATTTCATTGCTTTTGGAAATGATCAAAATGATATTGAACTGTTTAAAACATCTCTCTATTCAGTCCAGATAGGAGATTTTGCTGGTCTTACTCCATATGCAGATGAAACGTTAGAGCTAAAAGGAGAACCTTCTCCAGCAGTGGCAGCTAAAATCTTACAGACCTTTGCGGAATTTAAGGTAAAATAAATAAAAGGAGGTCTGACCCTCCTTTTGTAGTATAATAAAGTGAGGTGATTAGATGATTTTAAAAATTTATAATGGGGAATATAGTTTACAATGGGATGGAATATACTACTTAGCACTAATTGATTATCCAAATATTCAAGAATGGGAATTAGAAAAAATTGCTAAATTTATAGCTTACGAAAAACTTCATAAACGTCAAACAAGTATTGAGTGTGCTGATTCTTGTTTAAAAAAAGAGATTTCAGATTACATCTTTCAGCATCCCTTTCTGCCACCATTTACCCCTACAGATAAAAGAGTAGCCTCGACTTATGATCTACATAAGAGGTTGGTGACTTCAGACTACTGTAGTCATACTACGACTATAGATGCAGCGATTTCTATCTTTAAAACAGGTCAGCTCTTATCTGCTGTGAAAGCCTTTGGGCGAGATGCTGAGGAGTTGGTTTTGGATAGTAGAAATGCTGCATCGGATCCGATAGATTATTTTGACTATGTCATGTTAGGGTGGTCAAATACAAGTTCTGGTTATCGATTAGCGATGGAGCGTTTATTAGGTCGAGCTCCTTCAGAGAAAGAATTACAAGACAAGTTTATTCCTGGAGTGAGTTTTCATTTTATCTATACAGATTTGATTAAACTTACTGGATATATTTTTGATGGCTACCATGTTGCAAAAATTAAGGACATGTTGAATTTATTTAGTGAGTTGTATATTTGTATTATTCCAACTCATAATAAGAGCCAATTTGAAAATATTATTCCAACTAAAATACAAGATAGGGTGCATTATCTTGACTATGCTGGAGAAGACTTAGAAGAGTGGACTAAGAAAGTCTATCAAGTTGTTTTAAAACAATCAGATAAAGGATAGTTGAGGAAAAAACGATGAAAGTGATTGATCAAGACTTACTAGAAAAAGTCATTATTGAACGTTCTCGTACAAGTCATAAAGGAGACTATGGTCGCTTGCTTCTGTTAGGTGGAACTTATCCTTACGGTGGTGCTATCATCATGGCTGCTTTGGCAGCTGTTAAAAGCGGTGCAGGATTGGTGACTGTTGGAACGGATAGGGAAAATATCTCATCTTTGCACAGTCATTTACCAGAATCTATGGCCTTTTCTCTTCAAGACCAGCAATTGTTAAAAGAGCAATTGGAGAAGGCAGAAGTTGTCTTGTTGGGGCCTGGTTTACGAGACGATGCTTTTGGAGAAGATTTAGTCAAAGAGGTCTCTACTAGCTTAAGACAGAATCAGATTTTGATTGTAGACGGAGGTGCTTTGGCTATTCTTGCCAGAACAAGTTTGTCATTTCCATCTAACCAGCTTATCCTAACTCCCCACCAAAAAGAATGGGAAAAGTTGTCTGGTATTGCTATTGAAAAGCAAAACGAAGCTACAACAGCTAGTGCCCTGACTTCTTTCCCTCAAGGAACAATTTTGGTAGAGAAAGGTGCAGCTACTCGTATTTGGCAAGCTGGCCAATCTGATTATTACCAGTTACAGGTTGGCGGTCCCTATCAGGCGACTGGAGGAATGGGAGATACTCTGGCTGGGATGATTGCAGGATTTGCAGGCCAGTTTAAACAATCCAGTCTCTACGAGCGTGTGGCAGTAGCAACCCATCTTCATTCAGCCATAGCCCAAGAATTATCTCAAGAACATTATGTGGTCTTGCCGACGGAAATCAGCAGTCATCTTCCCAAAGTAATGAAAAAAATATCTCAAAAGAGACTGGGGTAATACTCTTCGAAAATCAAATTCAAACCACGTCAGCGTCGCCTTACCGTATTCAAGTACAGCTTGCGACTAGCTTCCTAGTTTGCTTTTTGATTTTCATTGAGTATAAAATTCAATTTCAGGAGAAAACGAAGTAAATCGTACCACAATAAAACGCATAATATCAAGTTTTTGGCTCTATAATATTTGTAGTGGGTAAATCCCCTATGGATATTATGGAGCCTACTTTGTTGTA
>NZ_JUUO01000027.1 GCF_001074975.1 Streptococcus pseudopneumoniae | reverse complement strand
CATACGTAGTTGACTAAACATCTTCCTGTCCTCCTCGGACCAGCTTTTGTAGTCTAGCAGTTGATCTGCCTGACTGATGGCTCGCTCGGGTTGCTGGGTAAAGGGTTTATTCCCGAAAAACTCCAACCACGGCTTGCGAACGCTATCCTTGCTGGTTTCTCTGTATTTTTTTAGTTCTAAGAACGCCATCTTGAGCAGATGGT
>NZ_JUUO01000026.1 GCF_001074975.1 Streptococcus pseudopneumoniae | reverse complement strand
TCGTCGTCTGAGACTAACTTCCAGTTTTGGGAGAGAGGTGGAAGTTACTTTGAGAAGTTACGAAAGAAGCAAGAGTACCTCTAGCATGATTGAAAAGCGCATTCATTACTTGAAAAAAGTCGCTCATTTATGTTATAATAGACTGTATTTAAAAAATTTTAAGGAGAAATGACAGAATGTCTGTATCATTTGAAAACAAAGAAACAAACCGTGGTGTCTTGACTTTCACTATCTCTCAAGACCAAATCAAACCAGAATTGGACCGTGTCTTCAACTCAGTGAAGAAATCTCTTAATGTTCCAGGTTTCCGTAAAGGTCACCTTCCACGTCCTATCTTCGACAAAAAATTTGGTGAAGAATCACTTTACCAAGACGTTATGAACGCTCTTTTGCCAAACGCTTATGAAGCAGCTGTAAAAGAAGCGGGCCTTGAAGTTGTTGCTCAACCAAAAATTGATGTAACTTCAATGGAAAAAGGTCAAGACTGGGTTATCACTGCTGAAGTTGTTACAAAACCTGAAGTAAAATTGGGTGACTACAAAAACCTTGAAGTATCAGTAGATGTAGAAAAAGAAGTAACTGACGCTGACGTTGAAGAGCGTATCGAACGCGAACGCAACAACTTGGCTGAATTGGTTATCAAGGAAGCTGCTGCTGAAAATGGCGACACTGTTGTTATCGACTTCGTTGGTTCTATCGACGGTGTTGAATTTGATGGCGGAAAAGGTGAAAACTTCTCACTTGGACTTGGTTCAGGTCAATTCATCCCTGGTTTCGAAGATCAATTGGTAGGTCATTCAGCTGGTGAAACTGTTGATGTTATCGTAACATTCCCAGAAGACTACCAAGCAGAAGACCTTGCAGGTAAAGAAGCTAAATTTGTAACAACTATCCACGAAGTAAAAGCTAAAGAAGTTCCAGCTCTTGACGATGAGCTTGCAAAAGACATCGATGAAGAAGTTGAAACACTTGCTGAATTGAAAGAAAAATACCGCAAGGAATTGGCTGAAGCTAAAGCAGAAGCTTACAAAGATGCAGTAGAAGGTGCAGCAATCGATAAAGCTGTAGAAAACGCTGAAATCGTAGAACTTCCAGAAGAAATGATTCACGAAGAAGTTCACCGTTCAGTAAACGAATTCCTTGGAAACTTGCAACGTCAAGGTATCAACCCTGACATGTACTTCCAAATCACTGGAACTACTCAAGAAGACCTTCACAATCAATACCAAGCAGAAGCTGAGTCACGTACTAAGACTAACCTTGTTATCGAAGCAGTTGCCAAAGCTGAAGGATTTGATGCTTCAGAAGAAGAAATCAAAAAAGAAGTTGAGCAATTGGCAGCAGACTACAACATGGAAGTTGCTCAAGTACAAAGCTTGCTTTCAGCTGATATGTTGAAACACGATATCACAATCAAAAAAGCTGTTGAATTGATTACAAGCACAGCAACAGTTAAATAATCTTAATAAGATAAAAGCCCACCTGAATTGGTGGGTTTTCTTGTGCACTATTTTCCAAAAATCTCTTTGAGGTCTGCATCTGTAATCCCAATCATGGCCGGGATGCTGTCCCAGTTTTCTTCGGTTAGGATGTAGGATTCTTCAGAGGCGCTTGATGTGACTGTTTCAGAGGCAGTTTGTTGCTTTTCTTCAACATTCTCCAATAAATCACTGAAGCGTTCAATCAGATAGGTTTTTCGGGCGGTTCCGATATGTTGGGTAGCATAATCAAAGGCCTGTAATTCGCCTAGTAAGATAAGTTTACTTTTGGCGCGTGTAATGGCTGTATAGATGAGATTGCGCTCCAGCATACGCCTGCTAGCACTGGTAATGGGCAGGATGACAACAGGGAACTCACTTCCCTGGGACTTATGGATGCTCATGGCATAGGCTAGGCGAATCTTGTACCATTCGTTACGTGGGTAAGAGACTTCATTGCCATCAAAATCAATGACAATTTCGTCTTGTTTTGACTCAGTGTATTTACCAGGAATCAGGTCTGTGATAGCTCCTAAATCTCCATTAAAGACATTGATTTCAGCATCGTTGACCAAATGAATGACCTTGTCTCCCTTGCGATAGTGGCACTGGGGAGCTTCAAAACTGAGTTGGTCTTTTTGTGGTGGATTGAGAAGATCTTGCATGAGCTGGTTGATGGCATCAATCCCTGCAGTCCCTCGGTACATGGGAGCCAAAACTTGGATATCACGGGCAGGAATACCACTCCTGAGGGCAGCGCCTAAGATTTTCTCAATCGTAGCAGGAATATGGCCACTAGCAATTTCAAAGTAGGAACGGTCTGCTTTTTTCTGGGTGAAATCGGCTGGTAAGATGCCCTGTCGAATCTGACTAGCTAGGGTGACGATGGTTGATTCTTCGCTTTGTCGGTAAATTTTTTCCAAGCGAGTCTGAGGAATCAAGGGAATATGAAGCAGATCCGCTAGAACTTGTCCAGGGCTGACAGACGGGAGCTGGTCGCTGTCACCCACGATGAGAATCTTACTGTTAGAAGAGATGTTGGAGAAGAGTTGATTGGCCAGCCAGGTATCAACCATGGAAAATTCATCTACGATGATAAAGTCAGCATCCAGATAATCTTCCAGATGACTGGTATCATCGTCACCTGTCATTCCCAAGTGACGGTGTATGGTCGCGCTAGGCAAGCCTGTCAATTCATTCATGCGCCGAGCGGCTCGTCCAGTTGGAGCAGCAAGAAGAATGGGCAGATTGCTTTTTTTCCTGAGGTCAAGTCCTTCTAAAAGGGCATAAACAGCGATAATACCATTGATAACCGTTGTCTTACCAGTACCAGGCCCACCTGTCAGGATAAAGACCTTATTCTGGATCGCATCACAGATAGCTTGTTTTTGAATGCTATCATACTCAATCCCCAGATCTTCCTCGACAGTAGTGATATGTTTTTGAATGGTTTCTAAATCATGACTCTTTTGTTTTCCTTTTTCAAGGATACGAACCAAGTGACTACGGATGCCTTCCTCAGCGAAAAAGAGGCTATTGTCAAAAATCTTGGTATCAATCTGCTGAACCTTGTCTTCTTCAATCAGGTAGGAGAGTTCTTGGGCTACTTGGCTGGGATCCAGTTCCACGGGGCGGGAAGACTCAAGGAGAGTAAGGGTTTGTTCCAGCAAATCCCGTGCTTCAACATAGGTGTCCCCTGTCTCCATACAGGCCTGAAAAAGACTGTGAACTAGACCGGCACGGAAGCGCTCAGGAGCCTGACTTTCGATGCCTAGTTCCTCTGCTAATTGGTCAGCAATAGTAAAGCCCAAACCCTTGATATCCTCAACCAATTGGTAGGGATAATTTTCGACCACATCAAGGGTTTCTTCCTTGTAAAAGTCTTGAATCTGAAAGGCTAGTTTATTGGGAATGCCGTAGTTGGCTAGTTTGGCCAAGACCATCTCCGTTCCGTAGTTGAGGCGGAGAGTGGAGACGAAAGCCTCGCGATTTTTGGCAGAGAGTCCTGCGATGCCTTCTAGCTTTTCTGGGTGTTGCAGAATCTCGTCAATGGTGTTGTCACCATAGGTATCCACAATTTTCTGAGCTGTCTTGAGACCAATCCCCTTGAAATGATTACTAGAAAAGTATTTAACCAGCCCCTTGCTAGTTGGTTTTGCGCGTTCATACCGGCTGATTTGCAGTTGTTCTCCATACTTGGAGTGCTGGACAATTTGTCCCCAAAAAGTATAGTCTTCTCCCTCAATCACGTCAGCCATGGTACCGGTGACAATAATTTCAAAATCATCAAAGTCCTCTGCGTCCGTATCGTCGATTTCTAGGAGGAGGATACGATAAAAATTGCTGGGATTTTCAAAAATAATCCGTTCAATGGTTCCTGAAAAATAAACTTCCATAAGATTCCTTTGCATAAATAGGTGAGAGTTAATACTCTTCGAAAATCAAATTCAAACCACGTCAGCTTCGCCTTGCCGTACTCAAGTACAGCCT
>NZ_JUUO01000025.1 GCF_001074975.1 Streptococcus pseudopneumoniae | reverse complement strand
GTGCTTGCTGAAGCCGATGTTGATTCAGAAGCCGATGTGCTTGCTGAAGCTGACGTGCTTGCTGAAGCCGATGTTGATTCAGAAGCCGATGTGCTTGCTGAAGCTGATGTGGATTCTGAAGCTGACGTGCTTGCTGAAGCTGATGTTGATTCAGATGCTGACGTGCTTGCTGAGGCTGATTCTGATGCGCTTGTTGATGCCGATTCAGAAGCTGATGTGGATTCTGAAGCCGATGTGCTTGCTGAAGCTGATGTTGATTC
>NZ_JUUO01000024.1 GCF_001074975.1 Streptococcus pseudopneumoniae | reverse complement strand
TCAAAACACTGTTTTGAGGTTGTAGATAAGACTGACGAAGTCAGTCACATATATAATCCAAGGCGACGTTGACGCGGTTTGAATTTTCAAAGAGTATAAAATAATTTTACTGCTTATATTATACCATAAGGAGGACTGGCAAATACCAAAAAAGAGGGTTACCCCTCTTCTTTAGTTTTTATCCAGATTGCGTAGCATTTCGTCAATCTTGTTTCCATATTCTATGGACTCGTCTTTGACGAAGGTCAAATCTGGGATTTTGTACAATTTCAAATTGCGACCTAGTTCACGTTTAATGGTACCAGTTGCTTTTTCAAGCCCGATTTGGGCTTTTTGATTATCCGAAGCAAGGTTACTCAAAATGGTGTAGTAAACCTTGGCAACAGACAAGTCTCCTAGCATCTGAACATCTGTGATGGTTACACCTTGGACACGCGGATCACGGACTTTCTTTTGCAAAATCTCATTGACTTCACGCTTGATTTCCATGCCCACACGATCCGTACGGAAGTGATTTGCCATGATATTCCTTTCTCTACTTTGAACCAAAAGCTAGGCCAGCAGACCTAGCTATTTTTAAACTTCTTGATTTTCATTTCAAATTGAAACGAAGTTCAATTTGAAATCATCTGCTTCTTTCGCCGTGGTGAAAGTGATGGAACTGATTTATCAGTCCCATCACAGGGGATTTTTGAGACTCTAGGCTCAAAAATAAGCAATGAAACCATCGGTTTGCTTGCGTCCCTCACCACCTAAGGAAGGAGCAAAAAATCTTATCTCTTAATTTCTTCCATGATATAGGCCTCAATCACATCATCCATCTTGATATCATTATAGCCGTCAATCATCAATCCACCTTCACGACCGTTTGTAACTTCTTTGACGTCGTCTTTGTAGTGTTTCAAGCTTGCAAGTTCACCGTCATAGATAACAACACCGTCACGGATAACACGGACTTTAGAGTCACGGGTAACCTTACCGTTGATAACCATGAATCCACCGATAGTTCCCACTTTAGACACCTTGAAGGTTTCACGAATAACTGCTTCACCGATAACTTTTTCTTCAAATTCTGGATCAAGCATCCCTTTCATGGCTTCTTCCATCTCTTCGATAACCTTGTAGATAATGCTGTGGAGACGGATTTCCACATCGTCAGCTTCAGCTTGTTGACGAGCTTGTGGTGTAGGGCGTACGTTGAAACCAACGATGAAGGCATTTGAAGCTTCGGCAAGGGTCACGTCTGATTCGTTGATGGCACCGACCGCTGAGTGGACGATGGTCACTTTAACACCTTCCACATCGATCTTCTGAAGTGAGGCAGAAAGGGCTTCAACAGAACCTTGTACGTCGGCCTTGATGATAACGTTAACAGATTTGAGTTCACCAGCTTTAAGCGTATCAAAGAGGTTTTCAAGGCTGACACGTTGGGTAGCTTGACGTTGTTTCATAAGGGCACGTTTGGCACGTTCTTCACCTGCTGCACGCGCAGATTTTTCATCTTCGTAAACGGCAAAGTGGTCACCCGCCATTGGCGCTTCATTCAAACCTGTGATAGAAACTGGTGTTGATGGACCTGCAACCTTAACACGACGACCAAGGTCATTGGTCATAGCACGGACACGACCGAAAGTATTTCCGACAACGATTGGGTCTTGAACATTCAAGGTACCTTGTTGAACAAGAAGGGTTGCGACCGCACCTTTTCCTTTATCCAAGCGCGCTTCGATAACTGTACCGATAGCACGCACTGTTGGGTCTGCCTTGAGTTCTTGGATTTCAGCCACAAGAAGGACTGTTTCCAACAATTCTTCGATGTTTTGGTTGAATTTAGCTGAGATTTCAACAAATTCAGAATCTCCACCCCAAGCAGTTGACATAACACCATGCTCTGCCAATTCACCGATAACGCGTTCTGGGTTGGCACCCGGTTTATCAATCTTGTTGATGGCAACGATGATTGGAACGTTGGCCGCTTTTGAGTGGTTAATGGCTTCGATAGTCTGAGGCATAACCCCGTCATCTGCCGCTACGACCAAGATCGTAATATCGGTAACAGAAGCACCACGCGCACGCATAGATGTAAAGGCCGCGTGTCCCGGTGTATCAAGGAAGGTAATCTTCTTGCCATTTTCCACGATTTGGTAGGCACCGATATGCTGAGTGATACCACCTGCTTCACCTGTCGCAACGCGAGAGTTACGAAGGGTATCCAAAAGAGTTGTTTTACCATGGTCAACGTGTCCCATGATGGTTACAACTGGTGGACGCTCAACCAATTCATCTTCATTGAGATAACCATCTTCGACAAAGAAACGTTCGATGTCGGCATTATCCACTTCAACTTTTTGTTTGGCTTCGATACCATAATCCACCATGAGGAGTTCAATTGTTTCCCCATCCAAGGATTGGTTTTGTGTGGCCATGACACCCATCATAAAGAGTTTCTTAACGATTTCAGCTGGTTCACGTTTGATACGTTTTGCGATTTCCGCAACGGTCATACCATCTGTATATTCAAATTCTGTTGGCAATTCATGGAATTTGCGCTCCGTAACAGGTTTTGGAGTCTGATTACGGTTGTTCTTGTTATTGCCTTTTTTGTTCTTTTTGTTGTTATTCCAGTTACTATTCTTTTGATTTCTCACTTGATTTTGACTACTTCGATTCTTTTGTTGTTTTCTAGGACCATCTTCTTCGTGATCATAATCGTCACGATTTTTGTCTGGTCGAGCTTGTTTTTTACGACGTGTATCCACTGCAGCTTCTTTTTTCTCAGGGACGACTTCAACCACTGCTTGAACTTGTTGTTCTTGTTGCGCTTGTTCAGCTAACTTAGCCACTTCTTCAAAGATTTCCTCTGGCTCCTTGCGTTTGTTAGCTTGGGCCAAGGCTTCTTTGGCAGCCTGAGTCTGTTTGAAACGTTCCTCACTTGAACGGGCATATTCTGCATTTTGTTCTGCTTTTAAGGCTGCTGCACGGGCTTTAAAGTCAATACGTGGAGCCGCTTGATTTGGACGTTTGTCCTCTTGTTGACGGCGCTCGTTTCCACGATTTTGCTGACCTTGCTGTTTCTTAGCTTGGTCATTAAAACGGCGATTGTCGCGGTTTCCTTGACCTTGTTTTCCACCATTACGGCCGTCGTTTTTCTGACGGTTCCCGTTTTGTTGCTGGTCACGGTTATTGCCCTTATTTTGCTTGCGTCGTTCTGCCTGCTCTTTAGCACGAGCTTCACGCTCAGCCTTAAAATTACGGCTTTGCGGTTTAGCTGCTACTTTTTCTGTTTTAGGAGCGACTGGCTCAGCCGGTTTTGCCTCTTCCTTAGCCACAGCTGGTTTAGCTGGCCCAGATTTTTCGGCTTTCTTTTCTGCACTTGCTTTTGGTGCTGCAGGTTTTGCTTCTTCTTTCGGAGCAGCTACAGTCTTAAAGCTGGCAGCGATTTTTGCAGCGACAGCTTCTTCCACACTTGATGAGTGGCTTTTCACATCCAAGCCCAACTCTTTTGCACGCGCTACAACTTCTTTACTTTCTTTTCCAAGTTCTTTTGCGATTTCGTACAATCTTTTCTTAGACAAATCATGTCCTCCTCTTCTATTCCATAAGAGACCTCATTTTCTTTGTAAATCCAGCATCTGTTACAGCCAAAACCTTTCTCGATTTTCCGACTGCTATGCTTAATTCCAGTGTTGAAAACACGGTTACAATTTCTACTTGATAATAATGACTTTTATCTTGAATCTTCTTGGTCAGATTGGGGCCAGCATCATGGGCTAGAAAGACCAACTTGGCCTTGCCGTCTTGAATGGCCTTGACCACCAATTCTTCACCCGATATAATCCGCCCTGCTCTCTGAGCAAGTCCCAAGAGATTGCTTAACTTTTGCTTATTCAAGTCCTAACTCTCTTCTTTTCACTTTGTGATCCACATAAGCGACCAACTCGTCATAAAAGCTTTCATCCACTTCCATGCTAAAGCTACGGTTAAAGACCTTCTTCTTTTTCGCCTCTAGGGCTTCTTTATTGTCTAGCTTGATATAAGCGCCGCGGCCATTGGCCTTGCCTGTTGGATCGATAAAGACTTGTCCTTCTTTGTTTTTGACAATACGGAGCAAATCACGCTTATCAATCACTTCATTGGACACAACAGACTTGCGCAAAGGGATTTTTCTTGTTTTCATCTTTCCCTCCTCTAGCAGCTTTTATTCTTCTACAGTATCGTTTTCTGCTTCCAACTCTACTGAAGCAGCTTCTTCCATGGCTTCAAATTCACTAGCAGACTTGATATCAATACGGTAACCAGTCAAGTGAGCTGCCAAGCGAACGTTTTGCCCACGACGACCGATAGCAAGAGAAAGCTTGTTATCAGGAACAACCACCAAGGCACGTTTGCTGTCGTTTTCATCAAAGATAACTTGGTCAACTTCAGCAGGAGCGATAGCGTTGTAGATAAATTCAGCTGGATCAGCTACCCATTCGATAACGTCGATGTTTTCTTCGATTGGCACCATACGGTCGCTCTTGGCATCGTAGCGAGCTGGGTGGAATTTGCTAGTAATCTTCTTGATATTCGCTCCACCACGTCCAACGATTGTACCAATAGCGTCCACGTTTGGATTATGACTGCGAACGGCAACCTTAGTACGGTCACCAGCTTCACGAGCCACGCTCATGATTTCAACAGTTCCATCATAAACTTCTGGAATTTCTTGCTCCATCAAGCGTTTGATCATTTCTGGATGGCTACGGCTAACAAAGACGTTGACACCGCGAGGGTTGTCTTCAACCTTGTAGACATAAACTTCGATACGATCATGAGAAGCAAAAACTTCTCCAGGGATTTGGTCTTGTTTTGACAATTGGGCTTCAATGCTGCCAAGGTTGACATAAATGAAGCGGTTGTCAAAGCGTTCTACTGTACCAGACATGATTTCTTGCTCATGTTCTTTGTAAGTATTGTAAGTAATGGCACGTGTTTGCTTGCGCATTTTTTCCATAATGGTTTGTTTAGCAGATTGGGCTGCTACACGACCAAACTCAGCAGGTGCTTCTTCAAACTTGATTTTGTCTCCAAGTTCATAGGCTGAATTAATGGCAAGAGCATCTTTCAAGCTGATTTCCAAACGGCTATCAAATACTTCATCAACCACTTCACGGACAGTATAAACTGTAAAGTCACCTGTTTTTTCGTTGAAGTCAATAGCCACGCTATCAGATTGACCATAGCGTCTGCGATAAGCGGAACGAAGCGACTCTACTACTGCGTCGATGATATCTTCTTTTTTGATTCCCTTGTCTTCTTCCAAAATGCGGAAGGCCTCTAGCATTTCTTTACTCATGTTTTCTTCACTTTTGAATCCTCAAAAGCTATCCTTTCTTTTTCTATAATTTTACTGCTAAACGTGCTTTTGATACTAAACTGTATGGAATTTGGACAGTTTTCTTACGTGTCTTGTCCATATATTCCATGGTCAACTCGTCCTCTTCGAAGGCCACCAAGGTTCCTTCAAAGACCTTTTGCTTATCGATGGCTTGGTAGAGCCCGACATGGATGTATTTCCCAACCGCTCCAGCGACAGCATCCTTGGTTTTCAAAGGACGTTCCAAGCCTGGACTGGTGATTTCTAGGAAATATTGTTCTGGGAAGGGATCTGGCTTGATGGTGTCTAGGACAGGACTGATAATTTCTGTCAAGTCTGCCGTGTCGTTCAAGGTAATTCCTTCAGGTTTATCTACAAAAATACTGAGAATCATGTCACTGCCAATCTTTCCATACTCGATATCCACAAGTTCGAAAGGTGCTTCTATGACAGGTTCTACAACTTCTCTGACTAATTCTACAATTGTTGCGATTGCGTCCACCTCCTCATAAGCAAGAGGCGAAGATATTTCCCCGCCTCACTTTCTCATATTCTTACTCTTAGTATAGCACGTTTGCCAACTTATGTAAAGCAAAAGCACTTATATAGCCTGATTTCAGGCTATTTCTTAAAATTCTGCCTCAACTCGGTAGATAACTTGCCCCTTGTTGGAGAATTTTTGCTCGTATTCTGTCATGACATTGCCTTCAAAATCACTGGCATGTAAGTCTAGCCAGACACCATTGAGTTTCATGCCATACTGAGAAAAGCTCACTAGGCTGTACTCAAACAAGCCACAGTTATCTGTCTTGAAATGAATTTCTCCATTTTCAGGCAAGATACGCTTGAAGGTATCCAAGAAGGTCTTGTAGGTCAAACGACGCTTTTCATGGCGTTTTTTAGGCCAAGGATCTGAAAAGTTCAGATACAAACGATCAATCTCACCGTCTTCAAAGTAGTCAGTCAAGTCAGAACCATCTACCCACAAAAGCTTGATGTTAAGCACTCCAACTTCAAGCACCTTGTCCAAAGCATAGCTCAAAACAGACTTTTGAATATCAATCCCGATATAGTTGATGTTAGGGTTTTGTTTAGCCATACCTGAAACAAAGGCACCCTTTCCACTTCCTACTTCCACATGAATAGGATTATCATTTCCAAACAAGTCCCGCCATTTTCCCTTTGCTTCCAAGGGATTGAGGACCACATACTGGGGATTTGCCTCTAGTAATTCTGTCGCCCCTTTACGATTTCTAACTCTCATCTTCTCTTTCCATACTTGTCTCGGAAGTGACGCAAGCCATGGATCTCCCGATTGACATTTTCTAAATCTTGGTTCATATAATACTTGGAAATCTGGCTCAAATAAGACAATTGACCGTACCAATACAATTTATTTAATACCGTTTGATTGTACTTGTAACCGTAGTAGGTCAACCATTCCTTCCACTGATGTTCTGGAATATAATGGCAGAGCATATGGGCCACATCAAACATGCGATCGGTCAAGCGAACCGAATCCCAATCTACCAAATAAATCAAGCCACTATCTGTCTCAATCCAATTACTATGTCGTACATCTCCATGGACAATGGTCGCATGGTCCTCTCTAAATCCTGGAATAGTCTGACGTAAATCAGCCATCACTTCACTGATAAAATGATTTTTACGCAAAGCATCTGGAGCCGTTTCTTGCCAAGACTGGAGTAAATCTACAGGTGTTTCCATGGCATAGCCCAAACGACTCAACTGTGTCATCAAAGGACGTGAGCGATGAAGACGGGTTAAAATATTGACGATTTGTTTACGATTCATATCATAGGGGGTCAATATCTTGCCTGTCAACCATTCTTGAGCACACATATCACGCCCATCTGCCAAACGGCGACTCCATAATAATTGTGGAGCAATTTGTTCTCTAGCTAGACCAGGTAGGATTGGAGAGGTGTTCATTTTTACAAAGATACGCTTCCCATCAGGATAGCTACCCATATAAGCCTTGCCACTTTTCCCAGGTATGGGAGTCAGTGTTAGCTCATTATCACCCAAATCCATTTCTTTCCTCCGTATAAAGTTTCCTTACTATTCTACTAGTTTTTGGCCTATTCGTCAACCGCTCCACACCCGATTCTCAAAGAAAAGCCTCTCAATTGGCTTGGGCTATCATTATGGAAAGAAAAAGGCAAGCACCGTCTTCTGCTTACCTTTTCATGATTTTTATAAATAATATAAGAGTGGCCAACTGTTGTAAAACATGTGGACTAGAGTAGAAACCCATAAGTTTTGGCTCTTTTTATAAGCAAAGCCCAGCAACAAGCCCCCAAGTAGATAAAAAATAAACGAAGGGACATTAGAAGGTCCATGCATGAAAGAAAAGAGAGAGGAAGTTAGCACAAGCCCTAACCAAGAGTTGTCAAAAACCGCACCTTGAAGAAGTCCTCTGAAAATGAGTTCCTCCTGGATGGGGCCAAAAACTGAGGTAGTCAAAATCAAAGACAGAGAAATCCCTCTGCTGACTTCCGCCAAGTGTTGAACTCCCGCGCCAGAAGAAATAGCGAAGAAATGAATATAAACCAGCGTCTCAAGCACACTTAGAAGAAAGATTGCAATGAAAAGTAAAAGTTGTTTCCTGCTTAACATCCCAAAAGAAATCATTTCAAACTTTCTAGCATAAGCAACACTCAGCGAGGTTACTAGAAGACTTACAATAATCAATGCAGTTTCATTTTGAAAAAAATCCCCATGGTTAATCGTATAAGGAACTGTAATGACGATTATTAGTACTAAAAATCCAAAGCACAAGGCATGAAATTTATCAAAAAACTCCATAAAATTATCCTCCTCACCAAACAGACTTTCCTACAAGTCATCCTTGAGCTCTAGTCTTTCCATAACAAACCATTTTAGTAACCAAAATCCGACAACATAACCAGCCCCTAAGAAGATAGCCATTAAAGCTAGCATGGGATTTAGGAAATAAAAGGCCACAACAGATACAAAGGTTATAACAAAAACATTAAAGGCAATGGTGTCAGAAGCCAAAACTAGAATATAGGGTGTCAACCAGTCTAAGATTTTTGAATCTAGGAAAAATAAGTGTTTATACATGATAACCTCCTCTATGGCTGAAAAGCAAGCCTTTTGATTTTTTACCCCAAGACCCTGTGTAAAAAAGTCAGAAAAAATGGTAAAGTCGCTACAATATTATTAATCACATGCACCGCATAGGATGGATAAATGCTCTTGGTATAGCGGGTCAAACCAGCAAAGATGATTCCAAATGTTGTAAAAATGAAAATATCTAACAGACTAGGCAGACTTGAAAAATGAGGAAGAGCAAACAAAATGGAAGGAAGAAGCAAATCAAGACCAAATCGCGAATGTTTAAAGAAAGCATGTTGCAACAAACCCCTATAGATCAATTCTTCCATCAGTGGCACTAGAAAGAACAAAGTTATATAGATACCTAGCTCGGCAAAGTTGGTCCCACTATAACCGATCAATACGGCCCAACCTTCAGCAGTTGACTGAGCATGTTTAGCTGTCTGAATATTAAAAAATATATGAGCTACCGCTACTAATACTGTCAAAATCGAATACCAAAGCCATTTTTTTCTTGGAATATGAAAGAGATAGCCATGGCCTGTCTTAACCAGAATCCAAATCATGACCCCGCTAAATAGCAAACTCAAGATATTTCGAATCCAGAAGAAATTTCCTATCTGAGAAGAAAATTGCCAATAATTTTGGACTATAAGCGTTAGCTGAGAAAGGCCAAATACGAAAAATAAGTAAGACAAGACTGCACTTGTTTTGAAGAGAAGCTGATACTTTTTCATAGAAATCCTTCCCACTATCTACAAGACAGTAACTAGCCTAGTACCTCCTCTTGTCAGGCTATAGACTAGTCGCATATAAAGCAACCTACTTTTTATAATACTTCAAGCCCCAAATGAGCAGAAGCATGATAAGCAAGCAGAGAATAGCGCCAATATAGGCTATTAGTTGTTGGTAGGATTCTCCTGCTGTGATCCCTCTATACAAACAGATAATAGACATAAAACCTGTCAAACCAATGAACATCAGTTGATTGGTTCTAGGATTAACCAAATCATCATCTTCAAACTTTCTTATCCTCATTTCTCTAGTGAGGTAAACAGTG
Organism: Streptococcus pseudopneumoniae; assembly: GCF_001074975.1. Lineage (GTDB taxonomy): Bacteria > Bacillota > Bacilli > Lactobacillales > Streptococcaceae > Streptococcus > Streptococcus pseudopneumoniae_D. The sequence continues at coordinate 3,741 of NZ_JUUO01000024.1, read as the reverse complement.
ACCAAAATAGAAGCCAAGTTAATAACCACTAAAAGAAATTGGAAAATTAAAGAAAAATTTAAAAACTGACGAGATAGAAATAGATAAGTAGAGACAAGTAAGGGCAACTGCCCTAGGAACAATCTCGCAAGGAAGATGGTCCGTTTTTTTAAAAATATTTTTTTCATTGCTTTCTCCATTACAATTAAATGATATCTAATCATTTTCTAAAATTTGATAACTTTTGTGAAATGTTTTAGCAGAAACAACTCTATGATTGGTGACATCTATATAATCACCTGGATAACCAAGAACATACATTCCATAACCAGCGAATCCTCCTCCAACTGTTCCAACTAGACCAAACTTGATATTCGTTGCGAGAGAAGTGTTGAGACCTGCCATTAGAATGCGCACATGATTATCCAACCAAACCATATAATTTTTTTGAAAAGCTTCCTCTACCCAACTGGGTTTAGGAGTTGCTTGACCAATTTCCCAAACATCAACAATTTGATTCCCATATTTTGCCTTCATAGCTTCAATCCTTTTTTAATACCATTACATGAGTTTGGAGTTCCCCCTATACCATATGGACCACATGGTTTTGAAAAATGTATAATAGGCCACTTACCATTTAATTGATCCAAAGTTGGAGAAGGTGCTAGCCCACCCAATAAACCAGCAATCATATCTCCCCAACCTCCGAAACCTCCTTCAACGCAAGCAAGCATATCAGTAGCCATCATTTCAAATTGTGACATCGTTTTTGTATTCATAGGGAATTTAACAACGTAAAGATCTAAAATCTAAAACCATTCACCCTTACTTCCGTATGTTTTCATATATTCTCATAATCGCAACAAGAATAGCAGCTGTCCCACTTGCCAAAGCGATAAGGGTAATAATAATGTTTAGGATTTCAGGCGTCCTCCCTATTCTGTTGATAAGACGGAGTAGGGATATAACTGTCAGCTGAATCAGGAGTATTGATTCTACTCTTACCATTGAAGTAAGTCTGTTTTCAACTGCATATAAAAAGGCTGGTAACATAACACAGGCTATAGCAATCACAAACAGATTGCTTCCTGTTTCTTCTCCCTTGTTCACCACGGAAATCATGAGAAGATTCGATGCTATAATCAACGTAGAGCAGAGGATAAAAAAGGATTTCTTATTCATATAGGATACCTCATATACTATGGCAAAAGTCAAACTGGATAAAGAGAAACTTTATCTGTTAGCTTCTACAAATTGAAACATTGTTTTTGTATTCACATGGGATGCTTCTTTGTTACTTCTTTGTTACTTCTTTTTCCTTGCCATTTTTTACCCCTTTATTTTACATTTTTTAGTTCTGCTTGTTGTTTTTTTCTTCCTCTTCGTCTTCTTTTCTTTTATTTTCTTTATAATCGTTCAGCATTTCAAAACCTTTATCAAAAGCAAAAAAACCTAAACCTAAAGAAAACGGCGCTCCGACTATTTCTATAACTTTTGCCCACCTTGGCCCAAAATCTTCTGAAAAATAAGCAAGCGCACCGACGGCTACAACTGCTAAAATTAAAAAATATGCTCCAAAATCTGCACTTTCTGTTACTCTAACTTTTTCTGTTCTACTATTTTTACTCATGATAATTTTCCTTTCATTTTCGATTTTCTACTTCAGCTAATACTAACTATTTACCATTCATTTCATATACAATTACAATCTTTTATATATAAACTAAATACATCTATTTCCTCACTCGTGTCTATAGGCAAATGTTAGCTATATGTTATTACAAACAAATAGTATCATTTCACCTGTTTACCATCTATTTTTATTTATGAATTTTTTGTTTTACTTTAATCATTATAGAAGCCATAAAAAACGCGACAGCTAGCCGAATCAGTTGGTAACTTTCTTCCTCTCCTGTTTTCGGTAATAATTTTTCATTCGAAGTAATAGATTTGCTTACATAATCAGTCCCCTTAACATCAATTGAAGGAGTTTTATTTTCTTGAGCAACATCAAAAATAGGTTTGGGAGTTTCCAATTGATTCTTATTGTCTAACATTGCTAAATTGCCAGATTGAGTAGTTTTAGCTTCAGAAGTTGAGTTTGTACTCTCCACTTTCCCACTATTTTTGCTATTAGAATTGGGATTAACATTGGATATTTTCATTTCAGTTCTTTTTTCATCACTCATACCTTTGCTGTCACTTACAACTTTATCACTAATACTCATGCTGTCACTTCTAGTATTCTCATCACGGACACTTTCAGTTACTGTTTCCTCAGAAGATTTCACTGTCTCCGTTTGCTTAGGTGAGTTTCTCGAGTACATATAATCATACACCTGTTGTGCAGTTGCTCCGCCACCAACCCATCCAGATATCGGATGTCCATTTTTTAAATACAAAATTGTTGGTGTTCCTGGAATACCGACTTTTTTAAATAGAAACTCTCTCGCTTCCCCATCAAAATCCTTACCATCCAAATCATAATACTCTAACTTCTTTTCAATCAAGTTATTAAATTCTTTCAATTCAGGAGAAAATTGACGACAATGAGAGCAAGTTTTTCTACCAAAATAAATAGTATGTTCCAATTGATCCTCTGTAAAAGATTGACGTACAGCTTCAATATCTATCTTTTTAAAGTCCGTAACATTCTTCTCATACTCTTCTGGGGTTACAACAGAAGGCTTATGCTCCACCTTTTCCTTAGCCGATGGCAAATCTGGTGCCACAAGAGAACTATCATTCGCCTGGATAGATGAAGTAGTAGGATGTTCTTCTGCATATACAACACCCGTAGTAATAGATGCAAATACAAGTGGTACAAGTAATAGCGATTTTATCTTTTGATTCTTCATAAGAATACTCCTTTACATTTGTTATCTTTATCTTACCTTATTTAAGATTACAAATTCATCTAAATCTTAAATGGTCATCGAAACATCTTGAATTGCAAAAAAATTCATTATAAAAGGGTAAGTATTGCGAAAACACTTACCCTTTTCTTTTATACTTCATTAAGCTCTACTTTTTATAATACTTCAATCTCCAAATGAGAAAAAGCATAATAATCAAGCAAAGAATATCACCAATATAAGCGATTATTTGTTGATAGGATTCTGCTACTGTGATACCTCTATACAAATAGATAATAGACATAAAACCTGTCAAGCCGATATACATAAGTTGATTGGTTCTAGGACTAACAAAATCATCATTTACTTCTATTTAAGATCATGTCTTTTATGCTAATGTATGTTAACACTAAAAAACAAGTTAGGCCAATAATATTCAAAATGAATAGCAATGGGGTTAAGTCTCTAAAAAAATTAGCCACTGACATTATAATAAATACTAAAAATACTATAGTTGAAACTATCTTTTTCTTGTTCATAATTATTTACTCCATTCCAACTAAATTCAGCTTAGTAATGAAGAGCGATTTTTAACAGAAGGTAGCAGCACCCGTTGCCCCCCCACCCCAAAAACCAGCAGCAGCTCCAGATACAGTACCAATGATAGGTAGCGTTACAGTGCCCACAGCACCACCAGCAACTCCTCCAGTCAATGCACCTCCAACTACACCGAGTCCACATTTTATCCAACCGCCACCTTCAATACAAGCAAGCACATCAGTATCCATAATCTCAAATTGTTCCATCATTTTTGTATTCATGACAAATACTCCTTTTTTATTTTTATAGCAAAATGAACCAAAAACAGTACACAATGTGGTATAATCTTCTTATGGCATATTCAATA
>NZ_JUUO01000023.1 GCF_001074975.1 Streptococcus pseudopneumoniae | reverse complement strand
CCATTTGGTTTGCGTGTGATTTCAATCTTACCTGGTTTTTCAGTTTCTGGTGTTGCTGGTGTTGCCTTAGCTGGTGTTGTTACATCCACCGGTTGTGATGGTTTCTTGTTAGGTTCGGTTACTGTTCCTGTACCTGGGACATCTTTCTTAGGAAGCTTGTCATTTGGTACTTCACCTGAACCATTGTCACCGATTGTAACTTCAATTGGAGTATTATTTTCACCTGGAATCACTACCTTGCTGCCTGATGGGTATGTTGAACCATCTGGTTTCTTAGGCGTTACTACTGCATCACCATTTGGTTTGCGTGT
>NZ_JUUO01000022.1 GCF_001074975.1 Streptococcus pseudopneumoniae | reverse complement strand
AAATGGCGCGAGACGGAATCGAACCGCCGACACATGGAGCTTCAATCCATTGCTCTACCAACTGAGCTACCGAGCCTTATTGCGGGAGCAGGATTTGAACCTACGACCTTCGGGTTATGAGCCCGACGAGCTACCGAGCTGCTCCATCCCGCGTTAATAAAAAAGGAGGATGTGGGATTCGAACCCACGCACGCTTTTACACGCCTGACGGTTTTCAAGACCGTTCCCTTCAGCCGGACTTGGGTAATCCTCCA
>NZ_JUUO01000021.1 GCF_001074975.1 Streptococcus pseudopneumoniae | reverse complement strand
TCAGCTGGGAGAGCATCTGCCTTACAAGCAGAGGGTCAGCGGTTCGATCCCGTTAACTCCCATAGGTCCCGTAGTGTAGCGGTTATCACGTCGCCCTGTCACGGCGAAGATCGCGGGTTCGATTCCCGTCGGGACCGTTTAAGATAACGCAAGTTATTTTGGACTCGTTAGCTCAGTTGGTAGAGCAATTGACTTTTAATCAATGGGTCACTGGTTCGAGCCCAGTACGGGTCATATATGCGGGTTTGGCGGAATTGGCAGACGCACCAGATTTAGGATCTGGCGCTTAACGGCGTGGGGGTTCAAGTCCCTTAACCCGCATTAAGATATAATAAATGAGCCGGCTTAGCTCAGTTGGTAGAGCATCTGATTTGTAATCAGAGGGTCGCGTGTTCAAGTCATGTAGCCGGCATTTTTAGATAGAAGAAAACAGTGCGAACGTAGTTCAGTGGTAGAACACCACCTTGCCAAGGTGGGGGTCGCGGGTTCGAATCCCGTCGTTCGCTTAGAGAGGCCGGGGTGGCGGAACTGGCAGACGCACAGGACTTAAAATCCTGCGATTGGTAACGATCGTACCGGTTCGATTCCGGTCCTCGGCATAAAATGATGAGCACCCTTAGCTCAACTGGATAGAGTACCTGACTACGAATCAGGCGGTTAGAGGTTCGACTCCTCTAGGGTGCATTTTTCTATTTAACTCGGGAAGTAGCTCAGCTTGGTAGAGTACTTGGTTTGGGACCAAGGTGTCGCAGGTTCGAATCCTGTCTTCCCGAT
>NZ_JUUO01000020.1 GCF_001074975.1 Streptococcus pseudopneumoniae | reverse complement strand
AGTTGGTAGTAGCGCATGACTGTTAATCATGATGTCGTAGGTTCGAGTCCTACTGGCGGAGTATAAGATAAAAAGGAACACAGCTGTGTTCCTTTTTATATCAATTTGTATCACCAAGCATTTTCATAAGGAAGTCTGTTATTTCTTGAGGACTTTCTTTTTTTCCATGTGCAATCCAAGTTTGGCAGACACCAAAAAGTGCGTGAGTTAGATAGATGCTACTATATTCTAATTCAGTGGTATTGAGATTCAGTTGCATAAATCGCTTTTGTAAATCTGTACTGAGCATGATATGAAGTTTATTTCGTAAGAAATTTTGGATTTCTTTGGTCCCATTTTCAGAAAGAAGGGCAGCCAGAAGTGGTTCTGACTCTAGATATTCAAATACTTCTAAAATAGCATCTCTTTTGTGATGAGCATGTTTTTGAAAAATATATTCAAATGTATGAAATAGCTTGCTTTGATAGTGCTCAATCATATCATACTTATCCTTATAGTGAGTATAGAAGCTGGAACGACTAATTCCGGCTTTTTCTGCTAACTTGACAGTAGAAATTTGATCAAATGGTTGTTCCATTAGTAATTGGACCATAGCATTTTCAATAGTTCGCTTTGTTTTTAAGCGTTTATTACTTTCTTTCATATTTCCTCCTTGTAAACAAATTAGACTATATGTCTAAAAATAGATTTTTTATCTTGTAATTTAGATTTTTTAATGTATAATCTATTATATCAAAATTTTAGACAATATGTTTAAAAAAGGAGAAACTATGTTCAAAGAATGGAAAGCAATTTTTAAAAAACCAGCCTTTATTATTGTCATGATAGGAATTTCTCTTATTCCAGCTCTGTACAATATCATATTTTTATCCTCAATGTGGGATCCATATGGGAAATTATCTGACTTACCTGTGGCAGTTGTCAATAATGATAAAGAGGCTTCCTATAATGGTAATAGCATGTCTATAGGAAAAGACATGGTGTCCAATTTAAAAGAAAATAGAACATTGGATTTTCATTTTGTAGATGAAGAAGAAGGTGAGAAGGGATTAGAAAATGGCGATTACTATATAGTAGTGACTTTACCAAGTGATTTATCTGAAAAAGCAGCTTCTATTTTAACGGATCACCCAGAGCAAATGCAAATCGATTATCAGACTTCAAGTGGTCATAGCTTTATTGCAAGCAAGATGAGTGATTCTGCTATGACACAATTAAATCAGAATGTTTCTACTAATGTAACCGAGACCTATACTAAGGCTTTATTTAACAAAATGGTCGATTTAAAGGATGGGATGAGTCAAGCAGCTTCTGGTAGTGAAAAATTAACTGATGGAGCGAATCAGTTAGCGACAGGAAGTCAAACATTAACTACTAACCTACACTCTTTAGCAGATTCAAGTTTAACATTTTCAAATGGAACGGAACAGTTTACTAAAGGATTATCCTCTTATGTCTCTGGTGTTGAACAACTTCATCTTGGCTTAGGGAATTTTAATAGTGGTTTAGTTACATATACTGGTGCAGTGAGTCAATTAGATAGTGGGTTAGGTCAATTAGCTTCTAAAAGTCCTGAATTAGTAGGAGGAATCAATCAATTATATACTGGTGTAGAATCCTATACTGGCGGTGTTTCTCAGCTTAATGCTGGTCTTAATCAATTTTCATCTGGTGTTAGTGCCTACACCAATGGAGTGGTAAGTCTTGCAACAGATGCTAATCAGTTATCTAATCAATCAGCTACACTTCGAATGGGGGTGGAGCAATTAAGTGAAGGGATTCAACAACTTTCTAGCAAGTTAGAGGCTTCGTCTAAGCAAAAAGATCAAATTAATCAATTATCTTCTGGTCTGAATCAGTTAAATCAAACTATTCAAAATACTGATGTTGGAGATACAAAACAATTAGATTCTGTTTTATCAAGTATAGTATCTCTTTCTAATCAAATGTTAGCAAGTGCTCAGTCTGATAAAGCGACTACATTAGCCAATATTCAATCGACAGCAGCTTATCAATCCTTGACAAGTGAGCAACAAGCTGAAATAAATGCCTCTGTATCTCAAAATTCGACTGATAGTATTCAATCAGCACAGTCAATTGTAGCTTTAGTTCAAGGTTTACAGAGAAGTTTAGAAAACTTACAAAATCAATCTTCTAATCTTTCTACTTTAAAAAATAAAGCTAATCAAGTATTACCGCTTGCTTCTACTTCTTTGACAGGATTGTCAAGTGGATTAACAGAAATACAGGGAGATGTTACTAGCAAATTAGTTTCTGACAGTCAGTCTATTAGATCAGGTGTAAATGCATATACTGCAGGTGTTGATAAAGTTTCTCAAGGCGCAAGTCAACTAAGTGAAAAAAATTCCACCTTGACAGGTGGTTTGGACCAACTAGTTTCAGGATCAACTACCTTGACACAAAAATCTTCTAGCTTGACAGAAGGAGTTGGTCAATTAGTTGAAAAAACTCCAGAATTAGTATCTGGTATTGAAAAATTATCAATCGGATCCAATCAATTGAATCAAAAGAGTCAAGAATTGATAGCAGGAGTTAATAAATTGCAGTCAGGATCTAGCCAACTAGCTGACAAATCAAGTCGGTTACTATCAGGTGCTTCTCAGTTAGAAAATGGCTCCAATAAATTGGCAGATGGAGCTGGAAAGCTAGCAGAAGGTGGAACAAAGTTAACTTCCGGATTGGAAGGTTTACAGACAGGACTTGCTTCTTTAGGACAAGGATTGAGTAATGCTAGTGATCAACTGAAGTCAGCATCAACAGAATCTAAAAATGCAGAGATTTTGTCAAATCCTCTCAGTCTCTCTAAAACAGACAATGATCAAGTTCCTGTAAATGGAATTGCAATGGCTCCTTATATGATATCAGTTGCTCTCTTTGTTGCAGCAATATCAACGAATATGATCTTTGCGAAGTTGCCTTCAGGACGTCATCCGGAGAGCCGCTGGGCTTGGTTGAAATCTCGAGCTGAAATAAATGGTATTATAGCTGTTTTAGCAGGAATTTTGGTATATGGAGGAGTTCATCTTATTGGTCTAACGGCTAATCATGAGATGAGAACATTTATTCTCATTATCCTAACAAGTTTAGTATTTATGTCTATGGTGACAGCTTTAACAACGTGGAATAGCCGTATAGGAGCCTTCTTCTCGCTTATTTTGCTTTTATTACAGTTGGCGTCAAGTGCAGGTACTTATCCACTTGCTTTGACAAATGATTTCTTTAGAGCTATTAATCCTTGGTTACCAATGAGTTATTCGGTTTCGGGATTACGACGAACAATCTCTATGACAGGAAATATTCATCATCAAGTCATTTTCCTTGCCGTGATACTAGCTCTATTTACTGGTTTAGGTATGCTAGCCTATCAACCTAAGAAAATGGAAGAAGATTAAAAAATCGACCAAGCAATGTACTGATCCCCAAAAGTTAGACAAATAATTTAAGTAAAGGATTTAGTTCTGTACTGCACAGGACTAAGTCCTTTTAGTTTTACCTTAATTCGTTTGTTGTTGTAATAATCAATATAGTCT
>NZ_JUUO01000019.1 GCF_001074975.1 Streptococcus pseudopneumoniae | reverse complement strand
AGCTTTTTCTGCATCTGTTAAGTTAGCTGGATCTTTAACTGGTGTCTTAGCTGGATCTTTAACTCCATCTGCATCCTTAGCTGGTGTTGTTGGTTTTTTAGTTACAAATTCTGACAATGGTTTTGTATCTGTAGAACCATCTGTATATGTTACTACAAGATTTCCTTTGTCATCTTTTGTGACTGACTTAATCTTACCATCTTTATCAACTGCAGTATTTTTTGCGATATTCGCATCATCATTTTTCTTGTTGTACTCAAGTTGTAGTTTTTCTTTGATTTTATCTAATTCAGCGTCTGTTACTTTAGCTGGATCCGCTACCTCAACTTTATCAGCTGGAGCTGGAGTTGCAATATCGTACTTATCTGTTTGAGATTTAACGATGAATAGAACATATCCTGGTGTCTGAGTTGCATTTGGATTCTTATCTAATGCTCTAAAATCAGTAGTTGATTTTGCATCATTATTGTCTTCAGCAACAACAAAGCTTGTCCACTTTTGACCAGCCTTAAGGTTTGTGACACCAGTCATCTTGATAGTAGCTGTTTTCTTATCACCAGAGACTGAACCTTCTCCAGTGACTGCACCATTTTCAACTTTACCTGTTGGTAATCCATAACCTGCTGCATTATTCCATGTAGTATCTCCAGGTCCACGAAGGTAAAGATTTTTAACTTCAGCTTCATCAGAACCTTTGAAGGTCAAATCAGTGTTTTCACCTGTATAAACATAGATTTCTTTCTTATCTTTATTTGAGTATGGAAGTTCAACTGTTGGAGCTACGTTTACAAATTCTGACAATGGTTTTGTATCTTTAGAACCATCTTTATAGGTTACAACAACATTGTTTCCTTCTTTTTCTACTTTATCAACAACTTTTGAAGCATCTTCTACTTCTTGACCTTTTTTGTCAGCTAAACGTGCATCTGGATTGTTTTGAGAATATTCAACTTTAACTTTCTCTTTAATTTTTTCAAACTCTTTATCAGTAACGTTGTTCGCATTTGATACGGTTACTTTATCAGCCGATGCTGGAGTTTTAATATCATATTTCTTAGTTTGTGCTTTTAATACGAAAGTTACTGCACCTGGGTCAGTTAAGTAAGAACCTACTATTTCTCCTGCACTATTTTTATTTTTTACTGCAGTATTAGAAATCTCTGCACCATCTGTATCCGTTGCTGTTGCAAAACGTGTTACAAGCTCTAAAGAGTCGTTTTCTGTTTTTGGCAATCTACTTTCATCAAGACCTGAAACTCGACCTGTTACTTTAATTGTTGCTGGTGTAGCAGTTTCAGAATTAATCGCTGTTACAGTATATCCAAATTCATTATCTTGTTTATCTGGGTTCCCATCAATATTATTTAGAGCTTGGTTTCCACCTTTTCTTAATGAAGCTGATTTAATTTTTCCAGAATCGTCATTAAAGGTAATATCAACGTCAGCATCTTCTCCAGTATAAAGGTAAACTTCTTTTTTGTTTGGAGCTGGATCTGAGTAAGGAATCTCTACTGTTGGTGCTACTACTGGAGTCTCTGGTTGTGGTTTTGGAGCTGCTTCAACGTCACGTGATTGCCATCCTTGAAGACTTGTGTAGCTACCTTTTTGCATGTTAGAGACAACTTCAGCTGTTGTTTCAGCTTTCATATCTTTTTTCAAGGTCAAGTTGATCGTTGAGTAGTGGTCTCCTTGATCACTTGAAGTAACACTTGCAAGTTCACTGTTTGTTACTTGCCAGTTGCCTGGAACACCAGCACGTTTTGGAACAGAATCACGTGTGAGTTCAACCGTTTGAACATTGCCATCTGGGTCCGTAAATTTGAAATAAGCGGCTCCCGCATCATGCGGCACTTTCAAGGTAACATTTCTATCATTTTCAACAAGATTATTCTTTTCTTTTGAATTAGATGATGGTTCGATCTCTGAGTAACCTAGAGAGACGTTTACAGGTACATCAGCACTTTCTACACCATTAACTGTTTGGCTAACGCTGATTTGACTCTTATCAACCAGCTGTTTACCACCAGTAACATTACTATTCAAACCAGTAGTAATTGGGAATGTCCACTGTCCGTTCTCTCCAACTATGGTAGTATTATTAACAACTTTACCCCCATCCTTAATATTGATTCGGGCACCTGGTGTTCCTGTACCTGTCAAGACTGTATCTGTAGAAGCTATAGTAGGAACTGTAATCGTGTCATTTGTTTGGGTATAAGTGTTGTTGACTCCTAGTTGTGATGTTTCTGGTTTTGGTTGTGGTTTTGGTTGTGGATTAGCCACATCGGCATCCGTAACATTAACAGGGTTAGTTGCGATTGTATGGACACCATGGTCAACTCCTGCTGTACCAACACGGAACATTCCCATGACAGCCTTCATATTTTTCAACTGCTCATTAGTTGTCGTTTTTGGTACAGTTGTGGTGAACTTCCATACATATGCATCTTGCGCGTCCCCACCTGTATTTGATTGATCCCAGATAACATGTTCTTCTGTTAGAGCATCGGCATATACTAATTCTTTTGCACCGGAAGTTTTTGCAGCATCCTTGAAATAGTCAGATTCCTTCCCAGCAAGCGTATCATAACCACGACCACTTCTAGTGCTAGGCCATTTATCTTTTGTGAAAGACACATTTGTCTTAAGAGGAATTCCTACAGCACTTTTTGGAGCTGGATCATCAAAAGTCACTTCATTGTAAAGAGAATTGCCATTCGGTCTAGGCCATACTGGTTTCCCACCTTGAAAAACAGGTTTGTTTGGAACTGCATACTGCAAACGTTCGATGTTTTCTGGCATATTCACTTCTTTAGGAATTTGAATATAGTTTCGGTATAACTCTCCTCTCATTCCATAAGTATTAGACAAGTTTTCCGCGTAGTTGTTGTAATAAACCATCCAGTCTACAGATGTAATTTTACCATTCTCGTCTTTATTAAATCTAGTTCTGTAGTTCAATATACGAGGAGCGAGTCTTTGAGCAGCTTCTGAGCTTGTTGAACCACCAACACCACTCGTAATGTAATCATTCTTTTTCCCGTTCTCGTTTGTTTCTTCGTTGGTCGAATAAGCAATCTCTGCTCTAAATTGAATTCCCGTTGGAATCGCTTTCTCGTTACGTGGGTCGTTAGATCCTGTGTTTTCGATTGAGTTAGATTCTGATTTAGGTTCAGTGTTTTCTGCTTTTTTACCTACAGTTTCTTTTCCTTCAGTTGTATCTACTGTTGGAGTTTCTTTTTTCTCTACAGGCTTGTTTTTTAATTTAGAGTTAACTGTAGTGACAAGTTTGCTGTAAGCTTGTTTTAGTTCAGCTTGAGTAGTTGCGTTCGCTAATGTAGTTTTTGCAGCTTCTAGGTCTGCTTTTAATACTGCAACACTTTCTTCTGTTTTGTTATCGTAAGAACCGTTAGAAAGTTTTGTCTCAATTTCTGAAATGTAACTTTCAAGTTGAGTTTTGTTCAAAACTGGCGCTACTTCTGTCGCAGGCTTTGACTTGTCTTCTTCAGGTTGTGGTTTAGGGCTTTCAGTAACCCGATTTCCCTGAATTTCATCCGCTTGAACTGATACAGCTCCATTACCTAAGAACATGAAAAGAGCAGCGACTGCTACACTGGCCGCTCCAAAGCTATATTTACGAATCGAATAACGCGTGACCTTTTCACGGTGCAAACGTTCAACACGACTCATGGGATTTTTGTGTTCCATGTTTTTCTCCTTTATGGAATTAGTTGTTTTAGCTTCTACATAACAAAATTTATTCCTTAAAAAGAATAAGCAATGTTCTCTTGTATATGCAGAAACCTACACTTGTATTCTACACTATTTTCAATATATTTGCAAACTTTTCGACTTCAAAATTTCGCAAAAAAAAAAAAGTATTTTGAGAAAGTAGGGAATTTTCAGACAGTTTTATTTTGCATTTTTTTACATTTAGATATTATATTTAATTGCTATATTATGCTATTGTATTTTGGTGCAATTTATACTTAATTACAGAAGATTTTACATATATATAATTATCATTCGAGTAAGTTTAAAAAATGAAAACAAGCATTGACTATTGACCCAATACTCAATGAAAATCAAAGAGCACACCAGGAAGCTAGCCGCAGGCTACTCAAAATACTGTTTTGAGGTTGCAGATGAAAGCTGACGTGGTTTGAAGAGATTTTCGAAGAGTACAAAATAAAACATGCTATCTAATTCGATAACATGTCCCCATTCTCATTTATAGCAAAGACTCAAACTCAGCTACTGTCATACCCAACTGCTGACTTGCAAATTCGGAAGTTAAAACATGTTGACGAACCATGTCTAAG
>NZ_JUUO01000002.1 GCF_001074975.1 Streptococcus pseudopneumoniae | reverse complement strand
GAAAATCAAAGAGCAAACTAGAAAGCTAGCCGCAGGTTGCTCAAAACACTGTTTTGAGGTTGTGGATAAAACTGACGAAGTCAGCTCAAAGCACTGCTTTGAGGTTGCAGATGGAAGCTGACGTGGTTTGAAGAGATTTTCGAAGAATATAACAAGTCATTCTTAACTGCTCACCCTACTTGCTTTTTGTTGACCTTGTATCCTAGATAAAATAGCCCAAATAAAACGGGGTAAATTTCTGGATAAAATAGGGTATTGATTGGACTTTTCAAAATCAAATACGTTGCGATGTAGATAATGAGTGATACGGTAAAATATCCCTCAGCGAATCCTAATAAGAATTGTTTCATGGTAGACTCCTTTTTACCTGACAAGAATGGCAGAAAACTCCACCATTCATATACACAAAATCCTTTTGATTCATGTTCTTCATTTATAGTTTTTATTATCTTTTGACAAATCTTTGCGAAAAATACCAAAATATCCTGAGAAAAGCAAACCAACTAAAGTCCATTGCCAATTAAAGGAGGCTAACGAATCTGTACGAATCACATGAATCACGAGATTAAGAGTTATTCCAAATAAAGGACATATAGTGGCTAGTTTAGGTAACAATGTATTGAGATTCAGGTTGCGGTTGTTCATTATCTAACGCCCACGACGAGCCAAATCTGAACCAAATTTGTAACCAGCATTAAAAATTTGTACAGCAGCATTCAGTACTCCTGCAATCCCAACTGCTTCCGCAAGACCAAAACCACCTTTTGTTCCCACTAATTCATCGTCAGATAATTGATAAAATTGTTCTAAGTTCATGTTCGTCATTACTCCTTTGTATTATATTTTATTGCTATGTAAATGATTAAAATGAGTATTGGATAAGTAAATACTTCTGAAATATCCATAAAATTTACACTATACTGTCCAGATAATATTTTATAGTCAATTAAAATTTGAACGATAGTAAAAATAATACGTAGCGATAACAATACCCCTAATAATATCACTTCTTTTTTTAAAAACATAGAGATACCTCTCTGACTACAATCAGATTATGGTCTATTCGCATAATACCCTAAAGCTGCTCCTCCAGCAAAAAGTGCTGTTGCTCCACCTGCTACTGCTGCACCTATCTTCCAAATAGACACTCCAGCGAGTACAAGAGGCAATGCTCCCCCATCTACATTCATCAACTCTTCTTCAGTAAGAGCTACAAAGTTCTGTTCCATTTTGTCAAAATTTGTCATCTTTTTCTCCTCTTGTTCTATTTTTTCTATCAATAAATGATCCTATAAGTATTAACGATATAGGTCATATAACATAACTAACTACACTTCTTGGCAAAGAAAATCCAAGATTATTATAGTAGTAAAATTCCTATATTTCCTTAAAAAGATAAAATAAGCTACTTTTTCTAAATGTTATCTTAGAATCCAAATAATGCACGACGTAAAGTTAAGCCCACCATTAAACCATGTTGATAACTTTCCTTACTGCCACCAACCATCAAGGCTAAGTCGCTTTCCTTTAATACTTCAATAGTATACTTGTCATTCATTTCGTTCATTGCTTATCCTCCTAAAAACCGAAACCTCTACGAAATCCAATGTACCAATCTACAAGGGTCTTCGTCCAATTTTCTCCACCTTGAATATCGGTCAATTCTTCCGACGTTAGCTCAACAAATCCATAATAATGTTCTTTCATTATTTTATTCCTCTCTTTTTCTTCTCACTTATTTATTCGAAAATGTACAACTAAATTAAATTTTATTTGAAAAATAATTTAATAAACCATGGATAAAAAATTGGTAGATACATGAATTAGGCTCCTCTCTTTTTCCTCTCACTTATCTATTCGAAAAATAATTCGAAAATACACAACTAAATTAAATTTATTTAAAAAATAATTTAGTAAACCATTGATAGAAAATTGGTAGATACATGAATTAGGCTCCTTTCTTTTTTCTTCTCACTTATCTATTCGAAAAACAATTCGAAAATGTACAACTAAATTAAATTTTATTTAAAAAATAACTCAGTGAACCATGGGTAGAACATTGATATAAACATGAACTAAGCTCCTTTCTTTTTCCCTCTTACTTATCTATTCGAATTTCTTATTAAAACAAATTATTATAAACCATTTCGCCAAACTTCTGCCCCGCCCAATAAACCGGTCCTAAAAGTAATGTCCCCAAAGCATAAACCCCAACTACTCCAACTATGAAAATGAATACTTTTACAGGAAGTGACTGCAAACTGTAAAAATTCTCTACCCTAGTAATCCAACTTTCTATTATGCGTTCCATATTTTATTCCTTTCTTTTTCCCTCTTACTTATCTATTCGAAAAAGAAGTCAAAAAAATAAGAATATCAGAAAATTTTCCGACATTCTTATTGATAAATTTATTCAAGTCTAACAGATATTAGACATTGAGATGTTTTTTAAGTGTTCTTCTGGCTGTTCGCGATACGGGGAAATGCAAGCCTTCTAACAGAGTCACTTCTGTGGCAGTCATCTCTTCAATTGCCTGTAAACTGACTAAAGTATTGCGATTTGCATAGACAAAGTAATCTTTTTCAGCCTTAGCAGCGATATCCTTGAGACTGCCATAAATGGTCTTGATAGAATGATTGGCATAGTAGACCTTGATACGATGGGATTCCACTGAGGTTTCAAAGGCCAAAATCTCATGGTAGGGCAGAGTAAAGCCACGTCTTCCCTCAAAACTATAGGTAAAGAGACGCATATTTTCCCTCTTGTCCACTGCCAGTACATAGTCCAGACAGCGCTCCAACTGATGACGATAATCTTCCTCTGGCTGATCCTTGGAAATAAAATCCAAGGCAGACAAGTGATAGCGAAAAGCTAGAGGCAAAGCCTCCGAGTGTGTGGACACAAAGACAATACTTGTAAAGGGATCCCGCTCCCGAACCTGTTGAGCAACTTGAAAGCCCCGTTCACGCTCTCCATCAATCTCTAAATCCAATAAATAGAGCTGGTAATGGTCAAAATACTGAGAATACTTTTCAACATCTCCATAGTTTTTGGCAATATCAATTTCCAATCTCAAATTGCGAGAGCGACCGATATCTAGTAAAGTCTGCTCTATCCGTCCTTGCTGGACTCTATCGTCTTCCAAAACTAAAATTCTCATTCCTCTCCTCCTCGTTTCTCATCCTTAAATGGCAATTCTAAATCTTGTCTAAAAGTCGTCTCTCCTAGTTGGGTATCTAAGTTCAAATCATAATGAAAAACCATATCCTCCAAGGTCGCTAAACCCAGTCCACTGTGGTTTCCCTTGGTAGAGTAACCCTTTTGACTGAGAATGCTGGGATTCAGTTCTTCTTTCTTACGAGTGTTTTCAATGATAAAACGGACACTCCTATCACTTGCCAACAAAGCAACCCGAATCTGCGGATTTTCAGCCTCACTGGCTGCTTCTAAGGCATTTGTCGTGAGGATAGAGAGGATCCGAATAGCCTCCAACATAGGCAAAGCCAGCTCTTCGACAACCCCCACCGTCTCCAAACTAAAATGAATTCCCTGATTATCTGCCACAATCATGGCTTTTGCCAAGGTATTGCGAATAGCTATGTCATGGATATTATGAAGATTAAAGGCTGTGTAATCCGCCTTTCTCAGCTTTTCATTGGTCTTTAGAAAAACATCTTGATAAATGGTAGAAACTTCTGCCATGTCTTGATTCGCTATGGCAGGCTCCATGCTGGCGACAATCCCCGCAAAATCATGACGGAAACCTCGAACTTCATCATAGAGATGACCTAGCTTATCCACCATTCCTTGCAAGGAACGATTTTCATCTTCCTGTCTCTGAATGGTCTGCTCATCACGATAAACCTGCTCCAAATGCTTGATGTAAAAGAGCCAAGAGAAAAAGAGAATGAAAATCAAGAGAGAAATGGTCGTATCAAATCGAACGTAGAAAGAACAATTTATATTTGTCATAAACGAAGAGAATATCCTAAACACAGTCAGAGGTAGGATAATGAAAAAACTCTTATAATAGTGGGTTTTGAAAGCATCTGAAAAGAATAAATCCAAATCCAAAGAACAACGCTTCATCATAACCACTGTCAGTACAAGAGCTAGTAGAGAAAAAGAAGAATTAACAATACCATTTCCTACTTCTGATAGCATATCTATATCTAACATCCGAATATAGAACAATACCAATAAATAGCGAATACTCTGATAAAAACTAAAAAGATAGAATGAAAGAAATAACGATTCCCCCTTTTTCTTCCTATTCACATAGAAAATAAGGTAAAAAAAGATTAAAACTTCCAAATACATAATTTCAAAAAAAGTTTTACCAGCTATTACTTGCATCATTAATAAATAGACTATGTATCTCTTTTTACGAAATTCCGGTATAATTTGGTAACCTAGATAAATTGGAGGAACTATAATGGAGACTATCAACAATAAAGCAAATAGAGTTTCCTTAATAAAAGTCAAAATCATACTATCCAATCACAGTTTTAGTTGGTGCTGGACTACAATACCGAGGTTGGCAAAGCCCAAACAAAGAACAAAAGAAATTCCCTCCACCATTCACTTCCTTCAATACCTCTGGGGTTAACTCTTCAAATTGTTCCAATTCTACAAATGTATTTTTCATTTCCATGACAGACTCCTTTTCATTATTTTATAGATAACTCTATCCCCTGCTCCATCTACAAAAGGCTTTAGTTCTCTTTTGAAATACAAGAAATCTAAAGCCTCCTGAAAATGGTATATTGGTTAGAGTGTTAACAATTAGTTGTGAAGATGTTATTTTTATTTAACCACGACCACTTTATAATATTCGTTTGAGTGTGGAGATTCAATCTTAATTTTTTCACCATATAAACCATCAATTTCTTTATCAAGATAATCTGAAACTCCTGATGGCAAGCGTTTCATCTTAAGAATTTCACCAGATTGATCCGCATAGGCTAGGAAGTGATAGTGGGTTGTAGCCATACCATCATCAATTAATACAAAGTAACCTGTTTTGAGCTTACCTTGCTCATTTTCTAAATAGTATAGTTTATTGTTATTGATTGTAAAGTGGGTAGCTCCAAGACGAAGTCGTGCACCTAGATTTTCTAAATAGACATCATTGCCAACTTTTTTAATCTCTGAATAGGTTGTCATTGCTGGGATATTAACCACACGATGTCCATTTTCATCAAAGTAGTAGCGATTTGGTAAGTTTTGGAAGTTCTGTACAACTGCCTTAGGATCAATTTCTTGTCCTTCTTCTTTATTATCCACTAAAGCTAAGGTAGTATTTGCAACCTCATCTCCATATTTATTAGAAAACTTCTTGAACTCTGGTCTGATATACCAAGCATTTTTTTCAATAATAACATCGTCACCTTTAGCATTTAGCAAATATTCTTGCCCATCTCCAAGTTTGACAATATCATGAATATTGTATCCAGCATCTTTTCTATTTGCTAGATAGCCATCCTTACCAATGACATAACTTTCCCCATCACTGGCTGGGACAGCTCTATCTGCGACCATAGCACCTGATTTTTCAAAGTAAGACCATTTACCATTTGGAGTCGCCCATCCTGTTGCCATAGCGCCACTGTCTTTGAGATAGTACCAAGTAGATCCTTCTTTGTACCAACCTGTACGCATGGCACCACTATTAGCTAGTGAGTACCATGTGTTACCTTCCTTGTACCAGCCTGTGCGCATAGCACCACTATCTGCTAGAGAATACCAAGTATTGCCGTCTTTGAGCCAGCCTGTCTGCATTTTACCAGTGCTGTCAAAGTGATACCATGAGCCAGCATTTTGTACCCATTTATCCTTAGCTAGACTGCCATCTTGTGAAAGATTCCAGTCAGCACCATTTTTAACCCAAGTATCTGCAGCCTGTGCTTGGTTGATAGACAAAAGCAGACCAGCACCTACAAGCAGACCAAGAGTGAGTAGTTTAGATTTTTTCATAGCCATTTCCTCCTTTATTGAATAGCTATAGGAGGGTTTCCCCTCTTTATTTAGCTATATTCTAATACTTTTCATAATCAAAGTCAATAATATTGTGAAAGATTAGACAATATTACCAATATCTACGAATTGTATTTTGAGTAATACCGTATTGATCCATATAAGAAACATATTGACCTGGATACGGAGCATGAACTACCTTTCCACCACCAACATAAATACCTACATGGTCATTTGTCTCTTCACTATTATACAAAATCAAATCTCCAGCTTGTTGAGAACCATTACTTACATAGCTTCCTCCTGTTGCTTGACCATAAGTCACTCTAGGAATACTAATATCAAACTTAGCATGAATAGCCATCGTAAATCCTGAGCAATCTACGCCACTATTCAAATCTGCCCCACCCCAAACATATGGGATTTTCCCTACAAATGTCTCGGCATATTCACCAAGTGCCTGTCCACGATTTTCTACCCATACACCACTGACTCTAAAGAAGTATGGTGTACCATTCACACGTTGATAACCAGTGACCATAGCACCACTAGCAGATAAGTAGTAATAATTACCATCAGGTTGAATCCAAGTATTTTCTTTCATCCATCCTTGGTCATCAAAATAGTACCACTTGCCATCTAATTGTTCCCAATTTTTAGCATAACCACCTGAACCGTATTTAAACCACCATTTACCATTGGTTTGCATCCATGTTCCTTTCGGATCACGATATTGATTGAAAGCTTTCTTCTCTTGATTTCCCTCTGCTTGGGTTTCTTTATCTTCAAAACCAATCAATTTTACTTGATCAGCTTCTTCAGCTTTTATCTTGCCTTGATTAACTAATTGAGCAATCGCTTCTTTCTCACTTGCTGATGGGGAATCAGCATAGGCTACCGTAGTATTTGCTAGGAGAACGCCTCCTGCAAGAACTAACAAACTAGAATAAAGATATTTTTTCATCGTGAAAATCCTTTCTTTTATCTCCTTTTTGGAGATTGATTTTTCTGATTTCATTATATCCCTTATTTCTCCTCAGATTTCTACTGTCCCTAGAAAGACTAAATCTGTTCCTAAACGGTCACTTGAACCAAATAAAAAATTCCAAAGCAAATGCCTTGGAACTCCTATATCTTTATTTTGCTTGAATGATTTTAACCACATCTCCTACACTTTGCAGTTGGTCAATTTCCTCATCGCTGATTTCGATATTAAATTCATCTTCCAGCGTCAAGATAAACTCCATCAAGTCAACTGAGTCAGCATCCAAGTCGTCTTTCAGACTCAAGGATTCTGTCACGACAAAGTCCTCTCCCTGTCGCTCTTGGATAATGGTCACAATACGGTCAAAAATTTCTTTTTCTGTCATCTCTTTTATTCTCCTGAAAATTCGCGCGCAGTCTGGGCAACTACGTCTGTTTCTAGCATGGTACGAATTTGGCGAATCGTACTATAGACAGCCTTGGCATCACTTGAACCATGAGTCTTGACAACAGGTGCCTTGACACCAAACAAGACCGCTCCACCAACATCTGAGTAGTTGAGCTGTTTTTTCAAACCTCTGAGGCTATCCTTGAGAAGGAGTGCGCCTAGTTTCGCTCGAAGACCACCACCTGTAATAGCAGTCTTGAGCAAACCCATGATTCCCATAGCTGTTCCTTCAATGGATTTGAGCACAGCGTTTCCCGTGAAACCATCTGCCACGACAACATCCGCAACGCCATTCATCAAATCACGCGCTTCCACGTTTCCGATAAAGTTCAAACTTTCATCAGCTGCTAGTAATTCATAAGTCTCCTTGCGAAGCGGGTCACCCTTGCTACTCTCTGTTCCATTGTTAAGTAAGCCAACACGTGGTTGCGCAATGCCACGGACATTTTTAGCATAGAAAGAACCTAGAACCGCATATTGATGGAGGTGCTGGGCTGTATTTTCCGCATTAGCACCAAGGTCAAGCATGTCAAAACCTTTCCCATCTACAGTCGGCAAAGTCGACATAAGCCCAGGGCGATCAATGTTCTTGATACGACCCACGATGAAGAATCCTGCTGCCAACAAAGCACCTGTATTCCCAGCCGAGAGGACAGCGTCTGCTTCACCCTCTTTGACAGCCTTGGCCGCCAAGACCATACTGGCATTTTTCTTCTTCCGAATAGCTCTCGTAGGTTCATCGTCTGAATCAATCTTTTCATCCGTATGGATAATGCTGACGCGCTCTGTCGCTGTTAGATATTGCTTGATTTTACGTTCATCTCCGTAGAGTTGAACTTCAATATCTGAAAAGTCAGCAAGGGCTTGATTGACACCCTCAACGATGGCCTGAGGTGCGTAATCGCCCCCCATGGCATCTACTGCGATTTTTTTCATTTCTTTTCCTCTTTTAGTAATTGTCCCCAGTCTGCTAGGGAATCAATAAATTTCTTTGATTTTAGGTGAATCCCAACGTACTCTTCGTAGAGTTGATCCATAAATTGGCGTAAGTCTTGCTTGATTTCGGGCTTGAGCGAAATGGTCTCCAAGGTCTCAAAATCAATAGCTTGAAACTGATTGAGCAGATAGGGGATATTGGGATTTAGATGGCAACGTCTCTCATCTTCATGATAATGGTCTGGACAGAGGCAGGCGCCATATTTGAAAGAAAAGTCAAAAGCCTGACCAACTCGATGACAAAAGACACACTCATTAAAATTGAGGCTGATTCCAAATCGAGTCAAGATTTGAATTTCAAAAATATTGGTCAAAACCTGATAATCCAAGCCAGCTTCCATCAACTCCAAAGTCTTTTGCAAAAAAGCAAACAAGGGAGCATCTTGCTGATTGTCCTGCAAACTAGCATCTGCAAGAGCTGCCACATAGGTCGCATAGGCCATGACAAAGAGATCGCTATTAATCTTGGGAAAGGTCATCACCTCATGATAGTCCTCGATGTAGCTAAGCCCGTCATCATTGATTCGCAAGAGAAATCTTGCCAGCACCAAGGGCTGAATAACCGGAGCCAGCTTAGACTGACCAGCGTGTTTGACAAAAAACATGCGCTTCCCAGCCTGCTCTGTAAAAATCTTGACGAGCTTGTCATCCTCACGAAAATTGCGATTGTAGAGCACCAAGCCTTGACTCGTGATAGACTGAATCATGCTTCTCTCATGTACTCCTCAAGTCGTTTCATGGCTTCTTTGATAGTCTCCATGCTAGCCGCATAAGATAGGCGAACATAGCCTTCTCCGTAACGCCCAAAGGCTGCTCCAGGGATAAAGGCCACAGCCTTCTTCTGAGCAAAATCCTTCAGAAAAGCAAAAGAATCTTGATTATATCCTGCTGGAATCTTAGCAAAGATATAGAAGGCACCGTCTGGTTTGATAATTTCAAAACCAAGAGCAGTCATTTTTTCGATGATATAGTCCCGACGCTGGATGTATTCCTTCTTCATAGGTTCCGCATCGTTTTTACCAGCCGTCAAGGCTTCCACTGCAGCGTGTTGAGCCATGGTGTTTGCAGCAGTAACCAAATATTGGTGACTCTTGATTAACTGGGCTGTGAAAGGTGCAGGAGCGAAAATCAGCCCCAAACGCCAACCTGTCATGGCATGCGATTTAGACAAACCATTGATAATGATAGCCTGGTCTCTCAACATAGTTCCTAGAGACACATGAGATTCATCTGTATAGGTCAATTCTGAGTAAACCTCATCACAGATCACGAAAATTTCGTACTTACGCAAAACAGCTGCCAAAGCTTCCAACTGTTCCCGACTATAGGTAATTCCTGTCGGATTAGCTGGATAATTGAGAATAACCGCCTTGAGCTTATCTCCCTGCTCCAAAATGGCCTTTTCTAACATCTCAGGAGTCAAGACAAACCCATTTTCAGTCGTATCAATCTCGACAATCTCTGCCCCAACTAGATTGACAATTGGTTCATAACCTGGATAGGCAGGAGCTGGCAAGAGCACCTTGTCTCCCTCTTCCAAAATAGCCGTCAAAGTAGCAGATAAAGCCTCTGTAGCCCCAATTGTAACCAAGATTTCATTTTCAGGAGCATATTCCAGTTGGTACTTTTCCTTAACAAAGTCACTAGCTGCCTGACGTAGAGTCAGCAGACCACTCATCCCTGTATAGTAGGATTGGTTCTGATCAATCGCTCGCTTAGCCGCCTCCTTAACATGATCTGGCGTTGTAAAATCAGGTTCCCCCAAAGTCAAACGCAAGACCCCAGGAATCTCCGAAATAGCCTGGTCAAACTGACGAATCAACGAAACTTGAATCTTATCTAACTGTTTATTAAAGCGCTTAGTTAAGTCCATAGATACCTCCTACTTTCAAAACGTATCTCTATTATACTACAAAAGCCCCCCGACCGCAAAAATACATTATAGAATAGCTTTACACTTTCTATTTTACTTTTCCTGTCTACAGGTCTATAATGGTAACAGATTCTATTTGGAGGTTTTTATGTCATTTCTATCAAAAAATGGAGCAGGCATCTTGGCCTGCCTTCTCATTTCCATCGTATCTTGGTACTTAGGTGGATTCTTCCCTGTCATTGGCGCGCCCGTGTTTGCCATTTTCATAGGTATGCTTCTCCATCCCTTTCTCTCATCTTATAAACAACTGGATGCGGGATTGACCTTTAGTTCCAAGAAATTACTCCAGTATGCCGTCATCTTGCTTGGTTTTGGTCTCAATATCTCGCAAGTCTTCGCAGTTGGGCAATCTTCACTCCCTGTCATCCTGTCCACCATTTCAATAGCCTTGATTGTTGCCTATCTTTTCCAGCGATTCTTTGCACTGGACACAAAACTAGCTACCTTGATTGGAGTCGGTTCTTCTATCTGTGGTGGCTCTGCCATTGCGGCGACAGCGCCCGTTATCCATGCCAAGGAAAAGGAAGTAGCCCAAGCCATCTCTGTTATCTTTTTCTTCAATGTCTTGGCTGCGCTCATTTTTCCAACCCTGGGAACCTGGCTTCATCTATCCAATGACGGCTTCGCCCTCTTTGCAGGGACTGCGGTCAATGATACTTCCTCTGTAACGGCTACCGCCAGCGCCTGGGACAGCCTCTACCAGACCAATACCCTCGAATCCGCAACCATTGTCAAACTTACGCGGACCCTAGCTATCATCCCCATCACTCTTTGTCTCTCCTACTGGAAAAGTCACGAGCAAAAAAACAAGCAAGGCGTCCAGCTTAAAAAAGTCTTTCCACTCTTTATCCTCTACTTCATCCTCGCCTCTCTCCTTACCACACTACTCACCTCTCTCGGTGTGTCTAGTAGTTTCTTTACCCCTCTCAAACAACTCTCCAAATTCCTCATTATCATGGCCATGAGTGCCATCGGTCTCAAAACCAATCTAGTAGCTATGATCAAATCCAGCGGAAAATCCATTGTCCTCGGAGCCATCTGTTGGATTGCCATCATCCTCACTAGTCTTGGTATGCAGACTCTTATCGGTATCTTCTAACACAAAAGGTAGCCCACCAGCTACCTTTTTCTTATGATTCCCCAATCAAGCGTGTATGTTCTCTCTTGATACAACGATTCATCACGATGTCATCACATCCACCAGCACGCAAGATTTCTTCTGCTTCTAGACTCTCAAGTCCCAGCTGTGCCCAAAAAATCTTGGCATCAGCCTTGAGAAAATCACGCGCCACATCTGGCAAAAACTCACTGCGACGGTAAACATTGACAATATCTACAGGAAAAGGAATCTCTGCTAGGCTAGCATAAGCCTTTTCACCTAAGATTTCGCCACCTGCTGCCTTGGGATTGACTGGGATGATTTTATAACCCCGAGCCTGCATTTCCTTAGTCACTCGATTGCTAGTTGTTTCCTCACGGTCTGACAAACCCACCACAGCAAGGGTTTTACTCGTTGCTAGATACTGACGAATCACGCCATCACTTGGATTGATAAATTCTTGACTCATAAAAATCCTCCTTTTTCATCAGTATAGCACATTTTGAAAAGGCTTGCAGAATTCTACTACAAAAAAGGAGGACTTCCCCCTTTTTTATTTAGCCTCGTACCAGGTTGCCCCTTCATTTTCATCTGCGATGAGGGGTACACTGAGTTGAATGGCTTCTTCCATGGTTTGTTTCACCAAATTTTTCATCTCTGCCAGTTCAGATTTAGGAACTTCAAGGACGATTTCATCGTGCACTTGCAGAAGCATCTTAGTCTGATAAGCACCTGCAACCAAGGCTTTATCCAGCTGAATCATAGCAATCTTGAGAATATCTGCTGCCGAACCCTGGATAGGTGAGTTGATAGCTGTCCGCTCCGCAAAACCACGAATGTTGAAGTTGCGCGAATTAATATCTGGCAACTCACGACGACGCTTAAAGAGAGTCTCTACATAGCCCTTATCACGCGCCTCACGCACCACTTCATCCATGTAGTTTTTAATACCTGGGAAGCGTTCAAAGTAGGTATCAATGTAGGCCTTGGCTTCCTTACGGCTAATGCCCAAATTATTAGACAAGCCAAAGTCTGAAATCCCGTAAACCACTCCAAAGTTAACCGCCTTGGCATTGCGACGGTCGTTTGCAGTCACATCCTCAGGACGCTCAATGCCAAAGACCCGCATGGCTGTCGAAGTATGGATATCTGCCCCATCTTGGAAAGCCTTAATCAAATGCTCGTCTTTAGAAATATGTGCCAAAACACGCAATTCAATCTGTGAATAGTCCGAACTAAGCAGGACACTATCCTCCCACTCAGGCACAAAAGCCTTACGAATGAGACGCCCCTGTTCCAAACGAACAGGGATATTTTGCAAGTTTGGATCGACACTAGACAGACGCCCTGTCTGGGTCAAATCCTGCACATAGCGCGTATGAATCTTGCCATCATCTAAAATCCAGTCCTGCAAGCCAATCACATAAGTAGACTGAATCTTAGCAATCTGACGGTAGTCGAGAATTTTCTTAACAATCGGCGCAATAGGAGCCAGACGCTCCAAGACATCTACCGCTGTCGAATAACCTGTCTTGGTTTTCTTAGTATATTCTAGAGGAAGTCCCAACTTTTCAAAGAGAAGTACGCCCAACTGCTTAGGCGAGTTGATATTAAATTCCTCACCAGCCAGTTCATAAATCTCCTGGGTCAGTTTTTCAATGACAAGCTCATTTTCAGCCTGCATCTCAAGCAAGGTCTCTTTCTTGACCGTAATCCCAGTAATTTCCATCTTGGCAAGGACAAAAGCCAGAGGTTGTTCCATATCATAAAGAAGCTCTAATTGCCCATTTTCGCTGAGTTTTTCAAGCAAAATAGGCGCTGTTTCGACCAAAACAGCAAGCTTACGAGCTAAATGCTCCAAGAATTTCTCACGTTCAGGAAGGGCCTTCTTGACACCCTTACCATAGAAAGTCTCATCATCAACCAAGTAAGTCTGACCATAAAGACTCGCGATGGTCGCAATTTCATTGTCCTCCACAGTCGAAAGGAGGTATTTAGCCAAACGGCTATCAAAAGCAGGCGCCTGCAAATCCACACCAAAACGATTCAAGAGGACTTTAGCCTTCTTAAAGTCATAAACTCTCAGAGGTGTTTTTTCTAAAAAGTCCTTGAAAATAGGCTCTTGCAAAAGCTCAAGCTTGTCTGAAGCATAGAGCTTATCCCCACAAGACCAAGCAAAACCAACCAAATCATCCGTATGGTAATTCTCACCAAAAAGCTCAAAATGGAAGATAGAGTCTGCGCTCAGCATATCTTGACTTACTTGGTCAACAATAGTAAAGTCCAAGCTCTCAGCCACATCAGTTGACGACACATTTAAAGCCTGCTTGAGCTGTTTGAAACCCATCTCATCATAGAATTTCCCGAGATTTTCCACATCTGGACCACTATAGACCAAATCCTCCAAACCAATCTCAATCGGTGCCTTGGTATCAATGGTTGCCAGTGTTTTAGACAAAAAGGCCTGTTCCTTATCATTGATGAGATTTTCCTTCATCTTAGAAGCCTTCATCCCATCAATATTTTCATAAATTCCCTCAAGCGAACCATGCTCCAGCAAGAGCTTAATACCCGTCTTTTCACCGATTTTGGTCACTCCAGGGATGTTATCAGACTTATCACCCATAAGCGCCTTGAGATCGATAAACTGAGTCGGTGTAATGCCCATCTTTTCCATGAGATAATCTGGCGTAAAGGCCTCAAACTCCGCCACACCTTTCTTGGAAATTTCAACCACCGTATGCTCATCCGTCAGCTGAATCAAGTCCTTGTCCCCACTGACAATGGTAATATCAAAACCATCCTGCTCAGCTAGCTTATCCAGTGTCCCAATAATATCATCCGCCTCATACTGAGCCAACTCATAGTGACGAATTCCCATATGATCCAGCAACTCACGAATAAAGGGAAATTGCTCACGAAACTCATCCGGAGTCTTAGCTCGACCACCCTTATAGTCCGCATACATCGCTGTACGGAAGGTCGTCTTCCCCGCATCAAAAGCCACCAAAATATGACTCGGCTCAACCCGCTCCAACAAATGGCTCAACATCAACTGAAAGCCATAAATCGCATTGGTATGCAAACCAGCTGCATTTTTAAAACGGTCCAACTGCTGATAGAGCGCAAAAAACGCCCGAAAAGCAACAGAAGACCCATCAATCAATAATAATTTTTTCTTATCCATACACCCATTATAAAGGAAAGCACCAAAAAATACCATTGGGAAGAGCCAGTTCAAGTATTTTTCATACTTTTTCCGAATAAATAGATAGTAGCAGTGAATCTAGCAAACCTAGATTTAAAACTGTGGTATAATAAAAGGAGGAAAAGGATGATTCTAAGACATCCGGGCATCAGCCCAACCAATGACTTGGTTGCTAAGAAAATCTTTAGCAATCCAGAAATCACTTGTCAATTTATTCGCGATATGCTGGACTTGCCAGCAAAAAATGTGACCATTTTGGAGGGAAGCAATATTCACGTATTTCCTTCCCTGCTGTACTCGGCACAGGATTTCTATACCAGTATAGATGTTTTAGCTGAACTAGATAATGGAACGCAAGTTATCATTGAGATTCAGGTGCATCATCAGAATTTTTTCATCAATCGCCTGTGGGCTTACTTGTGCAGTCAAGTCAATCAAAATCTAGAAAAAATTCGCCAACGGAAAGGTGATACACACCAGAGTTACAGACATATCGCACCCGTTTACGCTATCGCAATAGTGGACAGCAACTATTTCTCAGATGATTTGGCTTTTCATAGTTTTAGTATGCGTGAGGACACGACAGGTGAAGTCTTAACCATCACAAATAATGGACAAGAAAACCATCTAGTCAAGATGGCGTTCTTAGAACTAAAAAAATACAGAGAAACCAGCAAAGACGAGGTTCGCAAGCCCTGGTTGGAGTTTTTCGGGAACAAACCATTTACCCAGCAACCTGAGCGAGCCATCAGTCAGGCAGACCAACTGCTAGACTACAAGAGCTGGTCCGAGGAGGACAGGAAAATGTTTAGTCAACTACGTATG
>NZ_JUUO01000018.1 GCF_001074975.1 Streptococcus pseudopneumoniae | reverse complement strand
GACGAAATTTGTCCTTTCTCGAGCTTAGCTTTTCTTCAACCCACTACAGTTGACAAAGAGCCTTTAAGTACAAGAAAACTCAGACCGATTCGTCTGAGTTTTTTATGATCTTAAATTTTCGAGATAGCGCTGGGCTGTCTCTAGGTTAAAGGTTTTATCTGCGATGAGGCGCTCAACTAGGGGAGCTACCTCGGATTCACTAGCACCTGCTAGGAGAGCTAAGGATTTAGCCTGCAATTTCATGTGGCCTTGCTGAATTCCTGTACTGACCAAGGCTTTCAGAGCCGCAAAGTTTTGGGCAAGCCCGATAGACACGATAATATGGGCTAATTCTTTGGCAGAAGGATTTCCCAGTAGCTCATGACTGAGGGCCACACGAGGATTGAGGCCGATAGAGCCACCCTTGGTCGCTACAGGCATAGGTAGTGTAATCTCACCGACCAATTCTTCCCTTTCAAGGTCAATCGTCCAGCGACTAAGACCTTGATAGCGCCCGTCTCGACTGGCAAAGGCATGGGCACCAGCTTCGATGGCACGCCAGTCATTTCCAGTGGCAATCAAAATGGCATCAATGCCGTTAAAAATCCCTTTATTGTGGGTAGCGGCTCGATAAGGGTCAGCCTGCGCAAACTGGCTAGCCAAAGCTATTTTCTCCGCAATTTCTCGTCCTTGATCCTTTTGGCGACTCAAATAGCGAAAGGCGATACGACAGCTTGCAGTCACCAGAGAATCTGTTGCGTAGTTGGACAGGATTCCCATGAGACTCTGTCCTTGACTAAGTTCTTCTAAGACTGGTTTCAAGGCCTCCAGCATGGTGTTGAGCATATTAGCACCCATAGCTTCTTGGGTATCGACATGGAGATAAACAACGAGAAAGTCTGTTTCGCCTTTAATCTCTTCTACATGTAGATCACGCGCCCCGCCTCCACGTTTAACGATAGAAGGATAGGCTTGATTGGCAAGTTCCAAGAGCTCAGCCTTTTTGCTGGCAATCTTCACTTGCGCTTGTTCAGGATTAGCAACGTGATAAAGGGCTACCTGTCCAACCATCTGGCGCTCATGCACTTGAGCAGTAAAACCGCCTGATCGCTTAATGATTTTACTGGCGTAGCTGGCCGCAGCAACCACAGACGGTTCTTCTGTCACATAGGGAACTGTGTATTCCTGACTGTTGACAAGAACGTCTGGAACCAGCGAATAAGGCAGAGAAAAAGTTCCCACTACATTCTCACTTAGCTGATCTGCAACAGTCACACTCATCTGTTCATCCTGCTCCAGACTCGCTTGTCTCTCAGGACTAAGGAGCTCCTGAGCTTTTAACAGCTCGAGGCGCTCTTGGTATGATTTTTTAGAAAATCCATTCCAACTTATCTTCATTATTTTTCAACCTTGCTATAACGGCGTTGGTGATCGAGAATTTCAACCAAGGCAAAATCTTGATTTTCATAGCCAGCAAACTGGGCAGAGTTTGTTTCATCCAAGTCTACTTCCTCAAAGAAGACCTTTTCATAATCTGCAACAGATAAGGCAGTTCGTTGGTCCAGCTTGTTCAAGCGGTCTTTATCCAGATAGGCTTCATATCCTTCAACCAATTCACCACTAAAGAACTCAGCCACGGCACCACTTCCGTAACTATAAAGAGCGATTTTATCCCCAGCCTTCAAGCTATCTGTATTTTCCAAGAGAGACAAAAGTCCAAGGAAAAGGGAACCTGTATAGATATTTCCCACCTTTTGACTATAGAGAATAGACTGGTCAAAATGCTTTTGCAAGAGGTCTTTTTTCTCTTGAGGAAGGTTCTTATTCATAATTTTTTTCAAGCCTTTTAGCGCCAATTTAGGATAAGGCAAGTGGAAGCACACAGCTGCAAAATCATCTAAAGTAAGCTGGTAGCGTTTTTGGTATTCAAGCCAAGTCGTTTTCAAACTATCCAAATATTGTTGGGTAGAATAGACACCATTTACATAAGGAGTTGTCGAGTAATTTGGACGCCAGAAATCCATGATATCACGGGTCTGAGCTACATTGTCATTATTAAATGCCATAATGCGTGGATTTTGTGTAATCAACATAGCTACACTTCCAGCACCCTGAGTTGGTTCTCCAGGTGTTTCAATACCATATTTGGCAATATCACTGGCGATGACCAAGACCTTGGACTCTGGAGAATTTTCCACATGCAATTTGGCATAATGGAGGGCAGCTGTTGCACCATAGCAGGCTTCTTTAATCTCGAAACTACGAGCAAAGGGCTGGATACCCAGCAAACCATGTACAAAGACGGCCGCAGCCTTACTCTGGTCAATTCCTGACTCGGTAGCCACAATGACCATATCAATTTCTGCTCTTTCTTGCTCAGTTAAAATTGAGTCACTTGCACTGGCCGCCAAGGTCACAATGTCCTCAGTTAGGGGCGCAATACTCAATTCCTTGAGCAAGAGTCCTTTGCTTAATTTTTCAGGGTCAATTCCCCTCGCTTCTGCTAAATCTTGTAATTTCAAGACATATTGACTGGTCGCAAAACCAATCTTATCAATACCGATTGTCATATTTACCTCTGTTTTATCATTCATTGTAAAAAATCGTTCTATACTATTTTATCACAAATGGCAGTAAAAGAGATAAAAAAGACTTGATTCACCAAATCAAGTCTCTTATTGGTCATAGTTTTAAAGAATGATTAGTTGCTATAGAGTTCACCAACATAAGTAGCTTTATAAGCCCCATTCTCACTTATCAGTTCCTGGAGGATCAAATCTCCTGAGTAAGTCCTTCCCATCTCATCTACAAATTCTTGATAAAACTGACTGGTCGGAATTTCTCTGACATCCTTATCAAATGTCTTGTCAAGTGTTTTACTAACCTTCTCAGCAATCAATTGATGCTCTTGCCATCCACTTTGAAATTCTGAGCCCGAACTAGAAACCATGACTGGGATAAACAACAACGTCAGTAGACTTACAGACAATAAGGAAAATAGTGATTTTTTCATGATTTTTCCTCCTTTATATATATAGAATAGCACATATAGAAAGCGTTGTCAATATATTTATCTCATTTTTCAGAAAACGTAACTTCTCAAAGTAACTTCCACCTCTCTCCCAAAACTGGAAGTTAGTCTCAGACGA
>NZ_JUUO01000017.1 GCF_001074975.1 Streptococcus pseudopneumoniae | reverse complement strand
GACAAAATATTTTTGAAAAGCAAAAAAGACAAACGCCAAAAATGACGTTTGTCTTCAATCTGAGACAAGGTCTAGGACCTTGTCTTTTTTTCTTGGTAGTAGCAACTCTTGTTTAGTTACTAAAAAATACTAATCTTTCTCTTGACGGTTTGAGTTTAATCTGATAGAATTATAGTGTACAAAATAAAATTAATCAAAATGTACAAAAATATCCTATGAGGAAAACTCAATGTTACTTAGTCCAATTCTTGTTAAGGTTATCTGTGACGCGGTTGTTAATGAGTGGAAACCAAAATATGATTTTTTAGACGACCACTTTAAGCTTCCACTTTCAAAGACCGACTTTTTTAAAATAAAGTATCCCACTTTAATGAATAATACTATTAATGAATATCTTAGAGTTTTAACTAAAGGCTCTAGTTATAGATATGCTACTTTTAAAAGAAGAGCTGAGATACTAATAAGTAATGGAAAAATTTCAAACTTGGTTTTTGACAAAGTTGATAAATCTACAGTGTTGAATGGGTTGTTAAAAGTAAATCCTAATAATGTTAAATCAGTAAATGATTTTTACATAGAAAATGATAAATTTGATTTTACATTATGGAGTGATTATTTGCTTGAACAAAATCAAATTTTAGGTATAGAATTTGCTGATGAAATTTTCTTGTTTTCTGCAATGTCTTATATCAGAAATATTATCAGCTTCTATGGATTGCTACCATACAAAGTTAAGCTTTCAATAGATGACGATTGTATTTTCTTTTATTGTGTTGATTTTACTAATAAGAAGAACACTTTTTTTGTTAGTTTATCTAATCCGTTGGCTTCACATTTTATTTAAATTAAAGAGACTTAGGGAAAAAAGTGTTTAAAATCAGAAAAACGCATAGTATCAAGTATTGAACAACCTGATATTATGCGTTTTATTGTGAGAAGATTTACTTCATTCTCTCCTGTAATTGAGTTTTTGCCACGTTCCTCTTCATCAATACCTGCATAAACAAAGATTTAACTATTAGTTTCATAATAATAGCGTTTATCTCTATATCGTTTTTTAACCAGTTTATGAATGGAATGAACTTGATATTATTTTTAATTTCATTTCTAACACCTGTTTCAAAGTTGTTAAGATTTGATTTTAATATATATTCCAATTCCTCTGGAGAGAAGAAACTCTTTATTGTTTCTGGAAATGCTGAAGCAGTAGGCTGATTTAAATTGAACCAATCATAAAACCATTCTTCATGATTCCCTAGAAGAGTAATAATTTGATTAGGATAAACCTCCTCAAGTTCGATTATTTTGGAAATGACTTGAAAAGATTGAAGTCCATTATAAAGATAATCTCCTAGTAAAAATAGGCGATTATCTTTATCGTTTAAATTTACTTTATTGAGAGCGTCTCTGAATTCATCCAAGTATCCATGTATATCAGATATTGCGTATAATTTAGCCATAGCGTCTCATCATTTCTTCATGTGAGATAGCTTTTTTGCCACATTCAACCCATTTTTTATAAGCTTCATCAGCGACCTTAATATCATACATATCTTCAATTTTCTCTATAACAGCTTGTCTAATAAAGTCAGTCTTTGTTGTATTATTTTCTTCAACAATAGCATTTAATAAAGAATTTAACTCTTGACTAAGTTGAATAGAAATTTGTGTAGTAACAACATTATTCATATAACAGCCACCTAATAGTTATTTTAGATACATTATACCCCTAGTCTAAAAGTTTCTCAATAAAAAATTTCACTTTTTATAGTTATTTATTTTAATAAAATTGTAGTATCTGCAAGGATGTGCCAGTTCGAGACCGAACGCCAGTATAGTAATAAAGACAAAGTTTATAAGCCTTGTCTTTTGTTTTCTCTTTATAAAATTTTATAGTTTAGTTACTAACTTTTTTTCTTTGCTCTTAAAAATCTAATAGCAGAACTGTATTTCTTATTTCTCTCTAAGTCTTTTTCAGTAATTAATGGTAGTCTTGTTAAATCTGAATTATGCCGTAAATCCGCCAACTTTACAACTCTAGCGAGTTCATTTTTCTTTACTAGATTGAGATAAGATTGATAATCTTGTCCTTTTTTCTTTGTGAGTATATCGACGGCTTCTATAATGTTTTTTGAAAAACCTTCCTTTTTTAGGTCTAGTAGGGTTAGTGAAGTATCTTCAATTACATCATGTAGATAGGCGACAGCTTTCTCTTCATCAGTTGCGACAAAACTAGCTACTGTTTCAGGGTGTTTAATGTAGTCAATTCCTGCTCTATCAATTTGTCCAAAGTGTGCTTTTTTAGCTACTTCATGTGCTTTTATTACTTGTGATGCATCCATGATTTAATTATAAACTTTCCATTTATAAAACTCAATTACTTTATAGTAAATCATCTAGTTTATCAGCTAAATCCTTTTGCTTACTTGGGTACAAGTGAGAGTAGGTATCAATCGTGGTTGTTATAGAAGCATGTCCTAGTCGCTCTTTTACAACTAGATAATCTTCCCCTTGGTTAATCAGCAGGGAAGCGTGTGAGTGCCTAAAATCGTGTATGCGTATCTTTTTTAGTGTGCTATCACGTTCAATGATTTTCTTGTACTGCTTTTCAATAGCATTTTTTGTAATTGTGATAGGACTATTTTGAAACACTTGTAATGTTAGGCTATTGTTGGTAAATTGCTCTAATAGATGTTTTTGTCGTTTTTCCCAATCTTGTAATTCTTGGCTTAATTTTTTATTGATAACAATTCTTCTTGTTCCTGCTTTAGTTTTTGTTGTGCTGATATGAGTTACTCCTTTATTAACATAGACAGATTTCGTGATATGAATTGTATTACTTGAAAAGTCGATGTCTTGCCATGTTAGGGCAAGAGCTTCCCCAATTCTTAATCCTGTAAAGAATAGAACAGTAAAGAGTAGTTTGATATTGTATTCTTCGGGTTCAAATAGTGTCAAAAACTTCTGAAATTCTTTGACTGTCCAAAATTGCATTTTTGTTTTTTCAATTGGCAACTTTTTTATCAATTTTGCTGGATTGGAGGAGTAATAGCCTTTTCGCAAACCAACATCAAAAATTTTTTTGAGTAAAATCATGATTTTGTTAATAGTATTTGTGCTTAACGGTTTATCAGAATTTTTAGCTACTTTTTGCCTAAGATGTTCTCTAAATTGGTAGATGTCTTCATAGGTTAGTTTTCCGACATTATCGACCATAGAAAAATAATCTTTGATGTGTTTGTTGTAATTATTATCTTGTGTATTGATATAGCTTGCTTTTCGATGATTTATGCTATCTTCTTCCTTAAGTAGTTCATATAGTATGGAGATAGTTATTTTAGCCCCATAGAAGCGTTCTTTTAACTCTACACTTCGTAAGTAGTGTTCTGCTTCAATAGCTTCTTTTTTCGTCTTATAGCCCTTTCTGACAAGTCTACGTTGCTTTAGTGTTATTGGGTCAAAACCGTTGCTAATATCAACTACCCAATTACCGTCTTTACCTTTTCTAATTGCCATATTTTACTCCTTGAGGGTACTGTTTTGAACATCAAAACCGAGTAATTCGGTAGCAATAGTAGCAGGTATAGTACCAATTCGCTTGTTCTGATAGACTGTAAAGCCTCGGGTTATCAGTAGCTCTTTCCCTTGGCGGATAATACGTTTAGATGTTCCCTCAGAGAAACCGAGGGCAATTAGGTCATTCTTAGTAACAGTTGCTATCATGTGACTTACTCCTTTATTCATCTAGTCTTATTTTCTTGTACTTTACATGATTATCGAAATACTGACCGTCTTTATAGACCTTACTAGTGTATTCCGTTTCATATAGTACGACTGAACTATCATAGTTAAAATCTTCAAAAGTATAAAATTTATCTTCATCAGGCTTTTTCAAGTTGCGTGATGAAAAATAGGCTTGCTTTCCGAAGTTTTCCAACAATTCTTGTCCAATACCTTTTTCAAAATACTTTGTGACATATCGACCGCGATTTTCTTTGCTGTCAATGTCAACTTTATTTATCCGTACTGCTCCATGCCCCCAAAGTTCTAATAATTGCTTATGTGGAATATAGGGAACACTGAATAGCAAAATATGACTATGCCATGCTTTACGTTTTTGCCTCTCTAATACTGCTATATATTTTAATTTACTTTTCTTGGTATTAAAAATGTGGTAGTTAAAGCGTTTAATAAATGTTTTGAGTAAGTCTTTGAAGTGGTTTCTATCGCTGATATTTTCCTTAGTGGTCAATGTAAGAAAAGAAGTTGTATCATCAAAATTACAATCAACTAGACGGAGTAAGTTCCACTTGGCTTCTAAGCGAGTCTTCTTCATACGTTCAAGACGTTGTTCTTGTTCTAGGGGTGTTAGTTCATCAAATGTTCTGCGTTTTGCTTTTTCCTTGTTTTCAGTATCAGTATCTAAAATAGATTTTCCTTTTGAAAATATTGGCTTTTCATATTCCCAAATTTCAATATAGGAAGAAGTGCGGACTATTTTTTTATTATATGAGGTCATAAAAAATAGTTCCTTTTAGGTTGGCTTTCGCCAAAAGATTGTCTATATAATAAATAAACTAGGAGGAGCAAAGCTCCTCCCTACTTCTATCATGTGATCCTAAGCACCGCTCCGCTAAACACACTTCCAGCTTGCCGACTGCTTGTCGGCAGTTTTGCTTAGGTACATGATGAGAAGTAGCTATTAAATTTATAGTCGTGGTAATTGTTTTAATATTTTGTCTGTTGCCCAGTCTGTTGAAATGACCTCAAAATGTCCTTGGTCATAAACTAGCAAATCTCCGTTACCAATAAATTGATATTTATTATCTTTGTCAATATATAATGAAAAAGTATCTATACCAATAACATTTTTAGAAATATCAATAGATTCTTTAGGGGTATGTCCAACAATTTGTTTAGGAAAGTCTTGGTTAGGAAGCAATTCTAATTCTCTAAAATGTGCCCATAAAGGAGAACCCCCAAGAGCTTTCCCACCACGCATTGGTCCTATTGTATAAGCTAGGATATCTAATTCTTCTTCATACTCTTTGGTATAAAGGTTAAAATGCCATTCTTTTGGGTCAAATATCACATTGAAACCAGCGTGACTGACTAAATAATCATCTAGTTGATAAGCTATTTGTAATTTCAAATTCTGCAACAATTCTTTTACTGCGAAAAACACTTCTAAATTTTGAATTGAGAAAGGAGCTTGTTCTCCCAGTAAATAATAAGCATCATGATTACCTATAAGATTAATTACATCTATTCCGTTTTGCTCTTTATCTATTTTCCAAGAGTATAAAAAAGTGAGGTCTTTGGCATAAAGTTGGATATTGTTAGTTTGACCATGTAAATCAACATAATCACCAAGAAAAATGATTCTCTTAATGTTATGTGTTTGGATAATTTTGTCAACAATGGGTAAAATTAGTTGAGATTTTAAATGTAAGTCACCAATTAATAATGTCTTCATATATATTCCCCTCTTTATTTTTGATATTAGTCTAAGAATAGAATTAAGCTCTATCAAATTTTTTAGGCAATAGAGAAGTGTTTTTTGAATATTGATAGGATTTTTTAACTGTATCATAGCAGATAACAGGTATTGTTTTGCTATTTTTTACATCTCCATCAATAAAGTAATGACTTTTACTATCATGGTAAATCTTACCTAGGTAACTTTTATCTTTAGCTACTTCCCAAGAAGCAAAATGCCCAGAGATAATATCTTTATAAAATCTACCAGTTGTAATAGGAAATTTGTTGGTAAATATCTCTGGACTCGTTAGGTCTTTCCAAAGATTATTAGCTTCTTCATCAATGCCAGCATGGACAAAAATTTGATTTTCTGTTTCAAAATAACGACTATCTTCATATCGTTTTTGGAACCAGTTTATAAATGGAATATACTTATCATTATTTCTAATTTCGTTTCTAACACCTGTTTCAAAGTTGTTAGGATTTGTTTTTAAAATATAGTTCAATTCCTCTGTAGAGAAGAAACTCTTTATTGTTTCTGGAAACGCAGAAGCAGTAGGATTATCTAAAATCAACCAATCATAAAACCATTCTTCATGATTTCCAAAAAGTGTAATAATTTGTTTTGGATAAATCTTTTCAAGTTCAATTATTTTAGAAATGACTTGAAAAGATTGAGAACCGTAATCAATATAGTCTCCAAGTAAGATAAGTTTACTTTGTTTATCAGATAAATCTATTTTATCGAGAGATTTAATAAACTCATTGTAGTGCCCATGTATATCAGATACGGAATAATAAATTGCCATATAAGATTCTTTCTATAATCAACGTGAATTTACAGCGTATATGTAATTTATATAATTAGCAAAATCACCCATACGTTTTCTATCGTTATGAAACTTATCGAACCAAGAGGTATCTTTGTTATTGATTTGAGCCAAGCCTCTAATAGATATAAGGTTATCTCTAATTCTATTATGAATATTAGTTCTTGTATCATCAAGTGTATCCTGCTCTTCTTTTGTAAGTATTCGCCATTTTCCTCTCATTTCAGTATACTTCGCACTGTACTCGATAAGTTCTTTCCAGTATGCTTGAAATTCAGGGTCATAAATGTTTGATGATTTTATAAGTTCATCTAAAATTATTTCAGCCTGTTCAAAAGTTACGATTTCTTTGTCTTTTAGAAAATCGTTATAAGTAAAAATTTGCATAGTAAGCTCCTTTAATTTTTGAAATAATTATAACACATTATTTAGTAACTAGAATTACATTAGAACAAGAAAACCATAAATTTCCATTGTATTGACCTACGTTTAAATCTTTTAGAGTAACAGGACAGGTTTTATTATTTGCCATTTCTTGAACAGAAGCAGTAGGGGATAATGTATTTACTTTGACTTGTATCATCTCCATAAAGAAATCAGAATCCTCATCTTGAATTGACACGTTAAGTCGTAAAGCTACGGGCTTATTAGTCTCTCTGTCTAATACTTCTGTATAGCCTTTTACTGCTATAAATTTGTTACCAAGCAGTTCTGGCTTTAAAAAATCATTTAGCTTCATGTGTACCTCTTTTCTATCATCGCAGAGCGATGAGGAACAGATATTTTTGCTGAAAATCTATTGAATTTAAGCAAAAATATCTGTTGAAATTATTTTGACTTTGTTACGTATAATTGTAGTTCTTTTATAAAATCGAATTGTGTTGTATCAAGATAAGGACTTTCCCAATATTGAGCTTTTTCTTTCCCTGAACCTTGCATATAAAGATAGCCTGCACCTTTTTCTTCAATAGGTTTTATCTTATCAGGGGTAGCCGAAGACAAGGTCATACGATAACCTTCTTGTGAGTGGAAACCTAAAGCTATTCTCAACATTAAATTGTCTCTGAGTTCCGTATTTAGAGTTTCAGCTCTCATTTGTTGGGCAGATATAAGAATAAATACTCCTGCTTGTCGTCCTAGTAGGATAATTTGTTTGATACCGTCCATCACTTCGGTGATAACTTCTTTAGATTTTTTATCTGTTGCTGAAGCTTGAAATGCTCCCATTTCATCAAATATAAGCCATACTGGCTTAAATCCATGGTCAGTAAAATTTGAACCATACTGGAAGTTATCACGCATGACTTGATATCGTTCCTGCATTTCCTCAACTACGATTCTCACAATGCGAGCTATATTATTTGGGGTGGTTGCTACGTATTTATTTCCAAAGTAATGAGACAAGCTACCTAGGTCAGAGTTC
This sequence comes from Streptococcus pseudopneumoniae, assembly GCF_001074975.1. Taxonomy (GTDB): domain Bacteria; phylum Bacillota; class Bacilli; order Lactobacillales; family Streptococcaceae; genus Streptococcus; species Streptococcus pseudopneumoniae_D. The sequence goes on along the minus strand of NZ_JUUO01000017.1, from coordinate 2,989 downwards.
TTAGGGTCAGCTATATAAACTGTTGATTGACGTTTTAGAAATTCTAAAATCAAAACAGATATAAGCACTGATTTCCCACTTCCAGTTCCCCCTGATACTAAAATATGTGGGCATTTGACAGGGTTATAATTTACACCATATCCTAAATCTATATCAAGGCTGTCTATCTCTTGTCTTTGGTTGTGAGATTGTAAAACTAATCTATCAGGTTTCTTATAATAAAAATGGTATTCTACATAGCTAGGCCGGATAATCTTTTCCTCAAGCTCTAGTTCAAGCACGCCACAAAGCACATCATCAAGAGCTCCAACTTTTTTGCTAAATTCGTCACCTGTTATAAGAGCTTTTATAAAAATATGGCTGTTTTGCCTATCTAAGTCATATTCTAAGATTGCACTTCTAATAACTTTTTCTTGTCCAGTACTATCTTTATATGTAGTATAAAGTCTATTTGTGTGGAGTACATAAAGTAAGCTCTCACGTATAATAAGGTAATACTCTAAGTTATATCGAAAAATTTTTATTTTCAGATGAATTTTATAGATAATAAATCCACCTAAAAATATGAAGAGAATTTGAACAAAAGTTGGAGCCCTTATATTGGCAATAATAGCACATATAATGCAGATAGTGAGTGCTATTATTGAAAAATGTACTGTCTTCAATTTACTACTAGTAATAATATAAGTTTTGGTTAAATCAGCACTTTGTCTTAATTTAAACATATTAGTTAGATACCTTTTATTTTATCTAAAAGCTCTTTTAAAAGTTCGTAAAACCCTAAGAGCTTGATTTTTGCGAAATAATATGTTGAGATAAGCAGTGGAATACACCCAAGGATAAGGATAGAATTCGAAAAGAAATGTCCTTGAGGGAATATAAAAATTGCTATGCCAGCTAATATCACAAATCCTAAAAGAAATAGATATGCTTTTAAATTATCACTCATTTCATTACCTCCTCTAATGAGCAATTATTTTAAGGAAAACTATAAAGATATAGTTGCCGATAAAATAGCGTGGTCGGGGAAACCGACTTTATTTTGATAATCAGGATTTTCTAAGAATCTCCAAGAATAACACACATTAGAAATAGGAATATTTCCTATAATATGGTCTAATTTACAATATTTCCAAGAGTTCTCCTCAGACGGAGTATGTACAGTTAAACCTGCTTTATTCATTTCTGATTTTAGTAATGGATAGGAGTAAAATTCTCTAGGTTTACCTTGATAGGAATGAGTATCATCATTCTGCTTGAAAAAGCCATTATTAAAGTCACCTAGAATAATTGTGTTTTCATGAATTGGTAAATTGAAGATTAGCTTGTCTAGTTGTGTTTTTCTGTTTTTGAAATCTTCAAAAACATTTTCCCCTCCTATCTTGATACGAACTCCAATAACGTTTAATTCTTGTCCTTCAATTGTCACTCTAACGTGTAAAAAATTTGGATTATTATCATCATTATCGATAGTAATGACTTGGCAATCATTAACTAAATCACTCTTTATTGCAATAAGAATTTCATTTCCAAAATCTATAGTACGCACATCTTCACAGATTGTATAACCATTAGTTTGTAGGCTAGAACAGAATTGAGAATGATTATCTGTTTTCACGTACTCTGTCAGACAGATAATATCTGAATTTTGTTGAGCTAGTTCCTGCGCAATCATTTCAGGAATTTGTTTTCCTTTTCTTGAACGTAGATTTATATTCCAAGTGGATGCTGTAAGTTGTATCATAAAATTGCCTCCTAAAAGTTAGTCCGCAGGAGGAGGCACCTCCTCCTGCTATCATTCGAATCCATCAAAGATTTCTCCGAGCTCGTCTTCATCATAATAGCTTTCCAATTCCTCATAGAAGTAATCTAAAGCTTCTTGGTCAAAAAAGTTCATTGTTAGTCCTCCTCTCAGTGTTTTTTGTACATTTAAATTGTACAACATAAAAAGAAGAAAGTCAACAAAAAATATACTTTAATTTCCAAAATGTACAAATTTAGTAAAAAAAAGAATAGGTAGCAGAATGGCTACCTATTTTATAAAATTATTTTTGAAATTCCATATGGTATCAGAAAGTAATTTGTGGTTGACTGGTGCAACGATTTCAAGAAGCTGTTTTTCTAGAATAGAGAATTTCTTGTCAAAATCTTTTTCAGGTTCTGAAATATCGTGATTTAATTGGGTCATCAATTCTGCTTTAAGAAGAAATTTAACACATACACCTAAAGTTACACTTTGAGTATTTGTAGCACTAGGCAATATTTCTTTATATTTTTTTATTCCTTCTGCTACTTCATCGGACAGTGCAACGTTCAATTTTAATTCCTTTTCTTCCACCGGATAAATATTTTTTAAAGAGATAGAGTTATCTTGTACAACTTTTGTCCAGTTTGTTACAGTCTTTGAATTTTGAAACGCACGCGTTAGAATGGTAGCTTTAGTTATATTGATACCTTCTGAAGTTTCATATTTCTCTTTTAGCATTCTTAAATAGTAGGCTGCTTCACCAGATATTCGGACTTGAAATTGTGTCATTATTAGTACCTCCGTATTGTATTATACCATTTGTACATTAAAAGGACAATGTATAAACGAATAATCTACCTTCTCGTTCAAGCATTTTACAAGTTTAGTAATCTTGCTGAAGATGTATTCCATGTGTTACGTTTAAAAAAGGGAATTAAAGTAATCTAGTTCCTAAAAAGTTACTAAAAACAAAAAAATTGTTTTTTTAAATAACACAAATGGTTTTTTATAACGTTAATTATGCTGACTTATAAAGATATAAAATCTTAAACACCAAACTCAAAATCCAGTGTCCGCAAGGACGTGCCGGTTCGACCCCGGCCGCCGGTATAGTATAGAATTAAGGAACGTTGATAAATCTTCGTTCCTTTTTCTATTAGTCAACTTTTGCTCAACAATTCGGCTCTTTGTCAACTGTAGTGGGTTGAAAAAAAGCTAATCTCGAGAAAGGACAAATTTAGT
>NZ_JUUO01000016.1 GCF_001074975.1 Streptococcus pseudopneumoniae | reverse complement strand
GACTTCGTCAGTTCTATCCACAACCTCAAAACAGTGTTTTGAGCTGACTTCGTCAGTTCTATCTGCAACCTCAAAGCAGTGCTTTGAGCAACCTGCGGTTAGTTTCCTAGTTTGCTCTTTGATTTTCATTGAGTATAAGAAAAAATCAGTCCCCTAAAGGAGTAGATTATGAAGTTATTGTCTATCGCCATTCCTAGCTATAATGCCGCAGCCTATCTTCATTACTGTGTGGAGTCGCTAGTGATTGGTGGTGAGCAAGTTGAGATTTTGATTATCAATGATGGGTCTCAGGACCAGACTCAGGAAATCGCTGAGCGTTTAGCCAGCAAGTATCCTAGCATCGTTAGAGCCATTTATCAGGGAAATAAGGGCCATGGTGGTGCTGTCAATCGTGGCTTGGCAGAGGCCTCTGGGCGCTATTTTAAAGTGGTTGATAGTGATGACTGGGTTGATCCTCGTGCCTATCTGAAAATTTTGGAAACCTTGCAGGAACTAGAGAGTGAAGGTCAAGAGGTGGATGCCTTTGTGACTAATTTTGTTTATGAAAAGGAAGGTCAGTCTCGCAAGAAGAGTATGAGTTATGAGTCAGTCTTGCCTGTCCAGCAGATTTTTGGCTGGGATCAGGTCGGAAATTTTTCAAAAGGCCAGTATATCATGATGCACTCGCTGATTTACCGGACAGATTTGTTGCGAGCGAGCCAGTTCCAACTGCCTGAGCATACTTTTTATGTCGATAATCTCTTTGTCTTTACACCTCTTCAGCAGGTCAAGACCATGTACTATCTGCCAGTCGATTTCTATCGTTATTTGATTGGGCGTGAGGACCAGTCTGTCAATGAGCAGGTGATGATTAAACGTATCGATCAGCAACTCAAGGTTAATCGTCTTTTAATAGACCAGCTTGATTTATCTAAAGTAAGTCATCCCAAAATGAGAGAATATTTGCTGAATCATATTGAAATCACGACGGTTATTTCTAGTGCCCTGCTCAATCGAGCTGGAACAGCGGAGCATCTGGCCAAAAAACGAGAGCTGTGGACCTATATTCAGCAGGAAAATCCAGAGGTCTTTCAAGCCATTCGCAAGACCATGCTCAGCCGTTTGACCAAACATTCCGTCTTGCCAGCTCGCAAACTGTCCAATGTCGTCTATCAAATCACCAAATCTGTTTATGGATTTAATTAATATAAGTATTTTATAAGAGGGATTTAAGAAAAATTTTAACTTTTTCTTAATCCTTTTTAATTTTAGGAGATTATACTAGAGTCATCAAATAAAGAAAAACTCTAAGGAGAATCCTATGAAATTCAATCCAAATCAAAGATATACTCGTTGGTCTATTCGCCGTCTTAGTGTCGGTGTTGCCTCAGTTGTTGTGGCTAGTGGCTTCTTTGTCCTAGTTGGTCAACCAAGTTCTGTACGTGCCGATGCGATCAATCCAACCCCTGCTCAAGTTGGGCCAGATGCTGCTTCGGTGAGTAAAAAGAGCGACTTACCAGTAGGAGTTCTCAAAGAAGCAGTCGATACAGCTCTTCCTTCAGAACAGGTAGACTCAGCCCCTAAAGCAAGCTTGGATGCTACAAGCTCTCCAGAAAAAGTGAATGTAGCTGATAAAGACCAAGTGGTAGCGCCAAAAGAAGAAGTGCAAGCAAAACCAGAATCTAAGAAAGAAACAGAAGATGCGGTTAAACCTGCGACAAATCCTGCTCCTGCAGTCTCTGGACAAGACCGTGAAGCAAGTGAGGCTCAACCAGCAACTACCCCAGCTGAAGTACAAAAAGGTGTAGCTGACAATACTAAAGACACAGTGGATGTTCCAGCTACATACTTGGACAAAGCCAACTTCCCTGGTCCATTCACAGCTGGTGTCAATCAAGTTATTCCATACGAACTCTTCGCAGGTGACGGTATGTTGACTCGCCTTATCTTGAAAGCTTCTGATAAAGCTCCATGGTCAGACAACGGTTCA
>NZ_JUUO01000015.1 GCF_001074975.1 Streptococcus pseudopneumoniae | reverse complement strand
TGTAGAAAAAAAGTCCCATAAGATCTATAATGAAAAGCAACCAAACCATCATTAGAAAGAATCATATGGAACAATTACATTTCAATAAGCATATTTCAACTCACATTTTTCGTCACACACATATCAACTTTTTAAATGAGCTAGGAATTCCTCTCGAAGTAATTCAAGATTGTGTTGAACATACACGAGGAAGTCGTGTTGCAGATATCAATCTGCACTTTACACAAAAAACCCACCCTCATAGGCAGGTTTCATCTGTATTGTTCAGCTAGATTAAGCTTTACCTTCTGAACCGAATACGTCGATACGTTCTTCAACTGATGCTTGGATAGCTTTTACACCGTCAGCCAAGAATTTACGTGGGTCGAAGAGTTTTTTCTTGTCGTATTCTGCTTCGTTTGCTTCGTAGTCACGAGCAAATTTACGAGTTGCGTTAGCGAATGCGATTTGGCATTCAGTGTTAACGTTAACTTTAGCAACACCAAGTTTGATAGCTGCTTGGATTTGCTCATCAGGAATACCTGAACCACCGTGCAATACGATTGGGAAACCTGGTACAGCTTCAGTCAATTTTTGCAAGTGATCAAGGTGAAGACCTTTCCAGTTTGCTGGGTAAGGACCGTGGATGTTACCGATACCAGCTGCCAAGAAGTCGATCCCAGTTGCAACCATTGCTTTAGCGTCTTCGATTGGAGCCAATTCACCATCACCGATGATTCCGTCTTCTTCACCACCGATAGTACCAACTTCAGCTTCTACTGATACACCATTTGCATGCGCAAATTCTACAACTTTACGAGCCTTTTCAAGGTTTTCTTCAACTGGAAGGTGTGAACCGTCAAACATAACTGAAGTATAACCAACTTGAATACACTCAAGTGCATCTTCGTAGTGACCGTGGTCAAGGTGGATAGCTACTGGTACAGTGATACCCATTGATTCAACAAGGTTAGCGATCAAGTTGCGAGCAACTTTGTAACCACCCATGTATTTAGCAGCACCCATTGAAGTTTGGATCAAAACTGGAGCTTTTTTTGCTTCTGCTGCGCGCAAGATAGCTTGAGTCCACTCAAGGTTGTTTGTGTTAAATCCACCAACTGCATAACCGTTGTCACGAGCTGCTTGGACAAATTTTTCTGCTGAAACGATTGCCATTTTATCAGGCCTCCTGTATATTTTTATGGGACATCCCATTTACATTGTTCATTTTATCACTTTTTGACAAAAAAATCTAGTTTTTCCCGTAGTTTCGATTGAATTTCTTCTAGCTTCATCTATGTAAACCCTTTCTCTTCCTAGTCTTGGCCAACTTTTGGAAAAGCTATAAAGAAAGTTAAACGATTCTCCTCCATCTCAAAATGATAAGGTAATTTTTCATGTTCTAGTAGACTCTTAACCACAAAGAGCCCCATCCCATAACCCTTAGCCTTGCGACTAGCATGATCAGAAAAAGATTGGGCTAGTTTTTCTTGTTCTTCAGGACTACAGCTATTCTCGATAAAGAGCTCCCCTTCTCTTTCTCCAATACCAACCAAGCCACCTGGAACAGAGTGCTTGATAGCATTGCTGATGAGATTAGACAGAATCAACTTCATGACAGATGGGTTTAGATAAGCCTGCTGATGAGTCAAACCATTGTCTATCTGGAGATCTCTTTCCTTGGATAGCAAGGCATAATCCTTAACCAGACTTTGCGTCATCTGGTGTAAGTCAATTTTTTCCCTATCATCTCGTAATTCCTGCACAGACGAGAGAGAAAGTATCTGGAGAACGTGGTGATTGAGCTCATCCACAATTCCTAAGGCAACTCCCAGATAGTGGTCTCTATCCTTATAACGACCGACATTTTCTTTCATGTTTTCGATCAGGATTTTCAAACTAGCCAGAGGTGTTTTCAATTCATGAGAAGCCCCCCGTAGGAATTCGACCTTTATCTTTTCCAGCTGGAGAATGGCTTCATTCTTGTCATGCAAGTCCGCAATGACAGTCAAAAGGTGCTGATAAAGGCTATTGATTTGTTCCTTGAGATCACCAATCTCATCCTTAGAATCCACGCGCAATCGCACTTGGGCATCCAGTTCCATCATTCTACGAGTTACCCGCTTGATTTCCAAAATCGGAGCAACAATGGTCCGAGCATAGATGTAGGCCACCAAGAGGGAAATCAGAAAGGATGCCAGCAAGGTATAGGGGAGAAACTGGAGACTGATCTGCTCTGCTTCCTTTTGCAAATCCATGGAAGCTAGAAACTGGAGAGTCATGGTGCTACCGTCTTGCGTTTTCACCTCGCGCTCCTCAATAAAGAGAGAGGTGGTCTGACTCTCTGTATCCAGAGGAAGGCTGTCCTTGACTTCTAACTTGTCCTCGGTCATCTCGCCCTTGACCGCCCCCCTAATATCACTAGTCTGGGAATACAAGTCTAACACTTGCTCAATGCTCTGCCTATCCTTACCTTCTAGGGACTGGGCAATGGCTGTCGCTTTTTGACCGATGGTTTCCTGACGATGGATCAGATAAGTCGAGGGAAATAGAAAATAAATGGCTAAATGTAGACAAATAACCAGAACGCTAAAAATCGAGAAGGTATAAATAAATATCTTTGTAAATAAACCTGTTCGTTTCATTTTCGCTCCAATTTATAACCAACATTGCGAACAGTGAGGATACAATCCAAGTCTAGCTTTTTCCGAAGTTCCTTGATATAAACATCAATGACACGGTCAAAGGGAACCTCATCTGTCACCTTCCAAACGGCATCGATTATCTGAGATCGGGTCAAGGCCCGTCCTTCATTTTTCACCAGATAGTCCAAAATTTCCAACTCTTTGGCATTGATGGCTACTTCCTCTCCTGCTAGACTTGCACTGTAGCTCTCAAAATCCACCTTGGCATCCTTATAGGAGAAGATTCGTCCTGTATCATAATAGCGCTTGAAAATCGCATCTACCCTCACTTTTAAGAGGGAGAGGGAGAAGGGCTTTTCCAGATAGCCATCTGCCAGAGAGGCAAAGGCACTCATCTTGTATTCTTCATCCTGAAAGGCGGTCAACATCAAGACAGGTACTTGGCTGGTTTTGCGAATCTCTGCTAGGACTTCTAGGCCATTGAGCTTAGGCATCTGGATATCCAGTAAAACCAAGGCTACTTCATAGCTGGAAAATTGTTCCAAGGCTTCTTGCCCATCTGCAGCCTCAATGGTTTCATAACCACAATCTGTCAAATAGTCACTGACCCCCTCACGGATCATCTCTTCATCTTCTACAATTAAAATTTTCATAGAAAAATCTTTCACATTCCTTTAAATTTCTTATAAATTATCTCAGTTTCATCTTGAAAAGAAGTGGCCTTATCAAGATGAAATAGATAAAAATGCTACCTATATTATACCCCATTTAGGGGAGAATAGGTAGCAAGTTTGTTATTCGCTATCCAGCAAGAGTTCTTTTGGTTGTTTTCTAAGGAGATTGCTTGAAGCAAGCGCCATAACGAGAACCACTAGAACCAAGGCAAGGACAAAGACGATGATAAAGTCTGATGTCTGAATGGAAATATCTAGGCTCGACAAGGTCTTGCTAAAGCCATCTACTTCTGCACCACCACCAAGGTTAGAGGCTTGAGCCGCCTTGCTGGCTTGCTTGGCAACACCTGAAGTGACATTGGCAAGAACAGTATTTCCGATTGCACGCGCTGTGTAGTTAGCTAGGAAATAAGCTGAAACAAGAGCTGGGATAGCAATCAAGATCGATTCCGTGATGAATTGACCCAAGATACTTGCCTGCTTGAGACCGATAGAGAGGAGAATTCCCACTTCCTTGCGACGGGCGTTGATCCAAAGGCTGAGCAAGAGGGCAAGGAGAAGAACTGAGAAGCTCAAGCTACCCCAGAAGAGGAGGTTGGCCATCTTGTACATACCAGAGATAGATTGCTCAAGAGCTGGGTAGTTAGAGGAGCTCTTAACGAGTGTGTAGCTCTTCCAGTTGATACCGCTGATACCACTCAACTCTTTCATGACGTCATCCAAGTTTTTGTCTGCTGTTAAAAAGAAGGTTGCGTCCCCATAAATAGCCGTTTCTTCTGTATAACCATATAGTTTAGCAGCTGTATGGATGTCTGTAATAGCTGTATTTTCGTATAGTTCTTGTGAGTAGGTTACTGCTGACTTATTGTGGCCATCAAAGAGTCCCTTGATAGTCACTTCGACTGTTTCCTTAGCTCCTTTTTCATTGTCTGCATCATAGATATTAGAGTCTAGTTTGACCTTATCCCCAACTTTCCAGCCGTGTTTGGCTGCCAAGTCCTTGTGCATGAGGATCTTGTCCTTATCGTCGTTGGTTAGGTGCTCACCTTCGACCAGCTTATAAGAACCAGAGACAAACTTGTCTTCTTTAGAGGAATCATTGACACCTGTAATCATCAAGCTACTTCCAAAATGTTTAGCACGATCAGGTGTTAGATTCTTCTTGGTTTCTGGCGTTTCGATGAGTTCATAGCCAGTCAAATCCCCAATAGCGTTGATGCGTTTCACATAAGACTCGATGGCCTTATTTTCGGTGATTTTTTTGATGTCCTCACCCTTAATATTCCCAGCACCACGAGGCGTTCCTTGATTGACGCGACGATTGATTTGCATGGAGAAGCTATTGGTGATATTTTTAAAGGTCTCCTGAGAAGCCTTGGCAGTAGCTCCCTTGATCGACAAGCCGACCAAACTCAAGCTCGCCATGAGGAGAATAATCAGGAAGATAACAATCGATTTGAAAAACTTCCTTGTAACATAGGCAAATGCGTTGTGTAACATAGGTTCCCTTTCTATATGTTGTTCTATTTTATAGTTCTAACAGAAAAAGCTCATATTATTTCATAGTATTGCGAGTTTCAGTTAGTTTTTTATCTTTCAACTCAAGTGTAATATCTGACGCTTGTGCCACTTCTTTGCTGTGGGTTACGACAATGACACATTTACCTGTTTTCTGGGCAAGTGATTTGAGCAGTTCGACAATATCTCCAGCAGTTTTAGGATCCAGATTTCCTGTTGGCTCATCAGCTAGAATTACTGGAGCTTCTGATACTAAACTACGAGCAATGGCAACACGTTGTTGTTGACCGCCTGATAACTGGAGAACATTCCGCTTAATCTGACTTTCATCCAAACCAAGCTCAAGAAGTGTATCCTTGCTGGCCTTTTTGTTGACCAAGCGGATATTTTCCAGTGGAGAAAGATAATCTATCAAGTTATAATTTTGAAAGACCAGGGAAATATGGTGCATGCGATGGTAAGAATAGCCCTTCTTACGAATGTCCTCTCCTTGGAAAAGGATAGAACCTTCGACAGGACTATCTAGACCAGCAAGCAGGGATAAGAGAGTGGATTTTCCTGCTCCTGATTCCCCAATAATACTGTAAAATTTCCCGGGTTCAAAATTATAATTGATCTGATATAGGACTGCTTCAGCAGTGTTCTTATAACGGTAGGTAACATCTTGTAATTGTAATAAAGTCATGATTTCTCCTTCTTAACTAATAGATGATAAAATTTCTTTCGGCGATTTTCTAAATAAGAATAGGAAACAAAGGGCTACTGACAAGCAACTAATCAACAACAGAAAGACATAGGATTCTGCAAAAGATAAGATGCTGGTTGATAAACCGCTTGCTTTGGCTAGTGTGTCTTGTAAGGCTGTCTGATCTCCACTTGCTAATAGAGTTTGGAGTAGGTAAGTTGTGATAGCATTTCCTGCAACAAATGCTGGAAGCAAAGCTCCAAGAGATGCCAAAACTACCTCTAAACAGAACTGTAGGAAGATTGAGCTCTTGCCTTTTCCAAGTGCAAGTAAAATTCCCACCTCGTAGACCCTTTCTCTCAACCAGAGAGACAAGACCAGAATTAAGGCTCCTGCTCCTGCTATCATGATCCCATAAAGGAAAATGGTCAGAAAGGTTTGGAAGGTTGCAACTGAGTCTTTGATTTGTTCAAAAGCCTTGTTTTCCTTCTCGACTTGGTAGCCTTGATTTTCCAAGAACAAGTTTTCCACCTGCTTCATAAGTCCGTCCATTTCCCTAGGATTTTCTACATAGAAGCGAGCTGCACTGACTTGAGGTTCACCATTACCCAAAAGGGTTTGGCTACTTTCATAGTCTGTGAAGACCTGGTTTTCACTGAAGTCGGAAGACAAGCCTGTGAATTTCTCTTGTTTTTTACCAGAAAAGATGCCGACAATTTCAAACTCAACTGTTTGACCACTTGTGCCCTCAGCTTGACCTGCATCTAAGGAAATCTTGTCCTTAATAGACAGTCCATTCTTCTTAGCCAACTCTTCGTGGATGAGAATTTTCTTTGAATCCCCTTTTTGAAGGTGTCGCCCTTCTTTTAAATTGAAAGCTGAGCTGGTAAAGGTCACATCCTTAGACGAATCTTCAAGAGCCGTTAAGCTAACTAAGTTCTTGTCCGCAGCTGACAAATCATCACGTTCCACGCTCTGCTCGCCACTCACCGCTTCCTTGTCTTTTAGTTTTGCGACCGTCTCGAGTTCAGGAGAGACATTTTCCAGCCCCTTAATCTTGCTTACAGATGCTAGGTCCGACAGCTTGAAAGTCTGACCATTTTCTATCTTCTTAATAGAAAAAGATGTGTTGAGTGATTTGTATAGATTGGTTTCCACTGTTTTGTTGGACTTCATCAGAGTCAAACAGGCTGAAATTCCGCCCAATAGGACAAATAAAATCAGAAATAAAATAAAACTTCTCAGCCGCTTTCTGCTGACATAAGCCCAAGCTCTTTGGATTGGATTCATTTGTCACCTCCATATTTGTAAGACTATTATAAAATCCAAATATGAAATGTTTATGAAATACAAAAAAAGAGCCAAAATTTTTTGCTCTACTTAAATCAGATGAAAAAAAGAGCTAGCCTAAGCTAACTCTTATCCTATGCGGAGAGAGGGACTTGAACCCTCACGACCTAAAGCGGTCACAGGATCCTTAGTCCTGCGCGTCTGCCAATTCCGCCATCCCCGCGTCGATTACTTTACTAGTATATCAACTTTTGGGATGCTTGTCAACACTTTTTTTCAAATTTTTTCATTTCATCAACTAAATTACTCTGAAATTTCATTTAGCTTTTCATCTACTAACTTAGCTCCAAGTGTATTTTTGAAGTGTCCTAGAGCAAATTGATGATTTTCAGGCCATATAGAAGCAACAGCTGATTGAACAATCTCGATATCATATCCTAGATTATAGGCATCTATAGCTGTATGCAGGACACAGATATCCGTCAAGACTCCTGTTAAGATAACTGTAGACACTCGACGCTCTCTCAAACGAATATCTAGGTCAGTTCCTGAAAAAGCTGAGTAATGGCGTTTATCCATCCAAAATACACGACTGTCTGAACCATGCTCTTGATAAAAGGTCCCCAAATCTCCATATAAATTGCGTCCACTAGTCCCAATCAAATTGTGAGGAGGAAATAGCTTGCTTTCTGGATGGAAACAATCGTTTTCTTTATGAGCATCGATGATAAAGAAGATGTAATCTCCACGTTCAAAAGCTAACCGAGTCACCTTGCTGATGGCTTCCGAAATAGCTTGAGCTGGAGCACCTGCTGTCAATTTACCACTGTCGGCAACAAAATCTTCTGTATAATCAATCGAAATCAAAGCTTTAGTCATTAGTAATCTCTTTTCTTCACTTCTTCAAAAATATCTGAAATCAAGACCTTAAGGTAGGTTCCCTTCATTCCAAGTGAGCGACTTTCAATAATTCCCGCAGATTCAAGTTTACGAAGAGCATTGACAATCACAGAACGGGTAATACCGATACGGTCTGCAATCACAGACGCAGTTAACTGCCCTTCATTTCCATTTAATTCCCCTAAAATCGCTGAAACAGCACGGAGTTCTGAATAAGAAAGGGTGTTGACTGCCATGGTGACGGCAGTACGGCGACGGATATTTTTCTCATCTTCTTCTCGTTGGAAGTTAAGAAGCTGAATCCCAACAACGGTACTGGCAATCTCAACAAGGATCAAATCCTCATCTTCAAATTTTTTATCATTACGCCAAATAATCAAAGAACCAAGGCGAATCCCTGATACATGAATCGGTGCAATGGTCGTCAAACCATCTGGAAAGTCGGCACGACTTTCCACAGGGAAAATACTTAAATCATGATCAACTGTCAGATTGGCTTCTGTATCGTAGATCATATTCGCACCTTGAATGTAGTCATCTGGGAAAATCTTAGTTTGGAAGAATTGCTCTACACGATCTGTATTGGTCTTATAACGCATAAAATAGCCAAGGAGACGTCCTTTGCTATTTACGATACAAGCATTACAATCAATAATATCTGCCAGTTGACGGGTAATCGCATTGTAGGGAAGTTCTTCCTGCAACTGCTCCTCTGAGCGCTTCAGGATAGAAGTAATTTTTCTTGTTTTTTCTAATAAATGTGCCATTTTTCACCTCGAATTTAATCGCTATCATTATAACATAAAAAGCTTGAATTTTCAATTATTATCTGAAAATTGCTTATTTAATTGCAATTTAGACTAGCTGAAATATTTTAGAAAAATAGATTTTTATCATTGACAAACTAATTTATCTTTGATATTATATTATCATAAAAAGATGGATGGATAATACCTTTCCATTTCACCTATCCTTTGCTATCACCATCTTCTTTCACCCTTGGTCTCCTTATATAAAAAAGCGATTCATTTTGAACCGCTTTTTCTTATTTGTCGCCCTTGTTACGAATAACAAAGCCTGTTTGCTTTTCGCTTGAAGTATTGCGTGGTTTTTTATTATCCTTACGGTAACGTTTTTCCTTATCAAAACGATCATTGCCACGACTTCCTTTTTTGAAATCATCACGACGACCATTGCCACGGCGATCACGGTCTCGACGGTCGTCCCCACGACGGCCTCCACGACCTCCCTTACCTTTACCACCGAAGCCATTACCTGATGGTTTAAACGGCAGTGGTTTTTCACGCGCAATCTCCACTTCAGGAAGACTATCTGGATCCTGAACTGTTAAGCTGAGAATATACATGGCCAATTCTTCAGGGCTGAATTCTGAGGCCAATTGACGAGCATCCTTGCCAAACTTCTCAAAGTTTCTACGAATCTCCTCATTAGCAAAATCACGTTCGATTTTCTTAAGAGCTACTTGCTTTTTAGCTTGGAAGGCTTCTTCTGCACTTGCAGGTTTGAGACCTTTCATGCGTTTCTTTGTCAAGTTCTCGATGATTTGGAGGTAACCCATTTCATTAGGTGAAACGAAGGTAATAGACTGACCTGATTTACCAGCACGACCTGTACGCCCGATACGGTGAACATAACTTTCAGGATCTTGTGGAATATCGTAGTTGTAGACATGGGTCACACCTGAAATATCCAAGCCACGCGCTGCAACGTCCGTCGCAACTAGAACATCCAGATTACCGTTTTTAAAATCACGAAGGACACGAAGACGTTTGTTTTGGTCCAAATCACCATGAATTCCTTCTGCACGGAAGCCACGGATTTTAAGTCCACGAGTCAATTCATCCACACGGCGTTTAGTACGACCAAATACAATAGCAAGTTCTGGTTGTTCCACATCCATAAGACGAGTCATAGTATCAAATTTTTCTTGCTCTTTGACACGGAGATAGTATTGGTCAACCAATTCTGTCGTCAATTCCTTGGCAGCAATCTTGACATGCTCAGGCTCTTTCATAAACTGAACACCGATACGTTTAATGGCATCTGGCATAGTTGCTGAGAAGAGTAGGGTTTGACGGTTTTCAGGGACACGAGAGATGATCGCTTCGATATCTTCAAGGAAGCCCATGTTGAGCATTTCATCCGCTTCGTCAAGGATAAGTGTTTCAATATCTTGTAATTTCAAGGCCTTGCGTTTGATCAAGTCTAATAGACGACCAGGTGTTCCCACCACGATATGGGCACCCGATTTAAGAGCCTTAATTTGTTTTTCAATGCTTGAGCCGCCATATACTGAGCGGACTTTGACTCCCTTACTACGACCAAAACGGAAGAGTTCCTCCTGACTTTGGACAGCTAGTTCACGAGTTGGAGCGATGACCAAGGCTTGGATGGTCGCTTCTTCTGTACGGATTTTTTCAAGGGTAGGCAAGCCAAAAGCTGCTGTTTTCCCTGTACCAGTCTGAGCTTGACCGATAACGTCCTTGCCTTTTAGAGCCAAGGGAATAGTTTGTTCTTGGATAGGACTGGCTTCTACAAAACCAGCTTTTTCAATCTCTGCTAGCAAATCAGCAGACAAGTTTAATTCATTAAATTTCACGTTATTCTTCTTTCTAAAGGTGGTGCGAAGCCACCCTATAGGGCTTAGTTTATACTTTTCTTTTTATGACGTATTTTCATATACTGGATACAAAATCGTGTTGCTTCTTTTCCACAAAAGAAAAGTACTGTTTTCTTTGCAACCTATCTAGTATAACACAAGACCAGAACAAAAGATAGCCCAATCCATCGATAAAGTCATGTAAACGATTTTTTGAGAAAATGAGGCTGAAATTTCCACTATTTCATAAACTTTTTTAAAGCGTAGCAGAATTGTGCAAAAGTTTTTTTCTTGTGCTAGAATGAAAGTCGAAAAGGAGGAATTCTAAATGTTAACTTATGATTTAATCGTTATCGGATTTGGTAAAGCTGGTAAAACACTAGCTGGTAAATTGGCTTCAGCTGGCAAAAAAGTTGCCCTCGTTGAACGTAGTAAAGCTATGTACGGTGGAACTTGTATCAACATTGGTTGTATCCCAACTAAAACTTTGCTAGTTGCTGCTGAGAAAGACTTGTCTTTTGAAGAAGTGATTGCTACCAAAAATACTATCACTGGTCGCCTCAATGGTAAAAACTATGCTACTGTTGCAGGTACAGGCGTAGATATCTTTGATGCAGAAGCTCACTTCCTTTCAAATAAAGTCATTGAAATCCAAGCTGGTGATGAAAAACAAGAACTGACTGCTGAAACAATCGTCATCAACACTGGTGCTGTTTCAAACGTCTTGCCAATCCCTGGACTTGCTACAAGCAAGAACGTCTTTGACTCAACAGGCATCCAAAACTTGGACAAATTGCCTGAAAAACTTGGAATCCTTGGTGGCGGAAATATCGGTCTTGAATTTGCTGGTCTTTACAACAAACTTGGAAGCAAGGTTACTGTCCTAGATGCCTTGGATACTTTCCTACCTCGTGCAGAACCTTCCATCGCAGCACTTGCTAAACAATACATGGAAGAAGACGGTATTGAATTGCTTCAAAATATCCGCACTACTGAAATCAAAAACGACGGTGACCAAGTTCTACTCGTAACTGAACACGAAACTTACCGTTTCGACGCCCTTCTCTACTCAACTGGACGTAAACCAAATGTAGAACCACTTCAACTTGAAAATACAGATATTGAACTAACTGAACGTGGTGCTATTAAAGTAGACAAACACTGTCAAACAAACGTTCCTGGTGTCTTTGCAGTTGGAGATGTCAACGGTGGCCTTCAATTTACTTACATTTCACTTGATGACTTCCGTGTTGTTTACAGCTACCTTGCTGGAGATGGCAGCTACACACTTGAAGACCGTCTCAATGTTCCAAACACCATGTTTATCACACCTGCACTTTCACAAGTTGGTTTGACTGAAAGCCAAGCAGCTGATTTGAAACTTCCATACGCTGTTAAGGAAATCCCTGTTGCAGCAATGCCTCGTGGTCACGTAAATGGAGATCTTCGCGGAGCTTTCAAAGCTGTTGTTAATACTGAAACAAAAGAAATTCTTGGAGCAAGCATCTTCTCAGAAGGTTCTCAAGAAATCATCAACATCATCACTGTTGCTATGGATAACAAGATTCCTTACACTTACTTCACAAAACAAATCTTCACTCATCCAACCTTGGCTGAGAACTTGAATGACTTGTTTGCGATTTAAGTTAAGATTCAATCGTATTGAACAGCCCTCTGAGGGCTGTTTTCATTTCTGCGAAATCTCATACTCTTCGAAAATCAAATTCAAACTACGTCAGCTTCACCTTGCCGTACTCAAGTACAGCCTGCGGCTAGCTTCCTAGTTTGCTCTTTG
>NZ_JUUO01000014.1 GCF_001074975.1 Streptococcus pseudopneumoniae | reverse complement strand
TTTTAGTGTATACAAAAAGGCCAACATCCATTATATTAAAAGCGCTGAAACCTAAAACAAAAGAATGATGACCATATGAACAATATACTAGAAGCTACACTACAAATCAAAGATGCACACAATGAAGGTGTTACATTCCATTTCTTAGAGAATATTAAAGAAGTATTGCGTGATGAGAGTGGGAAAGTAACTGGTGTAAAGGTTATTACAATGGAACTTGGTGAATCAGATGAAAGTGGAAGAAGATCAACGCATGAAGTGGCAGGTAGTGAACATATTATTCCATGTGACCTTGTCGTTGCAGCAATTGAACAAAAGTAGACTTTAGTGTTCTAGATGAAAGGTAAAAATTTGACTTTCGGTCAACATCAGAATACAATAGAAATGAACTAATAACAGGGGATGCATATTTAGGTCCTCAATCTATCGCAACCGCAATTAAAGGCGGGTGAGAAGTTGCGACAGAAGTACATGAATCGTTTAAAGAAAACACACAAATAACTTGTGGTGCCTTTCGTTTTTTTACTGGGAAAATTAAGGAACTATAGTTATAAATCCTTAAATATATTAATATATTAACATGCGTATATTTATGGGGAGAAGGTTATGTCATCTATAGTTGTACTTCTGACGATAAGGTTGTTCGTGTACCAAAGGAAATTAAAGGTAAACCTGTTATCGCAATTGGAGAACGTGGTCTTGCGAACTTGAAACATTGTGAGGCAATCGTTTTACCAGATACAGTACGATATATTGGAAAAGGTGCGTTTACGATTGACAATAAGTTAAAGTATGTCCACTTTGGTAAGTCAATAGAAACAGTAGAAGATGATGTTTTCAACTCTGATAGTTCATTAGAATCAGTTGTATTCCCAGAAGGAACAAAGAGTATTGGAACATTAGTATTTTGGGGGACATCATCAATTAAATCTATTACAATTCCAGCAAGTGTAACAGAAATTACAGAATACTTCTATTTTGTGGATAACTGTAACCCAGATGTAGAAATCCATACACCTAAGGGATCAAAGGCAGAAGAAGTAGCTAAAGCAATGCAACTTAAAGTAGTAAATGACTAAAGGGGAATAGTATGAACAAAAAATTACTATCAGGCTTAGGGACTGACCCCAAAAAGTGAGAATTTAATAAAAACACCCTAGGGCTACCGTCTTCGGTATTCAACCGGAGACAGGTAGTCCAATTTTTGTTGGATTCTTTTTTCATTAGGTTCTTCATCAACACTATTTGACAAAGAGCCAAAAGAATCAGGTGATAAACCTGATTCTTTTTTTGTTTGTACATTCTCACCAAGATTACATGATACCGAAGAAACGAGCTGCGATACCTACTGCAAAGAGAGCAAGGATGATTGTAATTGGAGATACTTTTTTCTTAAGCAACCACATGCAAAGGAAAGTAAGGAGAAGTCCCATCAATCCTGGAATCAATGAGTTCAACTGACCTTGGAGAGTTTGTGGTTGAATCTTGTCTAAGCTCAATCCACCAAGTGCTTGACCAAGGATACCTTTCAATTCAGCACCTGATACAGGTCCTTCTGGGAAGTTGATGTAGGCACCTTCAGCCAATTGTTTACCAGGAAGGTTAACAGTGAAGTTGATCGATACCCAACGTTGTACAAGAACAGCAAGGATGAACATACCAAGGATAGAAGCTCCTTTAGTGATGTCTTTCAAGATACCACCAGACATGTCTTTAGTGATTTCAGATCCAGCTTTGTAACCAAATTCTTGTGTGTACCATAGGAAGGCCATACGGATCGCATTCCATCCGAAGAAGAAGAGAAGTGGGCCAACCAAGTTACCAGATGCAGCAAGTGATGCACCAAGAGCTCCAAGGATAGGACGAACTGTAAACCAGAATACTGGGTCACCGATACCAGCAAGAGGTCCCATCATACCGATTTTAACCCCTTGGATAGCAGCGTCGTCGATTTCAACACCGTTAGCACGTTCTTCTTCAAGTGCAAGAGTAACCCCCATGATTGGAGCAGCTACGTATGGGTGAGTGTTGAAGAACTCAAGGTGACGCTCAAGAGCAGCAGCTTGGTCTTCTTTAGTAGTGTACAATTTTTTGATAGCTGGGATCAATGAATAAGCCCAACCCAAGTTTTGCATACGCTCGTAGTTCCAAGAACCTTGAAGGAATTGTGAACGCCACCAAACTTTTTTACGATCTGATTTTGATAATTGAAGTTTTTCAGTCATGATTGTTCCCCTTTCTAGTAGTCTTCTAGGATATCACCGATTGGGTCGTTAGAAGTTGCAGCTCCTCCGCCACCGTTACCACCTTGTTTTGAAAGGTTAAGGTAGATGAAGGCAAGGGCAACACCGACTACACCAAGGGCAATCAAAGTCAATTGAGAAATGGCAGCAAAAGCAAAACCGATTGCGAAGAATGGCCATACTTCACGAGTTGCCATCATGTTGATAACCATAGCGTAACCAACGGCAACGACCATAGCACCACCGACAGCCATACCACCATTCAACCAGTCTGGCATCAATTTAAGAGCATCTTGAACGGCAGAAGCTGGGATAGCGATAAGGAAGGCAGCAGGGATAGCAATACGAAGACCTTGAAGAAGAAGTGCGATAAAGTGAGCACGTTCAACAGCTGCAATATTTCCTTCTTTAGCAGCAGCATCAGCAGTGTGAACCAAACCAACTGAGATTGTACGAACAATCATAGTTAGGAAAAGTCCAGCTACGGCAAGAGGGATAGCTGTTGCTGTTGCAACGGCGATACCTTCAGTAGTAAAGTTACCGCCTTTAATCAAGATGATTGCTGCAGCAACAGATGCAAGAGCAGCGTCAGGAGCTACGGCAGCTCCGATATTTGCCCAACCAAGGGCAATCATTTGAAGTGATCCACCAAGCATAACACCTGCTTCAAGGTTACCTGTTACAAGACCGATAAGGGTACATGCGACGATTGGTTGATGGAATTGGAATTGGTCGAGGATACCTTCAAGACCTGCAAGGAAGGCAACAACTACAACCAAGACAGCAGAAATAATTGAAATATCTGACATGGTTTTATTCCTTTTCTATTTAATTATATAAAGTGAAAAATTTTCTTATAATTCTTCGATAGTTATTGATGTCTATTATTGAACGTTAGCTTTGCTAATCAAGTCAAACAAATCTTTTTTCGTGTCGTTTGGTACTTTACGTACGTCAAATTCAACACCGAGGTCACGCATTTTTTCAAATGTAGCAACATCTTCTTTATCCATAGACAAAACGTTGTTGATCATTGTTTTACCAGTTGAGTGAGCCATTGATCCTACGTTAAGAGTCTTGATTGGCACGCCACCTTCAATTGCACGAAGGGCATCTTGAGGTGTTTCAAACAAGATAAGGGCATGTGTTTCTCCAAAACGTGGGTCTTTTGAAACCTCAATCAATTTTTGGATTGGTACAACATTGGCTCTTACTCCGTTAGGAGCTGCTTGTTTAATCAATTCTTTACGAAGATCGTCGTTGGCAACGTTATCTGAAGCAACGATGATACGGTCTGCTTTTGAATCTGGAGTCCAAGCAGTAGCAACCTGACCGTGAAGTAGACGAGTGTCTAGGCGAGCAAGGTTGATTTTGAGTTTTCCATCTCCGATGACAGTTCCTTCTGGAATAGCGGCTTGGGCAACTGGAGCAGATGCGGCGCTTGCCACTTCCTCAACTGGGTTGAGCTCTTCTGGAAGAGCCTTGATTCCATCTTTGGCTTCTTTGATAATATTCGCAGCGACTTTTTCCACACCTGCTGTAGCGTCCATGAGGCGCTCTGTGTAGGCTTGAATTAACATCGGTAAGTTAAGTCCTGTGATGATGGCAAACTTACGCTCAGGATTTTCTCCCATCACGCGACTAGCTTGGTTGAATGGAGATCCACTCCAAAGGTCAGCCAAAACTAGAACCTCATCTTCTGCGTCAAATGCAGCAACAGCGTTATTAAACTTAGCGTATAGATCATCAGGACCTTCGTTTGGCATAAAGGTTACAACCTGAACCTTTTCTTGTTCACCAAAGATCATAGATCCTGACTGATGAATACCCGCAGCAAACTCGCCGTGGCTCGCAATAATGATTCCGATACTCATTATTGTCATTCCTCCTTTTTGTTGTTTCAGTTTTCATTTAAGAAAACTTTAAGACTTTTTAAGTATAAACCGTTTTCATATAAAAAGCAACTATTTATCATAAAAAATTAAAAAGGTTTTCTTTGTAAATGTTGATATAGTAAGTTTTTGAGGAATTTTTTGAATCCCTATTTAAAAATTTAATATAAAAAAGTTGGAAGCGCATTCCAACTTTTAAAATAGGTTTCTAATAGATTAGTGGGTGAAGTCGAGTACCATACGTCCTTGGATTTGACCTTTTTCCATTTCGTCGAAAATGGCTACGGCATCTTCTATTGGACGTTTTTGAACAACTGGAACTACTAAACCTTCTGCACCGAATTGGAAGGCTTCTTCCAAGTCTTTACGAGTTCCAACGAGAGAACCGATGACTTGGATTCCATCTAGAACGGTTTTCACGATGCTGAGTTCCATCATTTCAGAAGGAAGGCCGACAGCGACAACGCGACCACCAGCACGAACTGAGTCAACAGCCTGGTTGAAGGCAACTTTAGATACAGCAGTTACGACAGCTGAATGAGCTCCACCATCAGTTTTTTCCTTGATGAGTCCAGGTACATCTTCAACTTCGAGGCCGTTAATAACAATGTCCGCACCCACTTCTTTTGCAAGGGCAAGTTTGTCATTGTTGATATCAACGGCGATGACATGAGCATTGAATACTTTTTTAGCGTATTGAACAGCTAGGTTACCAAGTCCACCAGCACCGTAAAGGACAACCCATTGGCCTGGTTCAACTTTGGCCTCTTTAATAGCTTTATAGGTTGTTACACCAGCACATGTGATAGAAGAGGCTTGGGCTGGATCAAGTCCGTCAGGAACTTTAACAGCATAGTCTGCAGTTACGATACATTGTTCAGCCATACCACCGTCTACTGAGTAGCCGGCATTTTTCACTGTACGGCAAAGGGTTTCGCGACCAGTTGTACAGTATTCGCAAGTGCCACATCCTTCAAAGAACCAAGCAACGCTGACGCGGTCGCCGACTTTAAGGCTTTTCACATCTGGGGCAATTTCTTTAACGATACCAACACCTTCGTGACCTAGGACACGTCCTGGTACTTGACCAAAGTCACCATGGGCAACGTGGAGGTCAGTGTGGCAAACACCGCAGTATTCAATTTCTACAAGTGCTTCCCCAGTTTCAAGTGGACGGAGTACTTTTTCTTCAACAGCAACACCAGTGCTTTCTGGATTTACAACAACAGCTTTCATAGCTATCCTCCTTGATATTAACTGAGAGCAGGAGAAACAGGACTGGATTGATTTTGTGTCAACAGAGTCGAGTACGACGAGCTCTCTTGTATTTATATGTGAAGTATATCACAAAAGAAAGCCTTTTCCAAGGTTTTGGAGGCAAAAAATAGAACAATCGATTAACTGGTTGATGAGACTGTGAAAAGAGCACAAAGACCAGCTCGCAAGCTGGTCAGAATGGACTATAAGAATAAGTCTTGCAGGGTTTTGGCAACCCCATCTTGGTCATTGGTCAGGGCAATTTGCTCATCTGCATAGGGGAGCAGGTCTGGATTGGCATTTTTCATGGCATAGCCCTTCCCTGCAAAAGCGAGCATTTCGGTATCATTGTGTTCATCTCCAAAAGCAATCAAATCTTTTTTGTCACGGTTCATTACCTTGAGCAAGTAGTCCAAAGCAAAGGCCTTATTGACACCTTTTGGAGTACACTCAAGGATATTGAGCGGACCTCCCCAGGTATTGATGGACAGTTGATGCTGGTAGAAGGCGTTCATTTCTTTTGCCAAGGCATATTTGTCACTGGCTCTGGTCTGTAAAAGAATACAGTTAGGATCCTTGGTTACCAACTCAGGCTGAAATTGATCTTCAGGCTGGAAAGCTTCTACACCAAATAGTTTAGGATTGGCAATTTTTTCATTAGGATTTGTAATGTAGAATTTTTTACGATATTCTCCAGCGATAAAATCGGCTTGAATGTCCTCTGAACGTCGAACCATATCTAAAAGATATTTTTTGTCTACAGTCAAACACTTTTCAAAATCCCAAACTTGGTTTGGTAAATGAGTAAGGGAGCCGTTGAAATTAATCATAGGAGTGTTTAAGCCTAGTTCACGGTAAAAATCTTTTGACATACGGTAAGGGCGACCTGTCGTAATAATAACCTGATGGCCTTTTTCAGCAACTTTTTTAATAGTTTCTTTGGTAAAGTCAGAAATCTGACTGTCCGAGTTGAGCAGGGTTCCATCCAGGTCAACTGCAATAATTTTTTTCGTCATAGGGACCTTTCTAGTGTCTTTTCAGATAAGATGTCTACTATTATAACAAAAAGCAGGCAGAAAAGCAGATTCGAAACAAAAAAAGAAATTTCATCAAATTCTTAAATAAATCAAACAAAGATATTGAAAAAGTGAATGATAAATGATATAATTCTATTATTGTTCGTAAAAATTAAAAGGAGATTGATAATGGACAAATTATTTAAACTAAAAGAGAACGGTACAGACGTTCGTACAGAGGTTCTCGCTGGTTTAACAACTTTCTTTGCAATGAGTTATATTCTCTTTGTAAACCCACAAATTCTTTCGCAAACAGGAATGCCTGCTCAGGGTGTATTCCTCGCAACGATTATCGGTGCAGTTGCTGGTACCCTGATGATGGCCTTCTATGCTAACTTACCTTATGCTCAAGCGCCAGGTATGGGTCTTAACGCCTTCTTTACATTTACAGTCGTATTTGGACTCGGTTATTCTTGGCAAGAAGCCTTGGCTATGGTCTTTATCTGTGGAATTATCTCATTGATTATTACCTTGACAAATGTTCGTAAAATGATCATTGAATCGATTCCAAACGCCCTTCGTTCAGCTATTTCAGCTGGTATCGGTGTCTTTCTTGCCTACGTGGGAATTAAGAATGCTGGGCTTTTGAAATTCTCTATCGATCCAGGAAATTATACGGTTGCAGGAGAAGGAGCTGACAAGGCTCAAGCAGCGATTACAGCAAATGCTTCAGCAGTTCCAGGATTGGTCAGCTTTAATAACCCAGCTGTTTTAGTGGCTCTTGCAGGACTTGCTATTACAATCTTCTTTGTTATTAAAGGGATTAAAGGGGGAATTATCCTTTCTATCTTGACAACAACTGTTCTTGCTATCGCAGTTGGTTTGGTTGATTTGTCAGGTATCGATTTTGCTAATAATCATGTTGGTGCGGCTTTTGAAGATTTGAAGACAATCTTTGGTGCAGCTCTTGGTTCAGAAGGTTTGGGAGCTTTGATTTCAGATACAGCTCGCTTACCTGAAACCCTTATGGCTATTCTTGCCTTCTCATTGACAGATATTTTTGACACAATTGGTACCTTGATTGGTACCGGTGAAAAGGTTGGTATCGTAGCGACAAATGGTGAAAATCACCAATCAGCTAAGTTGGACAAGGCTCTTTACTCTGACTTGATTGGTACTTCAATTGGTGCCATCGCTGGTACTTCGAACGTAACGACTTATGTTGAGTCTGCTGCTGGTATCGGTGCAGGTGGACGTACTGGTTTGACAGCCTTGGTTGTGGCTATCTGTTTCGCGATTTCAAGTTTCTTTAGCCCACTTCTCGCTATCGTACCTTCATCTGCTACAGCTCCAATCTTGATTATTGTTGGGATTATGATGCTTGGTAGCTTGAAAAATATTCATTGGGATGATATGTCTGAAGCAGTTCCTGCTTTCTTCACATCTATCTTTATGGGATTCAGCTACTCTATCACTCAAGGGATTGCAGTTGGTTTCTTGACTTACACTTTGACTAAAATTGTTAAAGGTCAAGCTAAAGATGTTCATGTAATGATTTGGATTTTGGATGCCTTGTTTATCCTGAACTACATCAGCATGGCCCTATAATAGAATTACCCAGGGGGATTTCCCCCTTTTTTTAATACAAAGTCTAGGAGATGAATGATGGAAGAGAAAAGTATGTGGAGAGAATTGTTGAATCGTGCAGGATGGATTTTGATCTTCTTGCTAGCGACAATTTTATATCAGATTCCTTTAGGGGTTACTGCTATTTTAACTTTAAATGCAGTACCACTGTTACAGTCAGGACTGATAGTTGCTGGTATTTCGATTGTAGTTCTGGCACTATTTATTATTGGAGCTCGTAAAACGCAGTTAGCAAGTTTTAATTTTTCTTTTTTTAGAGCGAAGGATTTGGCACGTTTGGGCTTGAGTTATTTAGTTATTATCGGGTCAAATATACTTGGATCTATCTTGTTACAACTGTCAAATGAGACGACAACAAGTAACCAGTCTCAGATTAACGATATGGTTCAGAATAGTTCTCTGATTTCCAGTTTCTTCTTGTTGGCCTTGCTTGCTCCAATTTGTGAGGAAATCTTGTGCCGTGGGATTGTTCCTAAAAAGATTTTCCGAGGAAAAGAGAACTTGGGATTTGTAGTAGGTACGATTGTCTTTGCTTTATTGCATCAACCAAGTAATTTACCTTCTTTATTGATTTATGGAGGTATGTCGATCGTTCTGTCTTGGACGGCTTACAAGACCCAACGTTTGGAAATGTCTATCTTACTTCACATGATTGTGAATGGGGTTGCTTTCTGTTTGTTGGCTCTTATGGTGATCATGAGTCGGACATTAGGGATTTCTGTTTAAGATTTTTGACAATTTCTTGCTTCGACTGGGAGAAAGATGAATGCAATCGTGTCCATATTTTTCTTTTTATGGTAAAATAGAGAAATAATATGATGAAAAGCCTTGAGGGAGTGACCGATATGTCAAGTAAAGCCAATCATGCAAAGACAGCTATTTGCGGAATTATCAATGTAACCCCAGACTCCTTTTCGGACGGTGGTCAATTTTTTGCGCTTGAGCAGGCACTCCAGCAGGCTCGTAAATTGATAGCAGAAGGAGCCAGTATGCTCGATATCGGCGGAGAATCGACTCGGCCTCGGCCGGGAAGTAGTTATGTTGAGATAGAAGAGGAAATCCAGCGTGTTGTTCCAGTGATTAAAGCGATTCGCAAGGAAAGTGATGTCCTCATCTCTATTGATACTTGGAAGAGTCAGGTAGCAGAGGCTGCTTTGGCTGCTGGTGCCAATCTAGTCAATGATATCACTGGTCTCATGGGTGATGAAAAAATGGCCCATGTGGTTGCTAAGGCTGGAGCGAAAGTAGTCATTATGTTTAATCCAGTCATGGCACGACCTCAGCATCCTAGCTCGCTCATCTTCCCTCATTTTGGTTTTGGTCAAGCTTTTACAGTGGAAGAGTTAGTTGACTTTGAAAAATTGCCAATCGAAGACTTGATGGAGACTTTCTTTGAACGAGCACTAGCGAGAGCAAATCAAGTTGGAATTGCACAAGAAAATATCCTGTTGGACCCAGGAATTGGCTTTGGTTTGACCAAGAAAGAAAATCTGCTTCTTTTACGGGATTTGGATAAACTATATCAGAAAGGATATCCAATCTTTCTTGGAGTGTCGCGCAAGCGATTTGTCATCAATATCCTTGAAGAAAGTGGTTTTGAAGTCAATCCTGAGACAGAACTTGGTTTCCGCAATCGAGATACGGCTTCGGCTCATGTAACTAGTATCGCTGCGAGACAGGGTGTAGAAGTGGTGCGAGTGCATGACGTAGCTAGTCACAAGATGGCGGTTGAAATTGCCTCCGCTATTCGTCTGGCTGATGAAGCGGAAAATCTAGATTTAAAACAATATAAATAAGATGAAAGAATTTGAAAATAATCAGTGGATTGCTCACTATCGGACGGATCAACCGCATTTTGGCTTGGAACGAATGTTGGAACTGTTAGCTTTGCGCGGAAATCCCCATCTCAAACTCAAGGTCATCCATATCGGAGGAACCAATGGTAAGGGCTCGACCATTGCTTTTTTGAAAAATATGCTAGAAAAGCTAGGGCTGAGAGTTGGTGTTTTTAGCTCCCCCTATCTCATTCATTATACAGACCAGATTAGCATCAATGGGGAATCTATCCCAGAAGCGAAGCTAGAAACCCTCATGGCAGACTATCAGTCTTTGCTGGAGGGAGAAGCGGCCGCTAATTTACAGGGCACAACCGAGTTTGAGATTATCACAGCCATAGCCTATGACTACTTTGCCTCAGAGCAAGTAGATGTGGCTATCATGGAAGTGGGCATGGGTGGACTCTTGGATAGTACCAATGTCTGCCAGCCTATTCTAACAGGCATCACGACTATTGGACTGGACCATGTAGCCCTACTTGGTGATACCTTGGAAGCTATAGCAGAGCAGAAAGCTGGTATTATCAAACAAGGTATTCCCCTGGTGACAGGCCGTATCGCTCCAGAAGCTTTGGCTGTGATTGACCGCATTGCGGAAGAGAAAGATGCATCGAGACTTGCCTACGGGGCAAATTATCATGTCAGTCACCAAGAGAGTGTGGTAACGGGTGAAGCATTTGACTATACCAGTTCTGTCAGACAAGGTCGCTTCCAGACTGGTCTGCTCGGTTTGCACCAGATAGAGAATGCTGGGATGGCTCTAGCTTTACTTGATACTTTTTGTCAAGAAGAGGGTCGAAAATTTCCTGAGAATACCTTGCTTGCTCAAGCCTTGGAAGAAACAGGTTGGCTGGGGCGTTTGGAAGTTGTGTCTAGAGAACCCTTGATGATTTTGGATGGGGCCCACAATCCCCATGCTATCAAGGCTTTAATAGCAAGCTTGCAAGAACGTTTTGCGGATTATCATAAGGAAATCCTCTTTACTTGTATCAAAACCAAGGCTTTGGAAGATATTTTGGATTTACTGGAGAGAATGCCAGATACTGAGCTTACCCTGACACATTTTGATGATAGTCGGGCAACTGATGAAAGCGTGCTGAAAGAGGCAGCCAAATCTAGAAATCTCAGCTACCAAAGTTGGCAGGATTTTCTAGAGCAGAAATTGATAGATAAAACAGAAGAGAAAAAAACAATTAGGATTGTCACAGGTTCCTTGTATTTCTTGAGCCAAGTGAGAGCCTATCTGATGGAGAGGAAGAATGAAAATGGATACACAAAAGATTGAAGCAGCTGTAAAAATGATTATCGAGGCTGTCGGAGAGGACGCTAACCGCGAGGGCTTGCAGGAAACACCTGCTCGTGTAGCCCGTATGTACCAAGAGATTTTTTCAGGTCTTGGTCAAACAGCGGAGGAACATTTGTCAAAATCCTTTGAGATTATCGATGATAACATGGTGGTAGAAAAGGATATCTTTTTCCATACCATGTGTGAGCACCATTTCTTGCCATTTTATGGTAGAGCGCATATTGCCTATATTCCAGATGGCCGTGTAGCAGGTTTGTCTAAGCTAGCCCGTACGGTTGAAGTTTATTCTAAAAAGCCGCAAATTCAAGAACGGTTGAATATCGAAGTGGCCGATGCCTTGATGGAGTATCTAGGTGCTAAAGGAGCCTTTGTTGTCATTGAAGCAGAACATATGTGTATGAGCATGCGTGGTGTCAGAAAACCGGGCACTGCCACCTTGACGACAGTAGCTCGTGGTCTATTTGAAACAGATAAGGACCTTCGAGATCAGGCTTATCGTTTAATGGGGCTGTAATACTCTTCGAAAATCAAATTCAAACCACGTCAGCTTCCATCTGCAACCTCAAAACAGTGTTTTGAGTAGCCTGCGGCTAGCTTCCTAGTTTGCACTTTGATTTTCATTGAGTATAAAAAGAATCCGCTTGAAGCGGATTTTTCTAGAAAGGAATCATTATGGATCAACTGCAGATTAAGGATTTGGAAATTTTTGCCTACCATGGTCTGTTCCCTAGTGAGAAAGAATTGGGGCAGAAGTTTGTCGTTTCAGCCAACCTATCCTATGATATGACCAAGGCAGCGACAGACTTGGATTTAACAGCCTCTGTCCATTATGGAGAATTGTGTCAGCAGTGGACGACTTGGTTTCAGGAAACCACTGAGGACTTGATTGAAACGGTAGCTTACAAATTGGTAGAACGTACTTTTGAGACCTATTCTCTTGTCCAAGAAATCAAGCTGGAACTGAAAAAACCTTGGGCGCCAGTGCATTTGCCATTAGATACTTGCTCGGTAACCATTCATCGTCGCAAGCAACGGGCCTTTATCGCCCTAGGAAGCAATATGGGGGATAAGCAAGCGAACTTGGAACAAGCCATTGACAAACTGCGAGCTCGTGGCATCCATATTCTTAAAGAGTCCAGTGTCTTAACGACGGAGCCTTGGGGCGGAGTGGAGCAGGATAGCTTTGCTAATCAAGTGGTTGAGGTGGAAACCTGGTTACCAGCACCGGTCTTGTTAGAAAGTTTGTTAGCCATTGAGTCAGAGATGGGACGGGTGAGAGAAGTGCATTGGGGACCTCGTTTGATTGATTTGGACTTGCTCTTTGTGGAGGACCAGATTCTTTATACAGACGACCTCATCTTGCCTCATCCTTACATAGCGGAACGCCTTTTTGTCCTTGAGTCCTTACAGGAAATTGCGCCTCATTTTATCCATCCGACATTAAAACAACCAATTCGCTACTTAGTTGACCAGTTCGAGCAAGGAAATGCCTAAACTTTCCGATACCTATAGCAAGTGGAAGAGCATTGGGGATGGACTGCTTGCGATTACTTTAGGGCTTCTCCTGATTTGTTTTGGACAAGTTATTCCGCGGATGGGGTACCAGTTGCTGATGGGCTACTTTTCCGTGTCAGCAGTTTGGCACTTGTTGACTCGCTGGTTTCAGGATAAAAAACGCCGGGAAAATATCTTTGTAACTCTGGCCAAGCTGGTGGTCGCGGCTCTCGTGTTTGACTCTATCATCTTGCAAGACCTTACCCTCTATCTCTTAGTCTTTGTCATTGCGAGCTACCAGCTGTTTACGGGTGGCATTAGTCTTGTGACCTGGTCTCTCTATCGAAAAAATGCTATTCATCCTCGGCTTCACCATCTCTTCGATGCTGTATGGATGATAGGATTCGGTCTTTATAGCATCTCTCCTTTTCACGATGCAGCGAATTTTGAATTGCTCTTGCTTGGGTTTTACTTGCTCATGCTAGGAGTCAGTAGCCTCCGGGACGGTTTCTTTTTTGAAAGTATAGAAAACAATCCCAAGCTGAAACGACGAATGCGAATGACCTTGCCGATCTTTGTGACAGCCCTGATTCCTATCAGTACCTTGCGAAAACTAAATGAGTGGCTGGCAAATCATAAAAGCCAAGAAGGGGAAGTTCATTCGGAAAGAAAAAACGACCAGACGGTTGATCTGGAAATTTTTATCCATACCTCAGAAACCTCCTTCTTCCTCGCCATGGGACATGTGGATATTTGTTATCAAGGGCAGGTTATTTCCTATGGTTCGTATGATCCTCACTCGGAGCGTTTATTCGGCATGGTTGGAGACGGTGTTTTGTTTAAGGCTAATCGGGAAAAATACATTGAGCTTTGTAAGAGGGAAAGTCAGAAGACTTTGTTTGCTTATGGTCTGAGTTTGACAGCCCAACAGAAAGCAGCTATCCAAGCTCGCCTAGCAGAGATAGAAGATCTGTTAATTCCTTGGGAACCAAGCTCTCAGTTGATGAAAAGAAGAGAGGGAGAGGTCAAACATACCTACTCCTACCAACTGAAACAGGAAGCGGATGCGACGCTTTATAAATTTAGCTCATCCGAGTTTAAGACCTACTTTGTTCTCAGTACCAATTGTGTCTTGCTGGCAGACTCTATCGTGGGAAAAGCTGGGACTGATATATTGAGTCCACAAGGTTTCATTGTGCCAGGGACTTATCAGGATTACCTTGATTTAGAGTATACAAAACCCAACGGTCTAGTTGTCAGTCGATCCATTTATTAGAAAAAGAAAACTCTAGTTCCTCAGCAGTTTGCGCCGAGAAGCTAGAGTTTTTAAAATAGGTCATTTTCTTCTGGGAGGAGGATAGTTTCTCTACCATCCATGTCTAAGACTAGTACTCTTGGCGGATAAAGAGGGTCAAAAGGATGGTTAAAGTCAAAATCAATGGTTGTAGGGAGGTGTTGACTTGAAAAGTGGAAGGTAATTTTTCCTTGGTTATTGAGTAATTGAAACTCGAGTTCTTCCTCCAATTCAAAGACATTTTTTAAGAAATGGTCGATGATATACCAAAAAGAGTCAATAACATCATCAGGCAAGCTGGTAACAATGCCAAAACTAGCAGACCGCATCTGGGTATTGGTAAAAGCCATATTTCTGCCCCCTTTCTTTTCCCTTATCATACAGCAAATAGGATTAAAAATCAAGAAAATGCGATTTTTTCTTCATAAACATAGTTTTCTATGAAATTTTTTGATAACTTCTAAAACTAACTTCCAGTTTCCCACAACCTAGCTTTTAGTATGAGAAAAACGCGTGAAATCAGTGGAAATCCGTCTTATATAGTCG
>NZ_JUUO01000013.1 GCF_001074975.1 Streptococcus pseudopneumoniae | reverse complement strand
GCTTTCCAAACATTGGAAGCTGTTATTGATAAGCTTCAAGAAGTGATTCAAGGACTGGAAAAAGTATTTTAAAGTCCACTGTCAGCAGACAATGGACAAGGTTGCTTTTTGAAAATAGTTGTAGAAAATATTCAAAAAAGAAATCCTGAAAATTTAAACTTTTCAGGATTTTTTCTTATTTAGCCTTTATAGAACTACTCTATATAACATAGATATCTTAGATTTCATCTTCACTTTCATCTTTACTACGTTTTACAAACAAACCTAAACCAGTAATAGCTGCCAAAGCACCTAAAAGTAGAGATGAATTAGAATCTTCTGAACCAGTATTTGGTAATTGTTTTCCTGAATCACCTGTTGATTTTATCGTTCCAGAAGCTGATGTTGATTCAGAAGCTGACGTGCTTGCTGAAGCTGACGTTGATTCAGATGCTGACGTTGATTCAGATGCTGATGTGCTTGCTGAAGCCGATGTGCTTGCTGATGCTGACGTGCTTGCTGAAGCTGATGT